>WFNS01000160.1 GCA_015488495.1 Gammaproteobacteria bacterium | reverse complement strand
GCGAACCTGGTCCAGATAGGGGTTGTCCCGGAAGCCGTCCTCGTTGACGTTGGCGATGTACATGGTGGGCTTGATGGTGAGCAGGTGGAGATCGTGGAGCGCCTTGCGTTGCTCCTCGTCCAGCCCCATGGCGCGCACCGGCTTCCCTTCGTCCAGCCAGCCGCGCACCCGCTCCAGCAGCTCCAGCTTCGCCCTGGCCTCCTTGTCACCGCTCTTGGCGATCTTTCCCACCCGGAGCAGGGCTTTCTCCACGCTCTCCAGATCGGCCAGCGCCAGCTCGGTGTTGATCACCTCGATGTCGCTCAGCGGGTCGATACGGCCCGCCACGTGAACGATGTCCTCATTTTCGAAGCAGCGTACCACCTGGGCAATGGCATCGGTCTCGCGGATGTTGGCCAGAAACTTGTTGCCCAGCCCCTCACCCTTCGAGGCCCCGGCCACCAGGCCGGCGATGTCCACGAACTCCATGGTGGCGGGAATCACCCGCTCCGGCTCGACGATGGCCGCCAGTCTCTCCAGGCGCGGGTCGGGTACCGGCACCACCCCGACGTTGGGTTCGATGGTGCAGAACGGATAGTTCTCTGCCTGGATCCCGGCCTTGGTGAGGGCGTTGAAAAGGGTGGACTTGCCCACATTGGGCAGTCCGACGATGCCGCATTTGAATCCCATTACGAAAATTCCTGTCTCGTTTCAGCCGGACACAGAGGGTTGGCGGGAATGGAGCCGGTTCATCACTTTCTGGAGCTCACCCCGCACCAGATTGGGGATCTCCCCCACGGCGCAGTCGATGGCCTCTTCGATCAGCTTCCGCTCCGACTCAGGAGGAGCACCCAGCACGAACGGGGTCACCTGCTCCCGGCTGCCGGGATGTCCGATGCCGATGCGCAGGCGAAGAAAACCGTTGCCTCCGAGCAATGCGATGATATCCCGCAGGCCGTTGTGGCCGCCGTGCCCTCCGCCCCGCTTGAGGCGGACGGTACCGGGTGGCAGATCGAGATCGTCATGGGCCACCAGGATCTGTTCCAGCGGGATCTTGTAGAAATTGGCCAGCCGCGCAACCGCCTGTCCGCTGCGATTCATCCAGGTATCCGGCTTGAGCAGCCAGACCGCTTGCGCCTGCACGGAGATGCGGCAGACTTCGCCGTGAAACTTCGCTTCGCGACGAAAGTCGCCACCCCACTCCCTGCCCAGGGCATCGATAAACCAGAAACCGGCGTTGTGTCTCGTCCGCTCATACTCTGCGCCCGGATTCCCCAACCCTGCGATGAGCCGAACCGATGAGACCAACGCCGGTTTCCCGTTTTCGCCGTCGATGGAAAAGGAGGATTACTCCGCCTCTCCCTCTTCGCCGCCCTCTTCCGCAGCCCCGGCGGCGGTGGAACCGCGTGTGGCCTGGATGGCAGCCACGGCGACGTCGTGTTCCTCGCCCTGCAGCAGCTGCACCAGCTCTACCCCCGGTGGGAGCTTGAGATCGGAGAGATGCAGGGATTCACCCAGCTCCAGAGTGGAGAGGTCCACCTCGATATACTCCGGCAGATCCTTGGGCAGGCAGCTGATCTCCACCTCGGTGACGGCATGGGTGACGATCCCGCCGCCGATCTTGACCCCCGGCGCCACATCTTCGCCGACGAAGTGCAGTGGCACATTGACCCGGATCTTTTCGCCTGCGCTGACCCGCATCAGATCCAGATGCAGGATGAAGGGTTTGGCCGGATGGCGCTGCAGGTCCTTGAGCACCGCCTGCTCGGTCTTGCCGTCCAGCTCGACGGTGAGAATGTGGGAATAGAACGCCTCGTTCTCCAGCTGCTTGAGCAGCTCGTTGTGGTTCAGGGAAAGGGGAACCGGATCCTTCCCGGCCCCGTAGAGGATGGCCGGCACCTTCCCCTCGCGACGCAGGCGGCGGCTCGCACCCTTGCCCTGCTCGGTACGGGGTTCTGCAGTCAGAACGAATTCACTACTCATTGTTTACTCCTCAGGGTTGTCCCGGCTCGAAGGCCGGGTGACGAAAAGCCTCCCCCGCGACCAGGTTCGGCAAGAAATCATTCCATATACAAAGAGCTGACGGACTCCTCGTTGCTGATGCGGCGCATGGTCTCGGCGAGCATGGCGGCGATACTGAGCACCCGGATGCGGCCGCAATCGCGAGCATCGGGACGCAGCGGAATGGTATCGGTCACCACCAGCTCGTCCAGTTGGGATTCGACGATGTTCTTCACCGCCGGACCGGAGAGCACAGCGTGGGTACAGTAGGCGGCGACGCTGGCGGCACCGTGCTCCTTGAGGGCCCCGGCGGCCTGGCAGAGGGTTCCGGCCGTGTCCACCAGGTCATCCACCAGGACGCAGTTGCGCCCCTCCACGTCGCCGATGATGTTCATCACCTTGGCCTCGTTGGGGCGCGGACGGCGCTTGTCGATGATCGCCAGCTCGGCGTCGTCCAGTTGCTTGGCCACGGCCCGGGCGCGTACCACCCCGCCGACGTCGGGCGAGACCACGATCAGGTTCTGGTGTTTCTGGCGCCAGATGTCTCCGAACAGGATGGGAGAGGCGTAGACGTTGTCCACCGGGATGTCGAAAAACCCCTGAATCTGGTCGGCGTGCAGATCCACGGTCAATACCCGATCGGTGCCCACCACCTCGATCATGTTGGCCACCACCTTGGCGGTGATGGCCACCCGCACCGAGCGGGAGCGCCGGTCCTGGCGCGCGTAGCCGAAGTAGGGAATCACCGCTGTGACCCGGCCCGCCGAGGCGCGACGCAGGGCATCGATGATCACCATCAGCTCCATCAGGTTGTCGTTGGTGGGTGCACAGGTGGGCTGCACCACGAAGACGTCCTTGCCGCGGACGTTCTCCATGATCTCCACCATCACCTCACCGTCACTGAAACGCCCCACGATGGCCTTGCCCAACGGGATGTTGAGATGGCCCACGATGGCCCGGGCGAGTTGGGAGTTGGCGTTACCGGAGAACACCATCATCCTGCTGTTGTCTGGCACGGCCGCTCCTTTGGATCCAGATAAGAAATTCCCTGAACGCATTCTGGTAACCATTTGTTTTTTCAATCCGAAAGGTAACCGTCAGCAAACAGCGCGGCGAACAGAGACAGAGTAGATGGATTTTTCACGAGATGGATACCGAAAAAATGGTTGGGGCGCCAGGATTCGAACCTGGGAATGCAGGGATCAAAACCCTGTGCCTTACCGCTTGGCGACGCCCCAGTTGAACTTCATCGAACGGCCCCCAATGTCTGCAGCCGTTCCAGCAACGGCGAGCGATTCCGGCCCCGGGCCACGAACCCCCACCACCCACGGGGAAGCTCGCGCAACAACCGGCGTGCCACTGCCTCCTCTTCGAAAGGGGCAAACACGCATCCTCCCGAGCCGGTCATCCTGGCCTGCCCGTACCTGCCGAGCCACGCCAGCGCCTCGGCCACCTCGGGGTAACGGCTCGTCACCACCGGCTCGAGGGTGTTGACACCTTCCCCTGCGAGAAAAGCGCGTATTGTAATCGGCTGCGCGTCACGTATCAAATCCGCAGCGGAAAAAATCTCGGCGGTGGACACACTCACGGGGGGCACGATGACCAGAAACCACGGTTCGGGCAGCTCCACCGCCTGAAACCGCTCACCGATCCCCTCCGCCCACGCGGCGTGACCATGGATGAAGAT
>WFNS01000159.1 GCA_015488495.1 Gammaproteobacteria bacterium | reverse complement strand
GTTTGCAACCCGCATGACCTTTTCTGAAACCCCGTCCTCCTGGCTCCCGGTAACCATCTTACACCAGGTTCTCGGTCTGGCGCATCCAGGAGAAACATCGAGCGGGGGCTTGTTGCACTCGCCACCATGGCTCATCACATGATGGAGAGCTTTGTATTTATAAGAGTAGAGTACCATCGCAAGGCCATCGAGCGATGAATGTGAACTAAAGGTTAAATTTATCCTCCTGAGAGATCCTCTGGAACCAGAAAGACCGGAAAAAAGCTCACCGGGTGAGCGGGACTTCAAGGGGGCAAAGCGTTGCATGCCCCTCCGCCAGACTTCTAAATACGTGTTCCTAATACCACTCCACCTTGGTTACGCCATTTGTGTGTTGCTTCCGGGAAACTCTGATCGGGGTTTGGTGACGAAGATCTTTAACTGATCTGGTATTCGGAACTTTTATTTAGACAATCAGGCCACCCCCTCCCTTTGCTCATCTTTGGTCCTGACGAGGTACGGCAGGAGTAAGCCGGGAGCCAGAGACCAACCCGGTTGGACAATGATTTTCATGCTGTGTCGTGACAGCCATCGGCCACGGCACCAGATGGCCCGGACTTCGCCTGCAGCTCTAAGCTATTGGTTTGGTTACCGTGACTTGCAGCGCAGCGAAATATTGACGACCTGCTGAGATATTCGGCTAGAAAACGAAAGAGTAACTCATCTGGAAAATGGCAGCCTCAAGGGTGGGAAACAGGTCCTGGTTCTTCTGGTCTCCGATGGCGTCGTTTGGATGGCTTTCCCCATTCTGCCGCATATACTCGACCCGCATCCTCAGCTCTCCCTCTCCGACGGGCATGCCATATTTGATTCCGTATGTGGTGCTGACAAATTCGGTCAACCGGAGATCTGCGCTGGCATAACGTGGAAGCGGCTGCCCGCTCACCAGACTATGGTGATAAAAATCTGCCGCGGTTTGGGTATAGTAGCGCAAGTGAGGTTGCAGATAGTGGCCGTTTGCCATCTCAAAACGATATTTCAGATCGATGGTATGTGACCGGATCCCCCAGTCGTCCCAGAAGTAGCGATAGGAGAGGTGGATACTGTCTTCGTCGAATTGATGCGCGATGTGCCAGTAGAGGCTGTTGCGTACACGATTGTCTGGCCTTCTTTCGTAGAGATAATCCACCGGCAGCCCGCTCCTTGCGTCGACACGACTGACGATCTTGTAGGGATCGGTGAGATATCCGTTGCTGATCCCGAACCCGTAATTCAGTCGGCTGATGGTCCGCCGGTTGATGACCTGTGTCACGCCGAACAGCAGATCCATAACAACCTTCCGCCTGCCATCGTCATCCCCCTCTTCTTCATCGTCGTCATCGTCGCTGGCTGCACGCATCAAGGCCGCAGCGGCGTCACCCCCCATGACGGCGAGTCCTTCCGGGATCTGGCTGGGCGGTCTGACCAGATCGTAGTTGACGGCGATACCGCTGGAGAGCGTGGTCAGACGATCGTTGATGTCCTTCAGCAGGGCGGCAGAGCCGCCGAGGGAGACGTAGTCTGACTCTACGGAGCCGTTGAGCCCGAGCACAGCCTTGAGCAGACGGTTGAGTGGTGTCTCCAGGACAACGCTGCCCGCTACCCGGTTGTCGCTGAAGTCCCGCATGGGGTATTTGTTGGCTGCTACGGTGTAGCCGTTTCGGCCGGAAGGAGTGGTAAAGGTCTGTGGGCGGGATGAAGGTGCTGCCCCGTTGGGCGAGGCGCCGCTCATGGTGTCCAGGATGGTCCTTACAGTGAGAAAACGCTCTTCACCTATCTCTTTCCGCGCCGACAGTACGGGCTTGATCACATGAACGCGATCCAGCTCACCATAGTACAGGATGGAGCTGTCCATCTCCCAGGGAGAGTCACCATCTTCTCCCGCATGTACCGGGGTGACCAATAGCGATGAGGTTGCCACGGCCAGTGCCTTGCGAACCGATGCCTTTCTGTTTCTGTTGTTCACCTGCTTCTTGCCCATCAGTTACAACCACATCCTCCACCACCTATACCCTGGCCACCGCTGGAAGCCTCTTTGCTGAAATAGATATGTTCGTCGCTGAACGCCTCCATCCCGTCCGCCGGGATCTGCATTTTCTTTTGCGCCAGAATTCCCCTTTGCCAGGGCCGGACATGCTCGAAGCTACAGGCCGACAAGAGAAATATCGACAGCCCCAGGATGGTGATCCCGGATACAAGTTTTCCCATGCGTTCATCCCCAAGATGGAAGAAAAAACATAGGGGGGGTGGTCTTATTAATTGAGAATGCCCCCCTGGCGTTATTGGTCAGGGCTCACTCACCGACAAGGCGATAGACTGCCATCTCTGCTCCTTGTCAGATCAAATGGTGGAAAACCGAGTGATGCGTTCCAGTGCGAACGGGCTTTCGTTTTTTAAAACATGGTAATGGACTTCTGGGCCATCGTCAATTCAGAATATGGACCCGGGTTTTGTGCCAAAAAAGAAACACAATGGCAGTATGACTGCCATTCCGACCAACATGTTTCCGTTGCCGTCTCTGGCCGCCACGGCGAATACAGGCGGAACGTCATGCGAGCCATCCCAGCTGTCAAGCAAGCATTTCGTAAACCATGTTATGAGATGATCTACCGAAATCAAAAATAACCCCCTACGGAGAACATCACCTGATTGCTGACGTACTCGCGTTCTGCGAAATTGGAGTCGTTTTCCGTTCGTCGCAGCGAAACCTCCAGATCGAGGTGGGAAGTGAGTTCATAAATTACGCCGAAAGTACTGCGAAGCCGTCTGTCCTTGCGCACGCCTTTTGAGATGCCACCAACGATGTTCTCTTTCTGATAATCACTGAACCGGTAGTCCAGGCCTATCCGGCCCCGCCATTTCCTGCCAAGCAGCGACCTGTACCAGACCGACACTGTGTGACGGACGGGAGAGTAACTGCTGAACCTGTCTGCCTGCCGGTAATCCTGTTTGTCATTGAGTTCCAGCTGGTAGCCGATACGCAGACGGCCTCGGGCCAAGTGGGTACGGTTTTCCATCTTGAACCGTTGCTGAGTACCGGCGAGATAGCTGTACAACGAACTCAACTCGTTTATCTGGCTGTACTCGTACTGAACCCGCAAGCGCTGCTTGGGCATGTATCTTTTTCCAGCACGAACCTGCAGTCGTATGCGCTGTTGAAATCCCTCCCCGCCGAGCCCGGAGCGGTAGTAGTGGATTCCATACCGACTGTGCCAGCCAAAGAGCGGTCGGTAATGATACAGTCCGACATTGAGAAGATTACTACTGTACCTGCTTACCTGATCGTAGTGGGTCAGGGCAGCGCCAAACTTCACCGCATTGCCGTGCCGATAGCTTCCGTTGATCCAGTAGCTGGAACTGAGGAACAGATCCAGAAATCCCGAGCGCTGATTGGAGACCTGGAGAATTTCGTCAGGCACCCGCGCCACGTTGTCGTCCCGGCCAATACCGATACTGTAGTAACCGGTGAAATTATTGGGGATGGAAGATGACCTTTTCTCCCGTTTCTTCAGACGTGCTATCTGCTTGGCTGCCAACTGTTTCAGGGCCCTGTCGTCGCTGCTTTCCAGACAACGCTGGAACCAGCGGATGGCCAGATCTCTCCTTTTGGTACGAAAGGCTACGAGCCCAAGATTGTAATAGGCAACGGGAGCCAGATTGTGGCTGGCTCCTATCTTACTGAAATGCTCTCGTGCCTGGTCGTAACGGCCCAGCTTGTAGTAGCTGGATCCAAGATTGAAGTGAACGATCGCATTGTCCTGCTCCGATGCCAACACCTGCTCGAAGAGCGCAGCAGCACCTGCGTAATCTCCGGCTGCAAATAGACGCACGCCCCTGTCAAAGGCTGTTTTTTCATTGGCTTCCGTCATCGCAGGCAACAGGGAGGAAAACAAAGCGAGCAGCACGGCCGCAGTCTGTACAGAGATTGTTTTTGTTCGCATGGCTGAGGAGGACTAACAGCTAATCGTCTTTCTCTTCTTCACTCTCATTACCCATGTCCCGATCATCGCCACCTTCCTGTTCTTCCTTGGCAAAATCGTGATCATCGGCATCATCTTTAGCCTCACCTATCTCCTGCTGAATTTCCTTTCCGGACTCCTCCTCATAATCGCCACCAAACTCAGAATCTTGTGCCTCTCTGGCTTCACCCCTGGGATCGTCTTCTCCCTCACGCCCGCTCTCTACCTCGCGCTCCTCTCGTTCAGACTCGTGGAAACTCTCCTTTTCGTTGCGATAATCGTCGGACTCCTCCGTTTCCTGCCGATCGTCTTCACGATCATCCGCATAGCCTCCCCGATTTTCGTAGCGATCGTCGTTCTCCTCCCGATCATCGTCGAGCACATCCCCGCCACCGTCATGCTTTCCTTCATAACGGGACCCTTCTTCATCATCCTCTTCCCGTTCTCCTCCCTGCTCCCGCCTCTCATGAGAGCTTTCCCTTTTTTCAGAAGCCCCCACATGTGGCAGCTCAATGAAGTGGATCCCCTCTCTGAGCTCATCACCGTCGATGGATTCGATGACCTGGATGGTCACCTCATCGAGGTCCTCCATGTCGACCGCATACACCGGGAGAGTAACCAGCATCAGTACTGCACCGATGATGTTCCCTCTGCAAATATTCATCACCAATATTCTCTGCCTATTATCGGAAAGCAACTTGACTACACATGATGGCCAAAGGGCAATCCAGCCTGGGGATCTGCTTTCTTGTCACTCACTTCAATGGGAATACGAATGGACTTTTTCCTGCCATCCAGCTCAACACTGGCCACCAGCGCGCTGCTACTGTGCATGATCCCTTTGAGAGGCAATGGCAGAATGTTCCTGCCCGGCTGCAGACTGGTCTTCCAGCTGATCAACTGCTGTCCCGGAAATCCGGGCACCTCGACGTTTTCCGGCAGCTCGATCGATATAGTGGCATTTTCCATTGCAGTCGCCACATCGAACACCAGATTGACCGTCCGGGGCTGTTGTAAGGAGATGACCACCGGCGGAGAAACGCCAGGTCCAGGCGGCGACTCCATATTAGGCAAAAACTTCCCCACAAACAAGGCGACAAGCAGACTGGCCGCCAATGCGCTGGAGAAGCCCGCAATGAAGCCCCGCCGATGGTGATTGTGGTGGTCGATAGCACGCTTGATGGCCTGGCTGGCGAAACCAGGGCGCATGGGGGGAACAGGGACCTCCCGAAGCGCCTGCTGGATCTCCTGCGCCTCGGTGACCAATATACGGCAATCCTCACATCCGCCAAGATGATGCTCCAGCTGATCCCGCTTCTCGCCGGAGAGATTACCGTCCAGGTAGTCATCGAGTTGATTCAGGAGTTGTTCACAGTTCATTTTTGTCCACCTGCTACCCATTAACACGCCCGTTGCAGTGAAACAGTTCCCTCTTTGAGCAATTTTCGCAGTTTGGCGCGACTGCGGTGCAGTCTGGATTTTAACGTACCGATGGGGGTATCCAGAATCTTCTCCAGCTCTACCAGGGTATAGGATTCCATATCATGCATCACGATCAGGGCGCGCTGCTCCTCGTTCAGCTGTTGCAGAGCCGATTGCAGGTCCCTGATCAGACCTAGTCGGGCAGGAGAAAGCTCGTCTGGACCCTCCCCTGCGGTGTGCTCAATGTAATCGTCGTAGCCACCATCCACGGGGTTACGGCTCGATTTGCGAAAGCGGTCGATATGCAGGCGGTAGAGTGCCTTGGCCAGCCAGGGATAGAGCTGCTCCACCTTCCGGAGCTCGTCAATGCGGGGGACCAGCTTGATCAACAGATCCTGGATCAGATCTTCGGCATCCGCCTGATTACCACTATAACGATAGGCGAGTCGATAGAGTCGCTCCATATGGGGAGTCACCAGCTCCTCAAATGAAGGCCCCGTCCCGCGATGGCGTGAGAAAATACCGATTTTCATTGATGACCCTGTGGACTATTGGGCCCAAGATACCCCCCAAAGCTTAACTGCAGCTTAAAGAAGCGGAATTTTACCCGATCTGAAATGAAGGACGGCACCTTCGTCGAAGATGCCGTCCTTTTTCCCCTCTTTCCCCCCTACTGATTGAGATAGTCGGCTATCTGCTGAATTTCCGTAGTGGTCAGGGTGGCTAGAAATCCCATTCCACCCCGATTGGCGCTAATCGCCGAGGAGATCATCGCCGCCGAACGCCCGCTCAGGGATGTGGCCGAATGGCAACCGCTGCAGTTGGAGGCGAATAGCGCCTCACCTGGGGCCGGAGCTGGCGTCGGAGTCGGAGTCGGAGTCGGGGCCGGAGCCGGAGCCGGAGTCGGACTCGGTTGTGAGGGGACCTGGCCGCTTACGTGGCCCTCATCGTCATCCTCATGTGAGCGATCCCCGTAGTGATCATCTTCATGGTCACGCCGATCTTCGTCGTGAGAATCGTCATCATCGTCATGGCGGCCATTGGTCGCATGTTCATCCTCTTCATGACGACTGGAGGAAGATGAACGGTCCCCAGCGCTGTCTCCGTCATGATAACCATCGTGATCCCGGTCATCGTCGTGATATCCATCCCGATCATGGTCATCATCGTGATACCCATCACGATCCTTGTCATCATCGTGGTAACCATCACGATCCCGATCATCATCCAGGTAACCGTCCCCATCCCGGTCGAAGCGAAGACCACGATTGTCGTGATCCCGCTCGTTGCGCGGGTTGGCGTCTACGTTGTCGGGCAGCCCATCCCTGTCACTGTCGGTGGGAGGCGCTTGATAGTCACGGTCGTACCGATTTATCACCCCATCTCCGTCATGGTCCTGTGGATCGACCGTGCCCTGGCCATATTGATAACCGCCATGGTCGTCATCGTTCCAATCGCTAACTCCGTCTTCGTCAGCGTCGGCAAAGACCAAGGGGTTGCCCGCCCCCACGTCATCCAGCACCATGACGCTGTCCAGCACGCCGTCTCCATCCAGATCGAGATCGGCTGCTTCGTTCTTGCTCATCGGCAAGGGAACAAAGCCGAGATCGACATTGTCATCCTTTCCCAGAACGAAGCGGGTGCGGATTTTGCCCGTGCTGTCTCGAAATCCCAAGGGTGTAACCACCTGTTCGGGCGTTCCTTCGTTGGTGATCATCACCAGACGGAATCCGATTCCAGCCGGCAACTTCAGATTAAACGGATGACGTGCAGTACCATTCTGTTCGGAATCAACCACGTAGTAGGAGCCATTGTCGCCATAGGCTTCAATGACGGTTCCTGGCACCGTGCCCTGTATGGCGGCCAGCGCTGTCGCTGGGGTGTCGCCCTGAGACAGGGTAGTATCACCCGGATTACAAGCCATCAACCCCATGGCCAGAGAGGGAATCATTATCAATGTTCGTATATTCATCGTCTGTTCTCCTGCATATCCTGTTTTTGATCGCCTGTATCAATTGATGTTCTTATTGAAAGCACTAGCCCGAATACTTCACCCGGTAGCTGAAATCCCCTTGCACGTCGCTGTAACCAAGTGAACTACTTGGAGTTTCAGCAAAGTGCAAAGTGTTACCGCGTGCCGCTGAACGTGCTCTCGCACCGCTCTCACCGTCCATCTGCAGTATTTGCTCATTCATCAATAGGGCACGCTATTGACTCAATCGCAAGCCCGTACCCGGACAGTGAACCCGTCACGCTCATCACGTTCCCACTAATACATTCGGGCTGGTAACCTGGCAGTTCTCCGTCAGCCTTTGCATACAAGGGAGGCAAGAAATCGGTTACCTTCCCCCTTTAACACGCCGCCCATCCAGCAAAGGTTCCCTCGAAGGCAAAAATTTTTTGCGGAGGGGGTGGAGTAGCTCGATCGGGGATGAGAACTGAAGAAGAAGCAGAAACACAAACTATCGGACTGGGAGCAGGATAAGAGGAAAAGGGGAGAGAGAGCGGGTCAATCCTGCGGGGGAGACTAGTACTCTTTCAAGGTAATAAATCAGGATTCAGTTGGTCTGTCAGCGTTCAGGGCAAGGCGCTCCTCGCAGCGAATGGCCGTCGCCCTTTGCAAGAGGAGCACCAATCCACCGGGAGTGGATTGGGAGCGCGAAGCGACCCCGAAGTAGTGGAATACAGGGATGTATTCCATCAACGCCGCCATGGACGCTGACAGACCAACCCTTCGGGCGTCCCTGTGGTGTTCCGCTGCGGCGTTGCAGTGCTTGACAAGGGAACAACCCTTGCCTGCGCACTGCGCCTTGCCGCAAAACACCACAGGGACGCTGAATCCTGATTTATTGCCTTGAAAGAGTACTAGCGAAATCAGTAGCGAGGTCAAGCCTGCGTTATTTTGTTGACGTATCTATTCATCTGGCGTCTTACATCCCGCTGGGAAGCCACTTTCTTCTCGAGCTCTCCTACTTGCCGACTCAAGGTCGACAGGTCCCGTTGAAAGAAAGCAGCCACCTCGGTCAAGGAAGCAACATCAAGTCTGCGGGCCAGATAGCCAATGGCAGCCCTTGCCTTTGCCGCGACCCGATCACGTCCCGCCTCTTTCAACTTCTTTTGCGTCACGCCCATGTCAGCGGCAACGTGAGCCACGATATCCCGCAACTTGACAGGGCTGGGGGAGCCGGGCTCAATCCCCAATACCCGGTTCAGATAGTCATCATCTCCCAGAACCCGGCTGTCCTCACCCCCTTGATGGAATTCCTCGCGATGACCCTCCGTAATCCCCTTCTGGATGAAAATCGCGTAGCGCTTCCGACAGGTCACAAGCCGCTTGGCAAACTGGCTCAACACCGATTCCGTCTGTACCCACGGGAGTTCTTCCAGCCCCAGATAAGCACGATGGCTGCTCCATGGGTACTCTACAGGATCCTTTACCAGCCCGGCACGGAGGGGATTCAGATGAATATAGCGCACCAGCTCCAGCAGATAGCTATCGGCGTCCACCAACACCGCTTTGTACCGTCCCTGGAACAGGTGACCAGTTCGTGACTGCTTCTTGTTGACCCAGCGGGTATACCGGAATCCCAGGTTCTGCATGATTCTCGACAGCGGTTCCCTGGCCACCTGCACCACCAAATGAACATGATTGGGCATACAACAGAATCCATGAATCCGGTGCCCGAACCTTTCGATTCCCTCCTGCATCAACAGGTAGAGGTGGTACCGGTCCTCATCATCGAAAAAGATCTCCTGCCCGCCGTTGCCTCGCAGCATGACATGATAGACACCCCCCGGTACATGAAGTCTGGGTTTTCTGGCCATGGAAACATGATAGAACGACCGGTGCAATTACGCAAGAACGCAAGCCCGACCCCGGGGTTGCGACCCTGGGGGCGACACCGAAATCGATGCCGGAGGGGGGGAGGGACCGAGGGATGAATGGAGGAAAGATCACCTCTCCAGGTATTGCCGCTTTCCCTCGACCCCGTTCCAT
>WFNS01000158.1 GCA_015488495.1 Gammaproteobacteria bacterium | reverse complement strand
GGCATGCCGCTGGAGCGGATGTACATCATCCAGGTGCCCAATGCCGGCATCACCCGGATCCGGGTGGATGGTGAGGGAAAGCACCGGTTCGCACGGCTGCTGTTCCACGGAGGCACGCTGGAGAGTAGCGAGTGCACCGAAGGAGCCGCCCCATGAGCAAAGAGGTCAACGTCATCTGGCTCGAGGACTATACCCCGCCGGACTATCTCATCGACGAAGTGGATCTCCACTTCGATCTGGACCCGGAGCAGACCCTGGTTCGCTCCCGCCTGACGATGCGGGCCAACTTCGACGGCGCGAAGGGGGCGAGGCCCCTGAGGCTGGACGGGCGCGAGCTGGAGCTGCGTTCAGTACGTCTGAACGGGCGCGAGCTCTCCCCGCCGCAGTACCGGCTGGAAGAGGAGGCGTTCGTGCTGCCCCGGCCGCCGCGGGAGTTCGAGCTGGAGTTCGAGACGCTCATCCATCCGCGCGGCAACACCTCGCTGGAGGGGCTCTACGAGTCGGGGGGCAATCTCTGCACTCAGTGCGAGGCGGAGGGATTCCGCAAGATCACCTATTACCTGGATCGTCCCGACGTGATGGCCCGTTTCACCACCACCCTGGTGGCGGACCGGCACGATTTTCCGGTGCTGCTCTCCAACGGCAATCCGGAGGCGCATGGTGAGTGGGAGGATGGCCGTCATTGGGTGCGTTGGCGGGATCCGTTCCCCAAGCCTTGCTACCTGTTCGCACTGGTGGCCGGCGATCTGGCCCACGTGGAGGATCGTTTCACCACCTGTTCCGGCCGCGAGGTGACGTTGCGGCTCCACGTGGAAAGACACAACCTGCACAAGTGCGCCCACGCCATGCGCTCGCTGAAGCGGGCGATGGCCTGGGACGAGCGGGTGTACGGCCGGGAGTACGATCTGGACATCTACCAGATCGTGGCGGTGGACGACTTCAACATGGGCGCCATGGAAAACAAGGGGCTCAACCTGTTCAACTCCAAGTTCGTGCTCGCCAGCCCGGAGACCGCCACCGACAGCGACTACGAGCACATCGAAGGGGTGGTGGCCCACGAATATTTCCACAACTGGTCCGGCAACCGGGTCACCTGCCGGGACTGGTTCCAGCTCAGCCTCAAGGAGGGGTTCACCGTCTTCCGCGACCAGCAGTTCAGCGCCGACATGGGCTCGGCGGCGGTGAAGCGCATCGACGATGTGGACCGGTTGCGGCGCTACCAGTTCCCGGAGGATGCCGGCCCGCTCGCCCACCCGGTGCGGCCCGACTCCTACGTGGAGATCAACAACTTCTATACCGCCACCGTGTACGAGAAAGGGGCGGAGGTGGTGCGCATGATCCACCGGTTGCTGGGGCCGGAGGGATTCCGTCGCGGCAGTGACCTCTATTTCGAGCGTCACGACGGCCAGGCGGTCACCGTGGAGGAGTTCGTGCGCGCCATGGAGGATGCCAACGGCGTGGATCTCGCCCAGTTCCGGCGCTGGTACAGCCAGGCGGGGACGCCGCGCATCGAGGCGAGCGATCACTACGAGGCGGCCGCGCGGCGTTACACCCTCACCCTGCGCCAGAGCTGCCCGCCCACGCCGGGGCAGCCCCGCAAGCTGCCGTTCCACATCCCGGTGGAGGTGGGGCTGCTGGATCCGTCGGGCGAGGAGCTGCATGGCGGGACCCTGCTGGAGCTGAGGGAGGCGGAGCAGTCGTTCCATTTCGAGGGGGTGCCGCGGCGGCCCCTCCCCTCCCTGCTGCGCGGCTTCACCGCCCCGGTGATTCTGGAGTATCCCTACGACGAGGCGCAGCTCGCCTTTCTCATGGCCCATGACGGTGATCCCTTCAACCGCTGGGATGCCGCCCAGCGGCTGGCCAGCGGTATCATCCTCAGGCTGATGGAGGAGCGGGCGGAGGGAGAGGAGCATCTGGAGCAGCTGGTGGAGGCGGTGCGCAAGGTGCAGACCGGACCGGTGACCGACCCTGCCTTCACCGCGCGGCTGCTCACCCTGCCCGGCGAGGAGTGGCTGGCCGGGCAGGGGGAAGAGGTGGACCCGGTGGCCATCCACCGGGCGTGCGAACGGGTGCGCCGCACCCTGGCGCAGCGGCTGCGCGGGGGGTGGGCCGCCCTCTACGAGGCCCACCGGGAGCCGGGTCCCTGCCGGCTGGATGCGGAAGCGGCGGGGCATCGCAGCCTGAAGAACCTCTCCCTCGGCTACCTGATGGCGCTGGAGGACGAGGAGGTGCGGCGGGGCTGTGTGGAGCAGTTCACCGGCTCCGACAACATGACCGACACCCTGGCCGCCCTCCGCCTGCTGGCCGACTGCGACTGTCCGCAGCGGCAATCGGCGCTGGATGCCTTCTACGGGAAGTGGCGCGAAGACCCGCTGGTGGTGGACAAGTGGTTCTCCATCCAGGCCACCTCCAGCCTGCCGGACACCCTGGAGCGGGTGCAGGCGCTGCTGCGGCATCCCGCCTTCAACCTGCGCAATCCCAATCGGGTGCGGGCCCTGATCGGGGCCTTCAGCCAGGGCAATCCGGTCAACTTCCACCGCCCGGACGGC
>WFNS01000157.1 GCA_015488495.1 Gammaproteobacteria bacterium | reverse complement strand
TTTCTGGTGGCCTCCGTGGATCAGATCATCCGCATGGAATGGAGCGCCATCAAGGAGCCGCCGGCGATGATGGCCCATCGTCACGGGGGGCTGGTGACGGCGGTGGCGGATCTGCAGGATGACCGTATCGTAATGATCCTGGACGTGGAGAAGATCCTGGATGAGACCACGGGCCGTACTGCCGATCCCCATCTTTTCGAAGGGATAGAGAAGGTGGACATTCCGGCGAGGATGTTTTTCGCCGACGACTCGTCGGTGGCCCGGACCCAGATCGAGATGACCATGGACCGGCTGGGTATCCAGCACATCAGTGCCAAGAACGGCAAGCAGGCCTGGGAGATGCTCTCCAAGATCGCCGCCGAGGCCGAGGCGGAGGGGCTGACGGTCGCCGACAAGCTGGACTTCATCCTCACCGATGTCGAGATGCCGGAGATGGATGGTTATGTGCTGACCAAGAAGATCAAGGGAGACAAGCGGTTCAACGGCGTGCCGGTGATCATGCACTCTTCCCTTTCCGCTGCGGCCAACAGCAACATCGGCAAGAGTGTCGGTGCCGATGCCTACGTGGGAAAGTTCAAGCCACGGGATCTGGCGGACGTGCTGATCCCCATCTTGAAGGGGAAAAAGGTTTCTCTCTCCAGTTCGGAAGAGGGTCAATAGCGGCCCTTCCCAACGGGCGTGGAGGAATGGCCATATAGGCAAATCAATGGCTTTGCGATAAAATTCAGCTATTTGACCGCAGAGGTATTTCCCATTCATGAAGCGCAAGCTTTATGTCAAGACATTCGGTTGCCAGATGAACGAGTACGATTCCGCCAAGATGGCGGATCTGCTCGGCGCCACCCACGGGTTCGAGCCGGTGGCAGAGCCGGAACAGGCCGATCTGCTGCTGCTCAACACCTGCTCCATCCGGGAGAAGGCGCAGGAGAAGGTCTTTTCCCTGCTGGGGCAGTGGCGTGAACTGAAGGAGCGGCGTCCCGGCGTGGTGATCGGCGTGGGTGGCTGCGTCGCCAGTCAGGAAGGGGAGCAGCTGCGGCGACGGGCACCGTGCGTGGATCTGGTGTTCGGCCCGCAGACCCTGCACCGCCTTCCCCGTATGCTGGAGGAACTGGAAGGTGGGCGCCAGGGGGTGATCGATGTCTCCTTCCCCGAGATCGAGAAATTCGACCGGCTTCCCGAGCCCCGTGCCGAGGGTCCCTCTGCCTATGTTTCCATCATGGAGGGATGCAGCAAGTACTGCAGCTATTGTGTGGTTCCCTACACCCGTGGCGAAGAGGTGAGCCGGCCTTTCGACGACGTGCTGTCCGAAGTGGCGCAGCTTGCCCGCCAGGGGGTGCGGGAGGTCAATCTGCTCGGACAGAACGTCAATGCCTATCGTGGCGCCATGCACGATGGCGAGCAGGCCGACCTGGCACTGCTCATCAGCTACGTGGCGGCCATCGACGGCATCGAGCGGATCCGTTACACCACTTCTCATCCGCTGGAGATGAGCGACAGCCTGATCCAGGCCTACGCCGAGGTTCCTCAGCTGGTCAGCCATCTCCATCTCCCGGTACAGAGTGGTTCCGACCGTATCCTGGCGATGATGAAGCGGGGGCACAGCGTCCTGGAATACAAGCGTATCATCCGCCGCCTGCGGGAGGTGCGGCCGGACATCTCCATCTCGTCCGATTTCATCGTCGGTTTTCCCGGTGAGACCGAGGCGGACTTCGCCGCCACCATGAAGCTCATCGACCAGGTGGGATTCGACCACTCCTTCAGTTTCATCTACAGTGCGCGCCCCGGCACCCCGGCCGCCAGTCTGCCCGATGAGGTGCCCCTGGAGGAGAAGAAGCGGCGCCTGGCCACCCTGCAGGAACGGATCGCCGAACAGGCCGGAGGGATCAGCCGCGCCATGGTAGGAACGGTGCAGCGGGTGCTGGTGGAAGGGGTGTCGCGCAGAGACACCCGGCAGCTGGCCGGCCGAACCGAAAACAACCGGGTGGTGAATTTCGATGGTGATCCCGCGCTCATCGGACAGTTTGCCGAGGTGAAGATCACGGAGGCACTGCCCAACTCGCTGCGTGGCGAACTGGTGGCCGAGGCATCGTTGACCGCTACCGCATGAGCAAGTCTCTGGAGACCCTGGATTTCGTTCTCGAACCGGCC
>WFNS01000156.1 GCA_015488495.1 Gammaproteobacteria bacterium | reverse complement strand
TCTTGTAGTCGATCAGCGTGACCTCTTTCTCCTCCACCAGCAGGCGATCGATGATTCCGTGCACCGTTTGCCCGTTCCGGTCGTACAGCAGGGGGACCTCGTTGTAGGTGCACAGGTAGCGCCCTTCGTCGAACAGGGGGCGGAGGGCCGGTGCCTCGATCACTCCCCTCGCTTCCCGGTAGCACTCCGGGAGCAGTGGGGTTTCGGGCTCCAGCTCCAGTTCTCCGGCCACGCGCTGCAACAGGGCGGTTCTCTCCGTGCCCGGGTCGCGGCTCAATAGCTCCAGCATCCGGTGGATGATGATTCCCCGCAGGCGGCCGTCGGGGTCGCCTGCTTGCTGCGGGTGTCCGACCTGACGGCTGGGGGCGATCTCCGTGCTCGAAGGGACGATGGTCAGCGGCCGGCGCAGGCGGGCATCCGGAGACGGTACCTCCGCGGAGGGGGCGACGGCTTCTCTGGACGGGATCTCCGGTGGCGTGCCGGAGCTGATCAAGATCCCGCCCTTTCCTCCCGCCGCTTCCTCGAACTGCTTTTGGATGATTCCGTACCAGCCGTAATCCTCTCCGCGAGCGGGTGCGCAGCCCGAGATGTAGAGCAGCTGTCGGGCACGCGTGACCGCCACGTAGAGCAGATTGGCCTCTTCCCGCCGCTCTTCCTCCGCCTGTTTCTCAAGCAGGGAACGGGTCAACGGATCGGCCTCCTTTCGTTTGCCCGTCAACAGGAAATGGCTCGGCCGTTCCGCGTCGGGAGGCCAGCGCACCAGGGCGCTCCAGCCGCGATTCCGGCGGCCGCCGTCGGCACTGTCCACCAGAAAGACCACCGGGGCTTCCAGCCCCTTGGCGGCATGGATGGTCATCAAACGGACCTGCGATTCGTTGCTGTGGCCGGGGGCCTCGTCCGGTGCATCCTGCTGCAGCTCGCGCAGCTCCTGCAGGCGCAGGAGGAAGCGCATCAGGCTGGGATATCTGCCGCTGTCCACCTCCAGCGCCAGCTGCAGAAAACGTTGCAGATTGGCCCGTGCCCGCTGACGCAGGTGACGCGGAAAGGCGGCCTCATAGCGGGAGAGGACGTTTCCTTCGCTGAATATGCATTGCAGCAGATCGTGAACCGGCAGGCGGGCGGCCAGTTCCCGCCAGCGGGTGAGCCAGCGGCGGGCCCTGGCCAACGGCGTCTCTTCCGGAACGGAGACGCTTTGGAGCCGCTCCCACCAGCTTCCGCCGGATTGGGTGGCCAGGGTGTTCAGATCCGCGTCGGTACAGGCGAAGAGAGGGGAACGCAACACCACCGCCAGGGAGAGGTTGTTGTGCGGCGTACCCAGGATATCCAGCAGCGCCTCCATGTCCTTCACCTCCTGACTCTCGAGCAGGGTGCCGCGATTGGCGCCGAGATAGGGGATCTCCGCCGCCCGCAACGCCTGCTCGATGGCCGGGAGATGGGTCCGCCGGGCGATCAGGACCAGGATGTCGCCATGGTTCAGCGGCCGTATCTTTCCTCCATCCTCGATGGGGGTACGTGACTCCACCAGCGTGCGGATGGCAGTGGCGATCTGTTCTCCCTCCCGGTAGTGGCGCCAATCCACGGCCGACTCGCGGGGTTCCTGCAGCGGATTGCGCAGCGTGTTCCTCTCCCGGGCGGGCTCCTGCTCCGGCTCGATCAGTGGCAGCAGTTCCACCTTTCCCCACAGATCCCGGCGGTGGGTCTCGTTGGGATGAAAGTGGGGGAGGGCGCGGTTCAGCTCTCCGCTGCCGAAGAGGCGGTTGACGAAGTGCATGATGGCCGGGGCGGAGCGCCAGGATCGATCCATTGGATAACATCCCGCATCCAGATGTTCATCGAGCCAGTCGCGGGCCGCATCGAACAGCCTTGGTTCGGCGCGTCGGAAACGATAGATGGACTGTTTGCCATCCCCCACCAGAAAGACGGAGCGGGGGCGATCCGCCGTCCTTCCCGCCGCCATCTCCTCCAGCAACGGCAGGATCAACCGCCACTGGGTGGGATTGGTGTCCTGGAATTCGTCGATCAGCAGGTGATCGATACGTTGATCCAGCTTGTATTGGACCCAGAGGGCGTTGCCGGTGGTGCTGAGCAGTTTGTAGGCCCTCCACTCCAGATCGGAGAAATCCAGCAGGCGCTGCTCCTCCTTGATACGTTGATAGTGCTCGACCAGCCGGTGACCGGCCAGAAACCAGGCCTCGGAGAGCTGCAGCGTCCGTTGCGCGGCCTGTTGATCGAGAACCTCCAGGATGGCCTGGCACAGCGTTTCATGCAGCTCGAAAAAGCGGCTCTCACCCGGCTCTCCCATGGCCTTGGTCCGTTGTTTGCTAGGTCTCAGGGCCCTCGGCTCCAACGCCTTGGTGAGGAACACCTCCGTCAGCTTCTCGAATGCCGATTCGAGGGGGCGGCACTCCAGAGCATGGCAGAGGAGATCGCGTTGGGAGAGGTTGGTCTTGGTCTCATGAAGCGACAGGAGTTCGGCATACTCCCGCAGCGCCTTCAGCCGTTCGGATGAGAAAAAACGGGCTACTGGATCACCATCGGCATCGAGGGGAAGCTGCGAGCGCAGCGTTTCTGCGGCATGGGCCACCGGATCTTCCTGGCCGTCGGTGAAGGCCCACCAGTCGCTGCGATGTCCCAGGAACTCCAGCAGCGCGCTCCGGGTGTTGAACAGGCCGTTGCAATGCAGGAACAGGTTCTCCAGCGCCTCGGCCAGCGGGGATTCGGGATGGTGGGTTGCCTCGCTGAAGAGGGCATCCCACGCCTCCTGCTCCATCACGCCGCTGCTCTCCAGCAGCTCGAACCCGGCCGGCACCTCCGCCTCCAGAGGGAAACGACGCAGGATCTCCTGGCAAAAGGCGTGGAAGGTGGTGGTACGGATGCCCTGCGGGGTATGCAACAGCGTCTCGTACAGTGCTCTGGCCTGTTCCCGAACATCGCTGCCGGCAGATATCCCCTGTTGTTGCAGTAGCTCGTCCAGCCGCTGGTCGTCGGCGATGGCCATCTCCAGCAGGCGCTGGGAGAGACGGTGCTGCATCTCTGCGGCCGCCTTGCGGGTGAAGGTGATCGCCACGATCCCTTCGGGCCGGGCGCCGGCCAGCAGCAGGCGGATCAGACGGGTCACCAGCAGCCAGGTCTTTCCGGTCCCGGCCGATGCCATTACCGTAGCATTACGTGCGGGGGTAGCGGGGGCGAGGGG
>WFNS01000155.1 GCA_015488495.1 Gammaproteobacteria bacterium | reverse complement strand
TTCGATTGCCTTGAGTCCCGGCCTTTCGTACTTTTTTCAGGCCCGCCGGATTAGTACCCCATGACGTAATCTCGCACTTTCGTCAAGGATAGTACCAATAGTGCTTGATTTCAAGCATATAACCATACCCTTCTTCAATAAGGGCAAGGGGAATAGAGGCTCAGGTTTGCGTCATTGCGCCATGTTCCGGATTGGAAACGTTCCCATTCCGATATCCTTCGCCGATGACGGCCGGAAATCCATCCCTGGAAACCGACTCCCTTTGTCTCGACGGTGACGCAGCCGATCAAATACCTTTTCGTTCAGCGAATTGATCCACCATTCCTTGCATCTCTTCTGCCAGCCGGGAGAGGGAGTGACTCGCCTCCGCGGTTTCGGTCGCGCCCCTGGCGGTGACCCCCACCACCTCGTTGATGCTCAACAGGTTGCCGTGAATGGCCTGGGCAACCCGGCTTTGGTCTTCCACCGACAGGGCTATCTGGCCGTTGGTGTCGTTGATTCGCGCGATGGATTCGGCGATTTCGTTCAGGGCATTGCTCACCTTGCCGGCCTCTTCCACGCTGGCGTCCGCCTCGTCCCGGCTGTGTTCCATGACATTCACCGCCCGCACGGTCGTCTTCTGGATCTGCTCGACCATCTGTTGAATCTCCCCGGTCGCCTCCTGCGTGCGAATCGCCAGACTGCGCACCTCGTCGGCGACCACGGCGAATCCGCGCCCAGACTCCCCTGCCCGCGCCGCCTCGATGGCGGCGTTGAGGGCCAGCAGGTTGGTCTGCTCGGCGATTTCGCGGATGACCTCCACCACGGAACCGATGTTCCTGCCATGCCCCTCAAGCTCGGCAATCACCCTTGAGACGTGCCCCACCTCCTCGACCAATGCGGTGATCGAGGCCACCGCGCGGGCCACGGTTTCCTTGCTCGACTGGGCCGTCTGGTCGGCTTCCCGGGCAGACTCCGCCGCTTGCCGGGCGTTGTCCGCCATCTTTTGCGAGGAGGTGGTCATCTCGTGCATTGCGGATACCACCTGTTCGATCTCCTTCTGTTGCTGCTGACCGCCCTCGCTGGTCTGCGACGCGGTGACCGAGGCCTGTTCGGCCGCGGCGGAGAGGGTGACCGAAGCCTCGTCCACCCGTCCGATGACGGTGCGCAACTGCGCCTGGAGCATCCTCGCGACGAGGAGCATGTGCCCCCCTTCGTCGATGGTCCCGGTGTACACGTACTGCATCAACCGGTTGTCCACCACGGCGGCCAGTTCATCCGCTGCCGAGGTGATCGGGCGGGTCAGGTACCGGGACAACAATACGGCCAGGGGAAGCAGTGTGGCGACGCCCGCCGCGAAGGCCGAAAGCGGAACTCCAGCCAGGAACCCCTGCACCGACAGCGGCAACATGCCTGCCCCCACCAGCCCGATGAGTGTGCGCCCGGGAGCACGCTTCCACCAGGCGTCGAGGCGGGGCAGCTTCCCCGCATTGATATCGTTGTAGAGCGCCTCCGCCCTCTCCACCAGCTCTCGCTCGGGCTTGACCCGCACCGACTGGTAGCCGGTGATCTGGCCGTCGGTGTAGATCGGCGTGGCGAAGGCGTCGACCCAATAGTGATCCCCGTTCTTGCAACGATTCTTCACGATCCCCATCCACGGCTTGCCCTGTTTCAGGGTGTTCCACAGATCGGCAAAAGCTGCGGGGGGCATGTCGGGATGACGCACGATGTTATGGCTCGCTCCCATGAGCTCCTCCCGCGAAAAACCGCTCACGGAGATGAAATCGTCGTTGACGTGGGTGATGCGCCCTTTGAGATCGGTTTCCGAAATGATGACCGTGGAGGGAGGATAGTCATTCTCGACACCTGTGACCGGATAGTTCTTTTTCAAAACTTTTGACCCCCTGTTTTTCTAAGCGACTCCACCAAGGACATTCCCGGCAATTGGAATCCGCCCCGGCAATACAAAAAATCCCGTGGCCGCCATTCGAACTGCCCCGCTTTCGGACCCCAGGGAAGGGGACAGAACCAAGCGCCGGCCAATCAAATTGGGTTTTCCCGAATCGTGGGGGGTAAAAGGCAAATCATCGCTGCGGCTGAGGGAAGATACTCGTCCCACGCTTGGCCCCCAGGAGGGGATCGCAGCCGGCCGACGAGGACATCCCGGTGATTTGCCCTTTACCCACCCCATTTTGGGAAAGAGCACTCATATTTGTCGAACTCTTTTCCCGATTCTTGACTGGGTCTCAATCGTCCGGCGAGGAACAGAACAATCACCCGAAAATGGCCTTTTTGTCATAAAACCGTCAAATCAAACGGTTAGGCATAGAACTCTCCACCACCGGCTGGAACCGCTGCGCATAAGATGTTTACATGTTTGTAACAATTACCTGCCAACCGCTTCACAGGCGGCCGCCGGAACGGTTCTTCGAACGTGTCTCGCCCCACCGCTCAAGATTACGGATCCCGGTCCGATACAACCCCTACAATCCCCGTCCGGAGATAAAGAGAAATGTTCTGGAATGGCTGTAACAAGAAGCTGGACGCATTGAGCGACAAATCCTCCCGCCTCGAGAGGGAGCTGGAGGTCTTGAGAGAAAAGCTGAGACAGGCTGAACAGACGGAAGAGGCGCTGAGACAGCAACTCGCCGAAAAGGAAAGCCAACTGGCCCTCCATGAAGGAATATTCGGCAACATGCACTCCTTCAATCTGGGTTTCGCTGCCCTGCAGCAGTCACTGGCCACCCTGGCCAATACATTGAGCGCAGAACAGCGGGCGGCAACCGACGCCGCGGCCGCTTCGACCGAGGCGAGAAATGGCAGCGACCAGGTGGTAAACAATCTCAAAGAGGTAGTGGACCTTACGACCAACGGTGCCACCAATGTGGACAGCCTCAACGAGCGGGTCGAGGCGATCGGGAACATCGTCAACATCATCAGTGACATCTCGGAGCAGACCAACCTGCTGGCACTCAACGCGGCCATCGAGGCGGCGCGCGCAGGGGAATCCGGGCGCGGGTTCGCCGTCGTCGCCGACGAGGTGCGCAATCTCTCTCACCGCACCAACGATGCCACGAAAGAGATCTCCGAACAGGTCTGCAAGATTCAGCAGGCCACCAGCCAGGTTCAGCAGCAGATGAAGCGCATGGCAGAGTGGGTGGCAGAGCTGAGCGAGATCGGAGAGACGACCACTTCCCGGATGTACACCTCCTTCGAGCTCGCCCAGCACCTGGGGAACACCATGGGGGTCAGCTCCATCCGCGGGTTCGTCGAACTGACCAAGACCGATCACATGCTATACAAGTTCCACATCTATCAGATCCTGATGGGAGTCTCAGACAAA
The DNA here is from genome assembly GCA_015488495.1 of Gammaproteobacteria bacterium. Lineage (GTDB taxonomy): Bacteria > Pseudomonadota > Gammaproteobacteria > Thiohalospirales > Thiohalospiraceae > DRMK01. The sequence continues at coordinate 16,791 of WFNS01000155.1, read as the reverse complement.
AATCCGGAGGAGTTTGCCGATCACACCAGCTGCCGCCTCGGCAAATGGTACTACGAGGGAATAGGAAAACAGACCTGTTCTCACCTTCCGGCATTTCGCAACCTGGAACAGCCCCACAAGGAGGTGCATGACTACGGCATCGAGGCGATTAACTGTTACCGGAGGGGAGAAGGTAAAAAGGCGATCGATGCCCTGGCGAAGATGGAGCGCGCCAGCCTGAAGGTGATGGAGAACCTGGAGGAGATCGCGGTCACCCTGCAGGCCGAATCCGCGCAGGGGTAGCGGCATAACCCCTAACAGGCCGTTGAAAAACGAAGTTTTTCGATGGCCTGTGTGCGGCACAAGGAGGTGCCGCCATTTTCGATGACAGCAAGTCATTGAAAATGAAGGAAGACGGAAATCGCATTTTTCGGCTTCCGTCGCTGAAAAAGCCAGGGATGGCCTTTTTCAACATCCTGCTAAGGGGCCACGTCCAGCAGATGGAGGATGGCATCCAGACCGCTGTGGTTGAGTACGATGTCGGCCTGTTCCTGCACCCTGGGTTTGGCAAGATAGGCAACGCTCAACCCTGCGGCGCCCAGCATCTCCAGATCGTTGGCGCCATCGCCCACGGCGACGGCCTGCCGGGGAGAGATCCCCAGCTCCTCGCAGCGCTCCAGCAGAAATCTCCGCTTCGCCTCCGCTCCCACGATGTCGCCCACCACCTTGCCGGTCAGCTTCCCCTTTTGCACCGCGAGCCGGTTGGCAAGCGTGTAATCCAGGGAGAGACGCTGCTTCAGCCGATCGGTGAAGAAGCTGAAACCCCCAGAGACCAGTGCGGTGCGAATACCCCTCTCCCGCAGGCCGGCAAGCAACCGCTCCGCGCCCGGATTGAGCTGCAACCGCTCTGAATAGACCCGCTCCAGCACCGCTTCGTCCAGCCCCTCCAGCAGAGCCACCCGCTGTTCCAGCGACTCGGCAAAGTTGAGCTCCCCCCGCATCGCGGCTGCGGTGATGGCCGCCACTTGGGGCTTCAGGTTGGCGAAATCGGCTATCTCGTCCACGCACTCTATGCTGATCAGGGTGGAGTCCATGTCACTGATCAACAGCCTCACGCCTGCGGGCTCGAAATCCGGCGGAACAGGATTGATGTCGAAATCGAACTCCGGCCGCAGCCGCTCCAGATCTTCCCGGGAGGGGGGGCGCTTGTGGTGCAGGCGGTAGAATCCGTCACCTGGCTCGAGCTCTCCCGGAAGCACTCGGGTGATCCGATCCAGCGTGGCCGGCAGCAGGTGGGGAGCGTGGAGGATGGTGACCGGCATGCTCAACGACTCCGCGGACCGGCGGTTCCTAGGGATGGAAGCATCGGATGGGACATCTCAATGCTCCCTCACCTCCTGGACCAGCACCCAGGGAGCGACTACCACTGCCCACAGGGTCTGGTCGTTCCGGGCCCATTGCTCGGCATCCTCGGCGCTGGCGCGGGCGATTCGGCCGGCATCCATGGCCATCTTGATGGTCTGCGTGTCGTCCCGGGCCATGGCCACAGCCGCCTCCACCAGATCCATGGCAGCCGCCACCTTGACCACCGCGCCACTGGCGAAATGGCGCTCCAGCTCGTTCCACTGCAGTTTTGCCGTCTCCCCGTTCAGCTTGTCACGCAGCGCACCGGCATCGAGTGTCTCGTTCATCTCCATCGTTCCCGCACGAACAAATTGCGGGATCATACCAGATGAAGAGGAGCGGGCTAAGCTCTCGGGAACCCGCCCCTTCCCTCCCGGCACGGAAAAACGGGCAAATGACCACTGAACGAGCCGATTCGGCGAAGAGCCCAAAAAAAAAACGCCGCTCTCGCGGCGTGGGGTCCAAGAAGCAACAGGCGTGACGAAAACTCAGTCACACCGTCGGAAGATGGCGTCGCCCAGGGCCTCGAAGCGGTCACTGTAGACATCGACACGATCCGAATCGCCGGCGAACAGGTAACCGCCCGGCACCAGGCTGTCGGCCAGCCGGTCGATGAGATAGGCACGCTTGGGCATGTCGAAATAGATCAGCGTGTCACGGCAGAAAATGGCGTCCTGGGGCTCGGACAGGTGCCAGTCCGACAGCGGATTGAGCCGCCGGAATGCGACCATCTGTTGCAGCGCCGGGGAGATCTGAACGTACTCTTCGTTGCCGATACGAACCGAACGGAACCAGCGCAGCAGATGTCTGGCGGGCAGATGGCGAACCTGCGACAGCGGATAGACACCCTTCATGGCGGTGGAAAGGGCCTCCGAATCGTGGTCGGTTGCGGTAACCACGATGTTCCATTCGTCGGTGTGCGGCAACGCCTCCTGTACCACCATGGCCAGCGAGTAGGCCTCCTCCCCCGTGGAGCAGCCCATGGACCAGAACCGCAATTCCTGCTCCGGCTTGTCGGCCAGCTGGGGCAACAGGGTATTGGTGAAAAAGCGGAAATGATGCTTGTCGTGGCAGAAAGTGGTGTAGCTCTGGGTGGCCGAGTTGATGAGCCGCAGCAATTCGGTACTGTCCCCCTGCAGCCGCTCCACGTAGGACTGGAAGCAGCCGATCTGCAGCTGGTACATGCGCAGCGAAATGTAGTCGAGCAGCGAACGGCGGCTCGACTCGGCCAGCACAATCCCCGAACTCTCCAGCACCAGCTGCTGGAGCACCTCGAATTCGTCGTCAGCCAGCACGTGCTGGCGCATTCCGTCGTAATTGAACATCGCTTTCCCGCCTTGATTCATTCGTTATTGGTAACGCACATCGATCCTATCGACAGCTGTAACGACAAACTTGAGAAAAACCGGAAGTAACTATTCAGCTCACCCCTGAAATCCGCCATTTCTGCGTTGAAAAATGGTCATTTACACTCGTAAACTCACATTTTTCGCCTTGAACTGACGAATTTCAGGGGCGATCTGAACAGTTACCGGTCTTTCTCAATACTATGGTGAATAGTTATCCATCCATGGGCTGGAAGAACCGGCGCTTCCACTGGGGCAATAATCAGTCGAAATAGCGGGAGAGCCGCTTGATGGACACTGGCCGCAGGGTGCCCAGTTGCTGGGCGAACAGGGAGACCCGCAGTTCCTCCAGCAGCCAGCGGTACTCCTCCAGCGCCGGATCCCGGCCGTCGGCCCGCCCGTGCCGGGACAGATAGACCTCCCACAAGGGGCGGAACTGCCGCAGGTTCGCCTGATCCCGTTCCACTCCCCCTTGCAGCTTCTCCAGCCGCAGTTCGATGGCGGCGAGATAGCGCGGTATCTGCTGCAGCCAGTGCCACGGGGTCTCGCGGACGAAGCCGGGGCGCACCAGGCGGGAGAGCTGTTCGCGCATGTCGCGCACCGCATGGATCCAGGCGGGCGAAAGGCTCCCGTCGAGGCGCTTGCGCAGCCGGTGGTGGAGCGCCAGGATCTCGCCCGCCACGGCGCAGCTCTCCTCGGCGCAGGTGAGCAGTCTCTCCCGGGCATGTGCCAGCCGCCGCTCGAAAGCGGCCGGGTCGCGGACGGGGGGCTCATCCCCGACAAAGACGCGGCGGGTGATTGCGGCCAGCAGCTCCGACTCCAGCGTCTCGCCGCCGCCCAGCGCGGCGTACTGGAGGCGGCTCTCCCGGCTCAGGGGGAGGTTGCGCTCCAGGTAGCGCATCTTCTCCTTCAGGGCGAGGGCGAACAGCCGGCAGAGCCCGGCCTCCATGGCCGCCGCAGCCGCCCCGGGGGTGTCGAAGACCCGGATGGCCACCGAATCCCCCTCGTCCACCAGCGCAGGATAGCCCTTCAGGGTCAGCCCCCCTTGCTGGAAGGTGACCTCCTCCGGCAGGGAACCGAAATCCCAGCGGGTGATTCCCTCCCGCTCCAGCGGCAGTCGGGTGCGGCGTGCGAATCCGGCCGCCGCCCGCCCGGCCAGCCGCCGCTGCAGGAGGGCCAGGTCGCGCCCTTCGCCCAGCACCTCACCGTCCTCGGCCACCACGCGGAAGTTCATCCGCAGGTGGGACGGCAGCTCCACCCCCGCGAACTGCTCCGGCGCAACCGTGGCCCCGCTCATGCGCCGCAGGTGGCGGGAAAGGGCATCCGCCAATCCCCCCTCCTCCGGCGCCAGCGCCTCCACGCAGGCGCGGGCATAGTCCGGAACCGGCACGAAATGCTTCCTCAACGGCTTGGGCAGGCCGCGCAACAGTGCGGTAATCTTCTCCTCCAGCAACCCCGGCACCAGCCACTCGAACCGCTCCGGGGAGAGCTGGTTGAGCAGCGCCACCGGTACCGTCAGGGTGACCCCGTCGGCCGCATCGCCCGGCTCGAAGTGGTAGTGGAGCGGCAGCGCCACCCCCTCCAGCAAAAGGTGGTCCGGAAAACGCTCCCCGCTGATGTGCGCGGCATCCTGCCGCATCAGCTGTTCGCGGGAGAGGAACAGCAACCGGGGGTTCTCCCGCTCCGCCTCCTTGCGCCAGCGCTCGAAGCGGGCACCGGAGTAGATGCCCTCCGGGATCCGTTCGTGGTAGAAGGCGAACAGGGTCTCTTCGTCCACCAGCACGTCGTGACGCCGCGACTTGTGCTCCAGCGCCCGCACCTCCTCCAGCAGCCGCTGGTTGTGCCGGAAGAAGGGGGCGCGGGTGCGGAATTCGCCCTGCACCAGCGCCTCGCGGATGAAGATCTCCCGCGAGGCTTCGGGGTCGATGGGGCCGTAGTTGACCCGGCGCCGCGGATGGATGACCAGCCCGTAGAGCGTCACCCGCTCCCACGCCGCCACCTGGGCGGGCCGCTTCTCCCAGTGGGGCTCGGAGTAACTGCGCTTGAGCCGCGCTCCGGCCAGCGGCTCCACCCATGCGGGGTCGATCCGCGCCACCAGATGGGCGTAGAGGCGGCTGGTCTCCACCAGTTGCCCGGCCATGATCCACTTCGGCCCTTTCCTGGCGAGACCGGAACCGGGGAAGATGGCGAGCCGGAGGTTGCGCGCCCCCTGATAGGTGCCATCCTCCAGCTTCATGGCGATGTTGCCCAGCAGCCCGGCCAGCAGCGAGCGGTGGATGGCCTCGTATTCCGCCGGCTGCCGGTTGGAGCGCAGTCCCAGCTCTCCCGCCAGGGCGCACAGCTGGCTGTGCACCTCGTGCCACTCCCGCATGCGCACGAAGGAGAGAAAGTGCTCGCGGCAATATTTGCGCAGCTTGTTGTGGGAGAGATGGCGGCGCTGCTCCTCGTAGTGCTCCCAGAGATTGAGCAGGGAGAGGAAATCGGACTCCTCGTGCCGGAAACGGCGGTGCAGCTCGTCCGCCCGCTGGCGGGACTCCAGGGGGCGCTCCCGGGGATCCTGGATGGTGAGCGCCGCCGCGATGATCAACACCTCGCGCAGGGCGCCCTGCCGCTCCGCCTCCAGGATCATGCGGCCGATGCGGGGATCCACCGGCAGCCGGGCGAGCCGCCTGCCCAGCGGCGTGATGCGGCGCCCCTCGTCCATCGCCCCCAGCTCCTGGAGCAGCCGGTAGCCGTCGTTGATCTGGCGGCGCTCGGGAGGATCCACGAAGGGAAACCGCTCCACCTCGCCGAGGCCGAGCCGGGCCATCTGCAGGATCACCGCAGCGAGATGGGTGCGGCGGATCTCCGGGTCGGTGAACGGCGGACGGTTGAGAAAATCCTCCTCGTCGTAGAGGCGGATGGCCACCCCGGCCGCCACCCGGCCGCAACGGCCGCTGCGCTGGTTGGCGCTGGCCTGGGAGATTTTCTCCACCGGCAGCCGCTGCACCTTGTTACGCAGACTGTAGCGACTGATGCGCGCCAGCCCGGTGTCCACCACGTAGCGGATGCCGGGCACGGTGAGCGAGGTCTCCGCCACGTTGGTGGCCAGCACGATGCGCCGCCCCCGGTGAGGGGCGAACACCCGGTTCTGCTCGGCGGCGGAGAGGCGGGCGTAGAGCGGCAGGATCTCGGTGTGCGGCGGATGGTGCTTGCGCAGCGCCTCGGCGGTCTCCCGGATCTCCCGCTCTCCGGGGAGGAACACCAGGATATCCCCCTGCCCCAGCGCCGCCAGCTCGTCCACCGCCTCGAGGATGGCCTGCTGCATGTCCCGGTCCTGCGCATCCTCGTCCTCTCCCCGGAGGGGACGGTAGCGGATCTCCACCGGCCAGCTGCGGCCGGAGACCTCGATCACCGGGGCATCGTCGAAATGGCGCGAGAAACGCTCGGTGTCGATGGTGGCGGAGGTGATGATCAGCTTCAGATCGGGGCGGCGCGGCAGCAGCCATTTCAGGTAGCCGAGCAGGAAGTCGATGTTCAGGCTGCGCTCGTGGGCCTCGTCGATGATCAGGGTGTCGTACTGCTCCAGATGGCGTTCCCCCTGGATCTCCGCGAGCAGGATGCCGTCGGTCATCAGCTTGATGTAGCCGTCCGGGTGAACGCGATCCTTGAAACGCACCTTGTAGCCCACCTGCGTGCCCGGCTCGCACCCCAGCTCCTCGGCGATGCGGTGCGCCACGCTGCGGGCGGCGATCCGTCGCGGCTGGGTGTGGCCGATCAGGCCCCGCACACCCCGCCCCAGCCCGAGGCAGATCTTGGGGAGCTGGGTGGTCTTGCCGGAGCCGGTCTCCCCGGCGATCACCACCACCTGGTGCTCCAAAATGGCCCGCTCGATGGTCTCGCGGTGAGCCACCACCGGCAGATCGGCGGGGTACTCCGGCAGCGGCCTGGCCGCCTCCCGGCGGCGGGCCCGTTCACGGGAACGGTCGATAGCCTCGGTGAGCCGGCCCAGCGCCGCCTCGTCCCGGACCTTCCCGTGGCACCCTTTCAGCGCGCGCAACCTGCGCCGCAGCCCATGACGATCCACCGCCATGCACTCCGCGAGCGCGGCTTCAAGGAGGGAAAGCTGGCTATCGTCTGTCAAAAAGTCGTCCCAGGTTCGATTGCAACAGGAAATCTCTACTATCATTATACCGACAGGGCCAATTCACCCTGGGACAAGGACGCGGCTCAACAAATCCGCTGGCAGACCGATAAATCGAATGGAAGGAAGAAGGGGGTTCGGGAGGTGAAGATCAGCAGTTGCCGCGGGGCGACAGCCGTAATCGTCGGGATGATTCTGTCGCTGGGCGCAACGACCGCAGTGGCGGAGCAGACCCTGGAGCAGAAACGTGAGCTCTTCCTGCAGGCGGAACGTGCCTTGCAGAAAAAACAGCCTTCACTCTACGAGGCCCTGCTGCCAAAACTCCGCGACTACCCCCTCTACCCCTATCTCCTTTACAGGGATCTCCGCCAACGCCTCACAACGGCAAAAAGTGACGAGTTCTCCCTCTTCTTCTACAACTACGGCAACACCCCCCTCGCTCCCATGTTGCGCACCGCGTTGCTGAAACATCTGGCCAAGAAGGGGCGCTGGAAGGATTACCTGGCCCACTATGTCCCTGCCCGGGACATCACCCTTCGCTGCCACTACCGAACCGCACTGATCGAAACCGGCCAGTCACGCAAGGCGTTCAAGGGGATCGAGGAGCTGTGGCTGTCGGGCACCAGCCGACCGGCCGCCTGCGATCCGCTGTTCAAGGCCGCACGCAAGGCTGGAAAGATCAATCACCAGCTGATTCGCCGACGCGCCTATCTTGCCCTGGGAAACGGAGAGATCTCGCTGGCCAGCTATCTTGCGAAAGAGCTCTCTGGCATCGAACAGGCCCGCATCGCCCGCCTGGCGGAGCTGCAACGCCACCCGGAGCGGGCTCTGAAGATCAGGAGTCTGGGCAACGATCAGGAAGCGACCCGCCGACTCCTGATCAAGGCCATCGAGCGGCTGGCCGTAAAGGATTTCGAGCGTGCGGAGTCCGCCTGGAACACGCTGCGAGGACGTTTCGAATTCACTCCGGCGGAGAAGGCAGGGGTAATCCGCAGCCTGGGGCTTCGCCTGGCCTGGCAGCACGATCCCGAGGCACTGAAATGGCTCGCCCGGGTCGGATCGCTCTATGATACCGCCGAGGTTCGCGAATGGCGCGTACGCCTTGCCCTGCGGCAGGGGGAGTGGGAGGAAACGCTCAAGTGGCTGGATCGCCTGAAAAGGAAGGAACAGGAAAAGGAGGAGTGGCGCTACTGGCGTGCTCGTGCCCTGGAGAACCTTGGCGAGAATGAACGGGCCACGCAGATCTATGAAACGCTGGCCCGCAACCGCAGCTATCATGGATTCCTGGCCGCGGATCGGCTGGGAAGACCCTATCGCTTCGAACAGCGCCCGCTCGTTTTCTCCGATAAGGAACTGGAGAGCATGCTACGGATTCCTGCCATCCAGCGTGCCGCCGAGCTCTATCGACTGGGACGCATCGTTCCCGCCCGCCGGGAATGGAACCTGGCGCTCTCCCACCTGCAGGGTGACGACCTGCTGAAGGCCGCCAAACTGGCCGACTCCTGGGGCTGGCACGACCGCGTCATCATCACGTTGGGCCGTTCCGACCATCTGGATGATCTGGATCTGCGCTTCCCCCTGCTCTATCGAAAACAGATCTTCAGTGAAGCCCTCAAGCGAGGTATCGACCCCGCCTGGGTCTATGGCCTCATCCGGCAGGAGAGCGCCTTCATGGCCGACGTCCGCTCCCCGGCTGGCGCCCTCGGCCTGATGCAGCTGATGCCGGCCACCGCCCGACAGGTGGCCAGAGAGATCCGCTCCCGGATCTACGTTCCCTACGACGTTCTGAAACCCGAAACCAATCTGCGTCTCGGCATCACATATCTCAGCGGGAGATACCAGCAATTCGGCCGGAATGCGGTGCTGGCCACCGCGGCCTACAACGCCGGGCCTCACCGGGTGAACCGCTGGCTGCCCGGAGAAAAGCCCCTGGCCGCCGACCGCTGGATCGCAAGCATTCCGTTCAACGAAACCCGCAAGTATGTCAAGCGGGTCTTGACCTACACCGCCATCTACGAGAAGCGGCTCGGACAGACTCCCCTCCGGCTCCAGGAGCGAATGCCCCTGGTGAGCAACACGCTCGATGGCGGAGAGATGGCACTGACCAAAAACGGGAACGCTCCTTTGGCAGGGTCGTAGAAAGCATGCCCACCTTTTGAAAGAATCCATGCGAGAGCGCATGGGGCACGTCTTTTTTAAACCATCTTTCCGCTCATGCCGACAATATATTGACCCGGCATTAGTTAGTATGTTGCCGGACTACAAGAGTTAGCAATCCCAATCCGGAGGCAACCATCGTGGACATATTCTCGTTCTTTGCGCTAGCGGTGCTGGCGCTGCTGGCAACCTACGCCGTGGTGATATACAACAATCTCGTGCGCCTGAAACACAACGTCTCCCGCGCGTGGTCCAACATCCAGGTGCTCCTGAAACAGCGTCATGACGAGTTGCCCAAGCTGGTGGAGACCTGTAAGCAGCACATGGGATTCGAGCGGGAAACCCTGGAGAAGGTGATGCGCGCCCGGGCCGAGGTGGCCGCCGCCCAACAACGTGAAGATGTAGCGGCTCTGGGGCCGGCTGAACAGCGGCTGCGCCTGGGGTTGGGGAATCTTTTTGCGCTGGCGGAGGCCTATCCAGAGCTGCGGGCCAGCGAGAGTTTCCAGCAGCTCCACAGCCGCATCTCTTCTCTGGAGAACAGCATCGCGGACCGCCGCGAGTACTACAATGACAGTGTCAACAACTACAATGTGCGTATCGAGCAGTTCCCCGACCTCATCCTTGCCCGCCTGCTGAATTTCCGGCCCAAGGTACTGCTCCGCTTCGAGGAGAAAGAAACCGCCGATCTGGACATGAAGGCGCTGTTCAACCAGGGTTGAGGTCTGATGGCAGCACCGCTTGACCCCTCCCGTGCGTGGATGCTGCTGGGTTTCCTGGGAGTCGCCGCCCTGGTGGCGTTCTATCTGAGCTTCCGTTACTGGCACCGCGCACGCATGATCGAGGATGTGCCCACCGCGCGCATCCGTTCCGCCCCTCAGGGTTACGTGGAGCTGGAGGGAACCGGCCAGCCGCTGGAGACGGCACCCCTGCTCTCACCGCTCTCCAATGTCGGTTGTCTCTGGTACCACTACAAGATTGAGAAGAAAGAGTATCACCGTTACAAGGGTGCCGCTTACCACCGCTGGAGGACCGTCAGGGAGGGCCGCAGCAACCAGCCTTTCTACCTGGAAGACGGTACCGGCCGGTGCATCATCGATCCGGAGGGGGCGGAGATCACCCATTCCGACAGGCTGGTCTGGTATGGAGCCACCCCTTGGCCGGTCGCCGCTCCCCTGGTGGGCGAAGGCAGCCTGGGCAGCAGAGTACGTGAGAACTATCGCTACACCGAGCGCTTCATCCTCCCCGGCCAGCCGCTCTACGCCATCGGCCAGTTCCGCACGGTGCGCGCCGCCGAGCTGGGCTCGGTGGCCGACATCACCCGGGATCTGCTGAATGAATGGAAACAGGACCGCCACGCGCTGCTCGCTGCCGGATTCGACACCAATGGTGACGGAGAGATCGATCTGGAGGAGTGGCAGGTGGTACGCCGCAAGGCGAAGGAAGAGGCGGAGCGGATCTACCGCAAACGGCTGCAGGAACCCGATCTTCACCGCCTGGAAAAACCGCGCGACGAAAACCTGCCCTTCCTGCTCGCCATAGAGCCCCAGAGGCGCTTAATCCGGCAATATCGGCGCCGTGCCGCGCTCTCCCTGGCCCTGTTCATCGCCACCGCGGCTGCTGCCGGCTGGCTGTTTCACCGCTTTCTCGCCTGAACCCGGACGATACGGCAAAAGCGCCCAGAGCGGTGCCGGGCGGTGTTCCGAAGTGTAGTAGATCCGCACTCCCCGGGCGTCGAACGCCAGCGCCTCGCCCTGGAGCAGGTCATGAGCCGCCAGTTTTTCCGGGGGGCGGCTGAAGACCTCCCGCCACGCCATGCCAGGAAGACGGCGGAACAGCAGGATGGCACGATAGGTCATCACCACCGCCCGCGAACCGTCGGGAGAGAGGTCCATTGCCGTTGGTACGTCCCCCAGACCACCCAGCACCGGATTGGCGAGGATGTCGCCGAACGAAGGCTGCGGCAGCGGGGGAATGGAGGTGATGTAGCGAGCCACCTGGATCCCTCTCCTGTCCGGTGACAAGGGAAGCTCATAGAGCCGCGGCGGACGATCCCGCTTGCTCAGGATGAGGATACGCCCTCCTTTGGGATCGACCGCTATCGCCTCCGCGTCCCGCGGCCCGTCCTCATAGACGAACTCCATGACGCGGCTCGCCGTCACCCTGGCCGGAAGCGGATCCTGCGGCTCGCGCACGAAGTAGAGGCGATAGCTGTTGCGTCTGGCCTGGTTGTCACCGATGTCTGCAATCAGCAGGTAGGGTTTCCCCTCCCAGCGGAACGAGGCCATGTCTTCCCAGTCCTCGTTACGGGCCCCTTCGATCCTCACCGCCCCCTGATCCGATCCATCTGGTCCGATGGCATAGATTCGCGCCGCATCGCCGCCATCGTTCAGCACCCAGAGCCGATCGGCACGGCGCCGTGACGCCGCCAGTCCACTGGCCTCCTGCAAGGCGGGGTTCTCCAGCTCACCCACCTGTCGGGGATGGTAGCGCAGAGGGATGGAATCGGTTGCTGCGCTCTGCTGCTCCCGCGGTGGAGAACTACGCTCGACACCATCGGATACGAAGGGTTCATGGGGCTGCACGGCGGGCCGCACCGAGCAGCCCGTCGCGGTAACCACCAAAACCACCAATGAAAGGATCAGGTACCACCTCTTCTTCACTTTGTCTTCCTCTTCCCGTCGATCCATGAATTTGAACACCAAATACCGGGATAGTACAATCGACCATGGTGAAACCGGTTCGGTTTCACCTGCGAATCGGCCGTTATCTCTCGGTTATCGTACCAATGGCCACTTCCTGAACCGGTGTCCGACCACAGGTGTCGATAGAGATCCCGCTGTCACAACATAAGGAAAGAGGCCGCTGTAGCGAGATATTCCAGGCCAACACCACATCAAGGAGAATCGACAATGGATATACTGAAACTGGGCGCCTCACTGCTCATGGACAAACTGGGAAGCGGTGACGGCAATCTCGACGACATCACCTCCGCGCTCGGCAACCTGCTCTCCGATGAAAACGGAAACCTCGATCTGGGGAACATCGTCTCTGGTCTGCAGGAGAAGGGGCTCGGCTCCGTGGTGGAGTCCTGGCTGGGGGATGGGGAGAACGATGCCATCTCCGGGGATCAAGTGATGGAACTGTTTGGCAGCGAAAGGATCTCCCAGATTGCATCCCAGCTGGGTAGCGACGAGGGAAGCCTGCTGGACGCCCTTTCCGATGCGCTCCCTCAGGTGGTGGACAACGCCAGCAGCGGTGGTTCCCTGCTCGACTCCATCGGCGGCCTCGAAGGGGCCTGGAACATGGCCAGGAAGCTGTTCTGAGAACCATCCGGCGAAACGACAGCGGAGGCTCGAGCAACCGCGAGCCTCCTGCCTCTGCCCGAGGGATCCCCCTACAGGATGTGCTTGAGCATCAGCTGCTTGATGCGCCCGATGGCACGGGTGGGGTTCAGTCCCTTGGGACACACCTCCACGCAGTTCATGATGCTGCGGCAGCGGAACAGGCGGTAGGGTCCTTCCAGCTCCCCCAGCCGCTCCGCCGTCGCCTGATCCCGGCTGTCGGCCAGGAAGCGGTAGGCCTGCAACAGCGCCGCCGGCCCGCGGAAGCTTTGTGAATTCCACCAGAAGGAGGGACAGAAGGTGGTGCAACAGCCGCACAGGATGCACTCATAGAGCCCGTCCAGCCGATCCCGCTCGTCCGGGGACTGCAGACGCTCCACCTCCGGCTCGGGATCGTGGGCGATCAGGTAGGGTTTGATGGAGCGGTAGTGCTCGAAGAAGCGCTCCATGTCCACCACCAGATCCCGGATCACCGGCATCCCCGGCAGCGGACGCACCTCCACCGGCTCCTTCAGCCCCTTGAGTGGCGTAATGCAGCCCAGCCCGTTGCGTCCGTTGATGTTCAGCGCATCGGAGCCGCACACCCCCTCGCCGCAGGAGTGGCGGAACGTCAGGGTCTCGTCCTGCTCCTTGATGCGCAGCAGGGCGTCGCGCAGCATCATGCCCGGCTGGATGTCGTCCAGGCAGTACTCCTGCATGTAGGGCCCGCCGTCCGCCTCCGGATTGTAGCGATAGATGAGAAAACGCATACGGCTCATGGCCATTGCCCTCAATAGACCCTGGGTTTCGGCGGGAACGACTCCACGGTGAGCGGCTTGGTGCGCACCGGCTTGTAGTCCAGCCGCCGCCCTTCCCTGAAGAACAGGCTGTGCTTGAGCCACTGTTCGTCGTCCCGCTCGGGATGGTCGATCCGGGAGTGCGCGCCGCGGCTCTCCTTGCGCGCCAGGGCGGAACAGACCGTGGCGACCGCCACCTCCATCATGTTCTCCAGCTCCAGCGCCTCGATGCGGGCGGTGTTGAATACCTTGCTGTGATCGCTCAGCACCGCATCCTGCAGCCGCTGCTGCAGCGCCAGCACCCGTTCCACCCCTTCGGCCAACACCTCCTCGCTGCGGAACACGCCGCAATAGGTCTCCATGGTCTGCTGCAGCTCACGCCGCAGCCCGGCCACCGACTCTCCCTCGCCCCGCCGCTCCCAGCGGCTCAGCCGGGCGAGCGCCCGCTCCACACTGCGTTCGTCCAGGGGCAGATGGTAGCGGTTGCGCTTCAGATGCTCCGCAATGTGGTTGGCCGCGGCCCGGCCGAACACCACGATGTCCAGCAGCGAGTTGCCCCCCAGCCGGTTGGCACCGTGCACCGAGACGCAGGCGCACTCTCCCGCCGCGTAGAGACCGGGCACCGGTTCCTCCGGACCGTGGGAGAAGGGAACCACTACCTGTCCGTCGCGGTTGGTGGGGATCCCGCCCATGGTGTAGTGGGCGGTGGGAAACACCGGGATGGGGGTGAAGGCGGGGTCGATGTGCAGGAAGGTGCGCGCCAGCTCACGGATCCCCGGCAGCCGCTTGGCCACCACCTCCTCGCCGAGATGGTCCAGCCGCAGCAGCACGTGGTCCTTCTGTGGCCCGCAACCGCGCCCCTCGCGCACCTCGGTGGCGATGGCGCGGCTGACCACGTCGCGGCTGGCCAGATCCCTGGCGTTGGGGGCATAGCGCTCCATGAACCGCTCCCCCTCGCTGTTGACCAGGTAGCCCCCCTCTCCCCGCGCTCCCTCGGTGATCAACATCCCCTTGCCGGCGATGCCGGTGGGATGGAACTGGAAGAACTCCATGTCCTCCAGCGGGATGCCGGCGCGCAGCACCATCGCCATGCCGTCGCCGGTGTTGATGCGGGCGTTGGTGTTGGTGCGGAAGATCTGCGCCGCCCCGCCGGTGGCCAGCAGCGTGCACTTGGCCTCGATGACGATGGGTTCGCCGGTGGCGATCTCCAGCGCCACGGCGCCGAGAAAATTGCCATCCTCGTCGCTGAGCAGGTCGATGGCGAAATATTCGTCGAAGAAGTGGGTGCGGGCGCGAATGTTCTGCTGATAGAGGGTGTGCAGGATGGCGTGGCCGGTACGATCCGCCGCGGCGCAGGTACGCGCCGCCTGCTCGCCGCCGAAGTTCTGGCTCTGCCCGCCGAACGGGCGCTGGTAGATCCGGCCATCCTCCTGGCGCGAGAAGGGAACTCCGGCATGCTCCAGCTCGATCACCAGTTGAGAGGCGGCGCGGCACATGTACTCGATGGCGTCCTGGTCCCCCAGGTAGTCGCTCCCCTTGACGGTGTCATACATGTGCCAGTGCCAGTCGTCCGGCAGGGCGTTGGCCAGGGCGGCGTTGATCCCCCCCTGTGCCGCCACCGTGTGGGAGCGGGTGGGAAACACCTTGGAGACCACCGCCACGCTGGCCTCCACCCGTCCCAGCTGCAGGGCGGCGCGCAATCCGCCACCACCGGCACCAATCACCAGCACGTCGAAGCGGCGCTTGCGCAGGCCGTTCATGCGGGCACCACCCTCTGCATGAGTTGCAGAATCCAGACCGCCATCCCCAGCAAAAACGCCATCATCGAAAGGCGCAGGGCAAAGCGCATCCACGCCGGCCTGACGTAGTCCATGAACACATCCCGCATCCCCACCCAGACATGGGCGAACAGCGCCAGGAAGAACAGCAGGAAGGCACTCTTCACGCCGGGCTGGGCCACCCAGTCATACCACTCCTGGTACCCCTTCGGTGGATCGAGAAGCAGATGGGCCACCAGCCAGGAGACGAACAGCGCCAGATAGGCGGCGCTGAAACGCTGCATCTCCCAGGTCCGAATCCCGCCGCTGGGAACTCTCACCAGACCCCCACCATGGCGATCAGCAACACGACCGCTCCCGCCGCGACCACCAGGCGGGAACCCAGCCGGGCGACCTCCTTCTCCACCCCGATCTCCATGTCCAGCAACAGATGCCGGATCCCGGCAAACAGATGGTGGGCGAGAAACCAGGCGTAGGGGATCAGCAGCAGCTTGACCAGCGGTTGGGAAAGGATGGCACCCACCCGGGCAAACCCCTCTTCGCTCTGCAACGAAAGCCCGAACAGATAGAGCAGCAGCGGCAATGAGAGAAACAGCATCACGCCGCTGATGCGGTGGCCGATGGAGACCAGCGCGGTCAGGGGCAGCCGGATGCGGGTGAGATCGAAAAACAGGGGGCGTTGGTTATTGCTTTGCACGGCGTTATTCTAGCGTACAAATACCATTTCAGGATATACCAACATCCGGCGATTCCGCCAAACTGTGATACATTTCCGATCCAGTATCCAGAGAGCGCAAGTGAACGAGGTTTACATACCCACCATGAACGAATGGCAGGATTTTCTCACCGGCGCCGGTGTCCGCATCGAGGACGGACTCGTGCAACCATTCTCTTCGGTCCGGCAAGAGGCGGAGGCGGTCGGTGAAGAGACCACCTTCACCCCCCTCACCCATCTGGGCGTGATTCGGGTCGGGGGAGAGGATGCGGCGGATTTTCTGCAGAACCAGCTCACCAACGATCTCCGCGAAGTGACCCTCGAGCGCAGCCAGCTGACCGCCTGGTGCAGCCCGAAGGGACGCGTACTGGCCTGCTTCCGGCTGTTCCGGACGGAAGAGTGCCACTACCTGCTGCTCCCGAAGGCGATCCTGCCCGCCACCCTGGAACGACTGAAAAAATATGTCCTGATCTCCAGGGTGACCCTGGAGGATGCGAGCGGAGAGTGCGCCCTGTTGGGAGTCGCGGGTGCCGGGGCGGAGAAGCTGCTGCGGGAAGCGGGATATGACTCCCCGCCCGGGGTGAACGAGGTGGTTCGGGGAGATGGGCATACGCTGCTCGGGATACCCGGTCCGCAGCCCCGTTTCATCGCGGTGGGAGATGGCGGGCAGATCATCCCCATGTGGTCCTCGCTGAAAGAACGGGCCACACCGGTGGGTACCTCCGCCTGGAGACTGCTCGACATCCGCGCCGGCCTCCCCGATATCCATCCGGAGACCGTCGAGGCATTCGTCCCGCAGATGATCAACCTGGATCTGCTGGGAGGGATCAGTTTCGACAAGGGGTGCTACCCCGGCCAGGAGGTGGTGGCACGGCTGCGTTATCTGGGCAAGCTGAAACGGCGCATGTATCGGGCCCGGATCGAATGCGCCGCATCTCCGCAGCCGGGGGAACCGCTGCGGCTGGCCGGCGAGGGACGGGATACGGGGAAGATCGTGGAAGCCCAACCGGCGGCTCGGGAAGGATACGAACTGCTGGCGGTGGTGGAGATCGCCTCGGTCGAAAACGGCGAGACCATCGCTCTGGAAAAGGAGCCGCAGTCCGTACTGCAGTTTCTGGAGCTTCCCTACTCCCTGGAATGACCCCCCTTCCCGCCACGGAAAGGGGGTTGTC
>WFNS01000154.1 GCA_015488495.1 Gammaproteobacteria bacterium | reverse complement strand
GGGCAGGATTCATGAGCGGTTTCTGTTTCCGGCACATCGAGGTGGAGCGGTTCCAGCAGTTCCGCGAAACGGTCGTGATTGAGGGGCTCGAGCCGGGGCTCAATGTGATCGCAGGAAAAAACGAAGCCGGCAAGTCGACTCTGCTGCGGGCGGTGCGTGCAGCACTGTTCGAGCGCTACAGCGGAGTCGCGGGGGAACGCTACCGGCCCCATGGGGAGGCGGTCAGTCCGTCGGTGAGGCTGGTCTTCTCCGTGGGCGATGAGGAGTACCGTCTGGAAAAGGTGTTTTCCAAAAGAAAAGAGGGCGGAGTGGTATTGCAGGCCGCCGGTGGCAGACGCTGGGAGGGGCCGGAGGCGGAGGAGTATCTGGCGGAGCTGTTGGGCTTCGCCTACCCGGGGCGTGGTGCGAGCAAGCCGGAGCTGCAGGGACTCGCCGGACTCCTTTGGGTGGAGCAGGGCAATGCCCATCAGCCGGTGGCGTTGGAGGGAGAGAGTCGTGAACGGCTGCAGGGGGTGTTCGAACGGGAGATGCGGGAGCTGCTGGGGGGCGATCACGGCGAGGCGCTGTTCCGCCGCATCCGGAACAGGCGAGACCACTATTTCGACAAGCGCGGCAATCCCCGGGGTGAATATCGGAAGCTGCAGCAGCAGGCCGCTGAACTGGCCGCCCGGCTCGAAGATTTGAAAGCGGCATTGGAAGAGTACGAGCAGCGGGTGGATCGGCTCGGCAGGCTGGAGGAGAGACTCCGGGAATACCGCGATGAACGCCTCATCGAGCGGGCGGAACAGAAAGTCCGGGAACTCCAAAAAGTGGCCGGGCGCATTGCGGAGCTTCGCGCGCGCATCTCGGATGGAGAGAAGGCGGTCGCGCAGGCCGAGCTGGCCTGGAACCAGGCGCAGCAGGCCCGAAAAACCCGACGGGCTGCCATCGAGGCGGTTGATGGAGCGCAGAGCGCGCTGGATGCCACGATCGAGAAGGTGCAGCGGCTCGAAGCAGAACTCGCGCTGCTCGAGAAGAAGCGCGATGAGCTCCAGGCCGAGGTGGACGCGCTCACCGCCCGCCGTCGGGAACTCGTCGGCAAACTGCAGCGCGCGCGTGATGCCCGGGAGCTTCAACGCCTCGAGATGCAACGGAAGGAGTTTGCGCAGCGCCTGGAAAAGGCAGAGCGGCTCGATGAGCGCCGGCGCATGGCCATCGCCGAACAGGCGGCCCTGCGAGTAGGGGAAAAGGACCTGTCTGAGCTGCTGTCGCTCGAGCGGGAGTGCGACCTGAGAGAGGAACGTCTGCGAGCGGTTGCGACCCGGGTGGCCTATACACTGGAGGAAGGTGTACAGGCTCGGTTGGCGGACCAGACCATCAGCGGTACGGGCGAGATGCGCCTTACTCATGAGGTCGGGCTCGAGATCGAAGGGGTCGGGCGGATCCGGATCACCCCGGGTGGCGAGGATCTCGGGAAACTCCGGGGTGAGTGGGTCAGGATGAAAGATGAGCTCCAGCGACGCTTGATGGAATTGGGCGTGGAGTCGGTGGCCGAGGCGCAACGACAGGTGCGTCGGCGAGAGGAGCTCGGCCAGGCAGCGAAACAGGCCGAGGCGGAACTGAACGGAGTTGCCCCGGATGGTGGCTTGCCGGCGTTGCGTGATGAGGTGCAGGCATTGGTTGCCAGGGAGGAGTCCCTGCGTGAGCAAGTCGGTGACGTGGATGGGCGCGATCTGGACCTCGCTGCCCTTGAGGATGACGTCAAGATGCTGGATACGCAGATGGACACCCGCGAAGCGGAACTTTCAGGGTATAAGGATGGTGTATCGCGCCTGCAGGCCCAGCTTGAAGTTGCCCGCGCGGCTCAGAAGGATACCGAGCGGCAGCTTGAAGCCGCCCGACAAATGCTGGCGGCAGATCGAGAAAAGCTGCCGGACGAACAGCTGGAACAGCAAGCGATCAAGGCGGCGCAGGAGTTCGAGCAACAAACGCAGAAGCTTCGAATTGCAGAAACCACGTTGGCCGCAGAAGATCCCGAGGCCATCGACGCCGAGATCGAACGTGCCCAGCGGGTGCTCCAGGACCTGAGCGAGGAAAGGGCGACGCTCGAGCGTGATGCGGTGGAGCTCCGCGCCACTCTCAACGCCCTGGGCCAACGGGGCCTGGCGGAAGAGGTCTCCTCTCTCGAGGTCGAATACGGCCGGGTCCGTCGGGAACTGGAACACGAACGGCGCCAGGCCCGGGCGCTCGACCTGCTGGTGCAGACGCTGGAGGAGGCGCTACAGCGGGCACGCGAGGCCGTGGCTCGTCCAATCATCGAGCGGCTGGTGGTATATCTGCGGCAGCTCATTCCTGGAGCGGAGCCGCTCGTGGACGAACTGCTCGGTCTGAAAGGGGTGCGCCGTGACGGAGTGGTGGAGCACTTCGAGGAGCTGAGTATCGGCACGCGCGAGCAGCTCGCCGTTCTCGTCCGTCTGGCCTACGCCGATCTGCTGGCAGAAGCGGGTATTCCGGTGATGGTGATTCTGGACGACGCCCTGGTCAACTCCGACGACGAGCGGCGAGATCGCATGAAGACCATCCTGTATCAGGCCTCCAAACGATACCAGATCCTTCTGCTGACCTGTCACGGGCGCGAATACAGGGATGCCGGTGGGAATTTCATATCCCTCCGGGAGCGCGCGTAGAATCCCCGTTCCCGTCGATCGGCCCGGAGATTTGGCACGCGACGAGGTAATCCCGGCCGGGAAGGAAACGCTGAAGCGGCTCGGTGCCGCTCCAGCGTTGCCGACTCACTCTTCCATCCTGCAGATTTCCAGCCCCCAGCCATCGAGGTGACCGGAGTCGGTGCTGCGACGGTACTTGCGCTTTCCGGTAATGAGCAGTGTCCAGGTTCCGCCGCTCTGCTCATCGATGAACCGCTGTAGTGATTTCTTCGGCATGTAGGTGTCGCCGTCGTTCGGCAGGCAGTCGGAGCTGTTTCGTCTTCCCAGCCGTTGCTCCGCGTCGTCATCCAGATTCAGATCGAAGCCGCTGATACTGTTGCATGCACCGGCCAGCAGCACACGGGTGGAATCGGGACTGGTGAGGGTGATCTTCAGGTTTCTGAAGGCGTCGAAATCCGACCCGCTCAGACCGATCACGTTGATGTCGGTGATGCTTCCCCAGTCGTCGACGTCGAGGGTCGAGCTGATCTCCAGCCTGGAACCGGCACCGCGGCCTCCACCGTGGTGTCCCATGCCACCTCGGCCCATGCCCATGCCACCGTTCGACCAGCCGTCCCACATCCAGCCACCGCGATGACCGCCCATGCTGGCTCCAAACAGTACGCCGTCGGGGTCTGTGGAGAGATCATCGCTCATGTAGATACTGCATGTCTCGCCACTGGAGGCATCGGAATCGATGAAACGGTCCAGGATGTTGGCGGTGGCGGTCTGGATCGCCGGGCTGACCACCCCTTCGCGGTTCAGTCCCCAACTCCACGACATGGTCCCGCTGGCGAATACCCAGGCGCCGCTGGGTGCCTGATAGATGGAAGAGTTGGTGGTTACCTGCTGGCCGTCATAGGTGGTAAACGGTGACGAAGAGAGCAGTGTGTAGTCATTGCTGACCGGTTGTGGGAAGTCGGGAAACAGGCTGTCGGCCTCGTAGCCCACCAACCTCGGAATGTGATCTCCGTCCGACAAGCCGGTATCCGCATAGGCCCAGTGGTCACTGTTGATGACCACATAGTCCGCATTGGTGGAGCCATCTGAACTGAACTCTCCATCGGCGATGAATTGGATACCCACCAATGCCTGCTCGGCCCGCCCCAGATCCCGCCAGCGCAGGGTCTTCAATTCGGGGTCGGTCTCCGGATCCAGGCTGGCATCCTTGTAGGCCACCATGACCCGGTTGGGGGTACCATCCGCGGATTCTTCCAGGCGCATCTGCCAGTAGACCGCGTTTGCACCGAAGAAGGCCAGGTCGATTCCGCTGTCCCGTGCCATTTCTGCGGCATCGTACATCGGTTTTGACCAATATTCGTCGTGACCCGCAGAGAGCAGTGCCTGATAGGGTTTCAGCAGCTCGAAACCACGCTGGTGCAGGTCGATATCGGTTGCATAATTGACATCATAACCGTTCTTCTCCAGCCACATGACGAGGTCCAGCTCCCAGGTGAGAAAGTCCCCCGCACCGCTCCCCCAGTAAGGGCGGTCGAAGGATACCTTGACGGCGCGAGGGGTTCCGGTGATGGTGTTGGCTCCGTAACTGTTGAAGGCGTAGAGGCTCTTGCCGATCCCGGCCGGGAAAGAGTTGTATGACTGATAAGTGGTTACCGGTTGCTGGTAGAGGAAATCGGCGGTGCGATCGTCGTCCCGTACGGTAAAGACGATGTAGTTGTCGTAGCCTTCCGCGTTGGTCAACTTGGCCAGGTAGACACCGCTGGTCCAGCTGGTGGGAACCGAGAGAGTATAGCTGGCCTCCCAGGGACAGTACAGCAGTCCGGTATCCGCGTCGAGGACGGGATCCGCCTGTTTGAAGCCATCCAGCGGTCCGCTTTCGTGCATGAGTCGCCCTCCGGTCCCTCCATACCAGCCCATGCGGTAGATCTGGATGTTGTAGGATTGCGCAGGATTGACGGTGATGTAGAAGGTGATCTCTTCACCCAGGTTGACGCTGGTGGCCGAAGCATATCCCTTGATCTGCATCTCCACGTCGCTGGCCCATTTCGTGAGGCGCCACTCGGTGGTTCCCGGATTGCTGTTTTCGATGACGACAGGGTTTTGCCCGGCATGGAGT
>WFNS01000153.1 GCA_015488495.1 Gammaproteobacteria bacterium | reverse complement strand
TTTACCTCGGGAAACCGGTTCAGCGTCTTCTCCACATCCTTGGAGATCTTGATGGATTGATCGAGCGAGGTGGAGGGGATGGAGGTGATGCGCCACATGATGGAGCCCTCCTGCAACTGGGGCATGAACTCCTTGCCCAGCAGCGGAAACAGGGCCAGGCTGGCCAGCAGCAGGACCAGCGCGGAGCCGACCACCTTGCGCTTGTTGGCCAGCGACCACTCCAGCAGGGGCAGGTAGAGCGCCTTGATCTGGCGCACCAGCCAGGTGTCGCGCTCCTCCCTCGGTTTGAGGATCATCGCCGCCAGAACCGGGATGATGGTCATGGTCAGCAGCAGCGAGCCGGCCATGGCGAAACTGATGTTGAAGGCCATCGGCTTGAACAGCTTGCCCTCCAGGCCGCTCAGGCTGAACAGGGGCAGGAAAACCACGATGATGATCAGGATGGCGAAGGCGATGGGATTGGCCACCTCACGGGCGGCGGCCAGTACCGCCGCGGTGCGGTCCACCTGCTCCCCCTTCTCCCGGCGCTCGGCCATGATGCGGAAGGCGTTCTCGGTCAGCACCACGGCGCCGTCCACCATCATGCCGATGCCGATGGCCAGCCCCGCCAGCGACATGAGGTTGGCGCTCAGCCCCATCTCGCCCATCATGATGAAGGCGATCAGCATCGCCAGCGGCAGGGCGGCGATCACCACCAGCGCGGAGCGCAGCTCCCCGAGAAACAGGAACAGGATGATGGCCACCAGGATGGAGCCCTCCACCAGCGCCCTGACCGCGGTGTTCACCGCCTTGTCCACCAGCACGGTGCGGTCGTAGATAGGCTCGATCACCACCCCTTCGGGGAGGGTGGATTCGGCCACCGCGACCTTCTCCTTGACCGCATCCACCACGTTCTTGGCGTTTTCATTGATGCGGGCCAGCGCCATGCCCAGCACCACCTCCCTGCCGTCCCGGGTGACCGCGCCGAAGCGTAGTGCCGGCCGCCGGGAGATGTCGGCCACATGGCGCAGGTAGACCGGTGTGCCATCCTTCACCTTGACCACGATGTTGCCGATGTCCCGCTCATCTCTCACCAGCCCCAGGCCGCGCACCAGATACTGCTCGGCGCCCTGATCGATATACTGGCCGCCCACCTGGCGGTTGTTGCGCTCCAGGACCTCGATCACCTCGCGGAAGCTCAGGTCGTACTCGATCAGCCTGAGGGGATCGATCACCACCTGGAACTGCATCTCCTGTCCCCCCCAGGACATCACGTCATCGACGCCGGGGGCGGTGCGCAGCATCAGCCGCACGCTCCAGTCCTGGATGGTGCGCAGATCCATGTCGCTGATGGCGGCGTCAAGTTTCTCATCGGCCCGCTCCACGGTGTACCAGAACACCTGGCCCAGCCCGGAAGTGTTGGGGCCCATCTCCGGTGTGCCGTAGCCTTCGGGGATGCGGTCGCCCACCTCCTGCAGCCGCTCCATCACCAGGCGGCGGGCGAAGTAGATGTCCATCTCGTCCTCGAAATAGACCGACACGTAGGAGAGCCCGAACAGGCTGACCGAGCGGATCTCCTGCACCCCCGGCAGCCCCGCCATGCCGGATTCGACGGGAAAGGTGAGCAGCTGCTCCACGTCCTCTGCGGCCAGCCCCGGCGCCTCGGTATAGATGTTTACCTGCACCGGCGTGACATCGGGAAAGGCGTCGATGGGGATGGTGGTCACGGCGCGCCAGCCGAGAAAGGCCACCACCGCAAAGGCGACGATGACCAGGAACTTGTAGTGCAGGGATATTTCGACCAGTCTGTTCAGCATGCCGCCGCTCTCCTAATCTTCATCACCGATCTGCGATTTCAGCAGCAGCGACTTCAACAGGAACATGCCCCTGGTCACTATCTCGTCACCCGGCTTCAGCCCCGCCTTGATCTCGATCCAGCCGCTGTGCACCTTGCCGGTCTCCACCAGCTGGGGATGCAGCTCTTCCCCTTCCAGCTTGAACACCACCCGGTCGCCATGCAGCAGGGTGACCGCCTCGCGGGGAACCGCAATGGCCTCCTCTCCCGTCGCGATCTCCAGCGCGGTCTTCACGAACTGGCCGGGGCGCAGCAGGCCCTTGCTGTTGTCCACCCCGATACGCACCGGCAGGGTGCGGGTGGTCTCGTCGATGCGGCGGTGTATCTGCACCACCCGGCCTTCGAGCCATCTCTCCTCGTCGATCAGGATGCGCGCCTTCGCGCCGGGTTCGATATGGACGACATCCGCAGGGGTGATCTGGCTCTTCACCCAGAGCTGGGTTTCGTCGCTGACCTCCATCAACAGTTGGCCGGGCTCCACCACCTGGCCGTGCAGAAAGGGATCGCTGATTACCGTTCCATCCTGGGGAGCGAGCAGATCGAACTCCCCGGTCGCCTTCGATGCGTCACCCTGTTTCAGCAGGGCGCCGATCTGGGGCCCGGTCATGCCGTAGGCCGCCACCCGGGCGTAGGCCTCCTGGCGCTTGATCTGGGCATCGTTGTAGCGCCGCGCCGAGACCACCTTGCGCCCCAGTTTCTTCACCCTCTGCCACTCGCGGTCGGCTATCAGCAGTTGCCCCTGGGCCTCCGCCATCGCCACGCTGGAGAGCCGCAGCAGCCGCTGCCCTTTTTTCACCCGCTCTCCCATGCGGGCGTAGCGCTCGATCACCTGGGCGGTGATGCGGCTGGCGATCTGGGAGGTGCGGTAGGCATCGAGGGTCACCTCACCGGGCGCGACGATCTCGTCGGCCAGCCTGCGACGGCTCACCGGCGCGGTGACGATACCCATCGCCTGGCGCTGTTCGGCGGTCATCTGCGGAATGCCCTGCTGCTCTGCCCCGCTTTCCCCTTCGGCATGAACGAAAAAGGAGCTGCCACCCAGCGTGAGCAGGATGAGAACGGAGGCGAATGGATGTGTCATGTTGTTACTCCAGCGTGCGCTACTTGGATGTCTGATCTCTCTCCGGGAATGGCATTCGATCACCGGCCATCGCCCATAAACAGAGGCAAAGCGCGCCCTTGGGCGCGACTCCTCTGAAGGAGGTCAGCCCCGGGGAGGCTCGGTGGGAGGCTTGCGCAGCTGGAAATGGTAGAACGAGACGGTGTCCGTTACGGGGAGATGTCTGTCGCCAAGATCGACGGACGAAATATGTCTGCTGATATAGAAGAGATGCATGCAACAGTAGCAGAGCGCCCCGCAGCACTCCTTTTCGGCGCCCTCGTCCGGCGAGACGTCGATCGCCTGAAGCACGGACTGGGAGGAGGAATCGGGGAGTGGCGACAGGCATGTCTCCACCGCGGAAGCCACATTGCCGAAAAGGGTGGCCAGGGCGAGCAGTACCACGGCAGCGAAGCGCGCTGCGGGCATGGGGAGTGCTTTCAATAGCCCGGGTACTTGCATATTTCCTCGTTCTCGCCTGTCAGGAGGCACTTCGGGTTACCGCTTCATCGAGGGATGCCGGTATCGTTGGTGGAGAGTGTAACCACCCGCACTGATGGACAACCCCACGCCTCGTTGGTTCACAAACACCACGGAAACCCTCTGCTCGACTGAACCAAGGCGCCTCGTTCGTAGATACTAGCAGATTTCCCCGTATTTGTTACCCAAGGCCCGTTGGAACGGCTGCCGCGTCGATGGAAGCAGTTTGGTCAATGTTCCCGGGACGACTCCTTCGCAGCACTGCTCTCGGCCAGCCGTTCGAGCATGATTTCCATTCGCTCCATGCGTCGCTCCATGATCTCCGTGTGCTCCCGTATCCAGTGGACCTCTCCGGCCTCTCCTTCGCCGTGTTCCTGATCGAACTTTTCGTGCTCCTTTTGCATCACGTCGATCACCACGCCGATCATCATGTTCAGAAATACGAAAGCGGTCAGTACGATGAAACTGAGGTAGAAGATCCAGCTGAAAGGATAGACCTCCATGGTTTCATACATCACGTCCGTCCAGTCCTCGAAGGTGGCGACTCGGAACAGGGTCAGCATGGCGATGGCGATGTCTCCCCACAGCACCGGATTGATCTGCTCGAAGAAAAAGCTGCCGAACGCGGCATACACATAGAAGATGATGAACATCAACAGGACCACATAGCCGATGCGTGGAACGGCTTTTACCAGGGCGTTCATCAGGATGCGCAGCTCCGGGATGATGGAGATCAATCGCAACACGCGGAAGATGCGCAGGAGCCGTGCCAGCAACACCATCTGGCTCTCCTCGATGGGAATCAGGCTGGCGGTGACAATGGTGAAATCGAAGACGTTCCAGCCGCTCTTGAAAAAATCCCTCGCCCGCTTCTCGGCCGCGATGCGGATCAGTACTTCGGCGAGGAAGAAAAGGGTAACGGCGATGTCGAACACCTCCAGGACCTTGAGCCAGAAGGGGTCGATGTCGTACGTCGTGGCTCCGATCAGAATCGCCGAAAGGATGATGATGGCGATGACCGTCATCTCGAAGACTTTGTTGCTCCGTATGGCAACGAACCATTCACGTAAACCGGATGTTGGCAAGCTCATTTCCTGAACTCCGTGAAACCTGACTCGCGTGACTTCTCAAAACAGGGGAGAAGCAAGGCAGGCGGATTTTATATGGAGATGAAGCAGCGGTCCAACCCTTCAGTAACTGCTGGATTCATGTTTCTGCCGCGATGGCGCTATGCCATGGTTATCGGGAACGTCTTACCCGGCGGCCAAAATCCTCCGAACCTGGATGATGATCCCGGCACGATTATCCTGTTCCGGGATGAAACATTCGGGCCATGGAACTGCGGAGCCGTTTGTGCTTGGTGGAAAAAGGAAGGGCCGGCATCCCGGGATGCCGGCCCTTGTTCAGGACATCTTGCCTGTCCCGGATCGAACCG
Source organism: Gammaproteobacteria bacterium (assembly GCA_015488495.1). Lineage (GTDB taxonomy): Bacteria > Pseudomonadota > Gammaproteobacteria > Thiohalospirales > Thiohalospiraceae > DRMK01. The sequence continues at coordinate 1,549 of WFNS01000153.1, read as the reverse complement.
GGCTATTTTACTTCAAAGGTTCCCATCATCCCTGCATCCTCATGCTCGAGAATGTGGCAGTGGTACATGTACTTGCCCTTGTTGATGACCGGGTCAAAGGAGCCAATGATGCGAACCGTCTCGCCTGGCTGGACCAGCACCGTGTCCTTCCAGCCCCGATCAACGCCGGTGGCGGGAGTGCCGTTGCGGTCCAGGATCTGCCACTGAATGGCGTGGGCATGGAACGGATGTGCCATGGGTGAAGTGTTGCTGATGACCCACACCTCCGTGTCGCCTGCTGTGACCTCTTCATCGACCCGGCTCATGTCGAATGACTTGCCGTTGATGAGAAACTGCATGCCGCTTCCCATGCCACCGCTCATATCGCCCATGCCCATGCTCATGACGAAGTCACGGGTCTTGGTGGCGTCCGCCTCTTTCAGGCGGCTGTAGATCTCGGCGCTGTCCGGCAGACGGGTATAGAGAGTGACGTCATCGGTAGCCGCGGTGGTGATGTCGAAGCGCATGATGTCGAAGCGCTGGCCGTTGGCCATCATGCCGGACATTCCTCCCATATCACCGGAGCCCATACCACCGGAGCCCATACCACCAGAGCCCATGCCATCGGAGCCCATAGCGCCGGAACCCATGCCACCGGAACCCATGCCACCGGAACCCATGCCACCGGAACCCATGTCACCGGAACCCATGTCACCGGAACCCATGTCGCCGGAACCCATGTCGCCGGAACCCATGCCGCCGGAGCCCATGTCACCGGAACCCATGCCGCCGGAGCCCATGCCGCCGGAGCCCATGTCACCAGAGCCCATGTCACCGGAACCCATGCCATCGGGGCCCATGTCATCGGAGCCCATGCCACCGGAACCCATGCCACCGGAACCCATGCCACCGGAACCCATGCCACCGGGGGTCATCATCGAGCTCTGCATCATGCCACCCATGTTGCCCATGCCGCCGTTCATGCCCATCATCAGGCTTCCGTTGAAGGCCCGGCTGATCAGCATGACCTTGTCGCCTACCTGGTATTGGCCGAAATCGACGACGATTTCAGCGCGCTCGGCCGGTCCCAGCAGGATGTGGTCGGTCTCGACTGGTTCCGGGAGCAACCCGCCGTCGGTCCCTACCACATGGAATGTTGCGCCGTCGCTCAGGGCGATATCCATGTTCCGCGCATTGGAGGTGTTGTAGATCCGGAAACGGTACTTGCGGCTCTCCACGTCGAGCTTCGGCAGCTCCACGCCGTTGACCAGGATGATGTCTCCCAGATTGCCCTGCATGTCGGCGCCGTGGGTTTTGTAGGCCAGCTCGCGTACGCCGTTGTTATCTGTCCCAAAGCGGCGATCCTGGATCAGCAGCGGAATGTCGTAGTTGCCGGATGGCAGCTGTTTGCTGCTCTCCAGCTGGCGGCTGATATCATCGTCAACCAGGAACACCCCGGCCAGACCGCGATAGACCTGCTCCCCCGTTTTCTCGTGTGGATGCGGATGGAACCAGAGCGAGGCCGCGGGCTGGTTGATGGTGAAGCTGTAGGTGCGGGATCCACCTGCTG
>WFNS01000152.1 GCA_015488495.1 Gammaproteobacteria bacterium | reverse complement strand
AGTTCAAGATGATTCCATCCGATGGCCATGCCGATCAGGGATTCGGTTTTGCGCTGGATGCCTCCGGAGACACCTTGATCGTGGGGGCGGTGCTGGACGACCAGCAGGGTGACAAGTCGGGCGCAGTCTATGTGTATCGGCGGGAATCCTCGGGGTGGCAGCGGCAAACGAAGCTGTTGGCCGAGGATGGGAAACGGGGGGACCGGTTCGGTGGTGCCGTGGCATTGCACGAAGGGCGCCTTTTGGCAGGGGCCTATGGTGCCACGGTGGATGGCGCTGTGAGTGCGGGGGCGGCCCAGCTGTTCATTGCCGACAATGCGCCGCCGCAGGCGCAGGACGACAGTTTCACCGTGGCCGAAGGGGCCGTTTTGAGCAAACCGGTCGCCGTGCTGCTTGCCAACGACAGCGACAGTGATGGCGATTCCCTGCAGCTCAGTCGATTGGACGGTAGCTCGGCAAAGGGTGGGACGGTGATTCGCAAAGGTGAAGAGTTCGTCTATACCCCACCTTCAGGCTACACCGGCGCCGACAGTTTCGGGTACACCGTCTCCGACGGAAATGGCGGCACGGCTGTCGCCACGGTGCATGTCACCGTAGAGTCTGCGGCCGGTGACAAGCAAGCCAGCGGTGATGCCGCCAGTGGCGGTGGGGGAGGCGGTGGAGCCCTGATGCCCTTGGCGCTGATGTTTCTCGCTGTAGCAGGGTTGCTGTTTCGGGGTCGCTCGCCAATGGTCTGAACCGCCGGTGGAGCGGCCGGAACGGAAGGGGAGAACGGTGGCGCGCTGCGGTCGGGCTGCGTATAATTGTGCGTTTATCTGTTTGAGATACAGGACAACGGAGTAACCATGGCAGTTGAACGTACGATTTCCATCATCAAGCCCGACGCCGTCGCGAAGAACGTCATCGGCGAGATCTACACCCGGTTCGAAAAGGCGGGTCTCCGGATCGTTGCCGCCAAGATGATGCACCTGACCCGGGAGCAGGCCGAGGCATTCTACGCGGTCCACAAGGAGCGGCCGTTCTTCAATGATTTGGTCGATTTCATGACCTCCGGTCCGGTGATGGTGCAGGTACTCGAGGGGGAGGACGCGATTGCCAGGAATCGGGAGGTGATGGGCGCCACCAATCCGGCCGAGGCGGCACCGGGCACCATCCGAGCCGATTTTGCTGAGTCCATCGACGAGAATGCGGTGCATGGTTCGGACGCCCCGGAGACCGCCGCCGCCGAGATCGATTTCTTCTTCAAGCCCGAAGAGATCTGTCCGCGCACACGGTAGTTCCTGCATGATGACGGCCGTCAGGGAGGAGAGAACCAATCTGCTGGGGATGCCCCGGCGGGCGCTGGAGTCCTTTTTCGTCGAGCTGGGCGAGAAGCCGTTTCGGGCCGCCCAGGTGCTGAAGTGGATTCATCAGTTCGGCGCCACCGATTTCGCGCCCATGACCAACATCAGCAAGGCCCTGCGGGGGCGGTTGCAGGAAGTGGCCGAGATTCGGGCGCCGGAGATCGTCACGCGGCAGCACTCCCGGGACGGAACCCGCAAGTGGCTGCTGCGGGTGGATGGTGACAACAGCGTGGAGATGGTGTTCATTCCCGAAAAGGGGCGCGGTACCCTGTGCGTCTCCAGTCAGGTGGGGTGTGCCCTGGACTGTTCCTTCTGCTCCACGGCCCGGCAGGGTTTCAACCGGAATCTGAGCGCCGCCGAGATCATTGGTCAACTGTGGCTGGCCAACCGGGAGCTGGGACGTGATCCCGGCGGGGAACGAATCATCTCCAACGTGGTATTGATGGGGATGGGGGAACCGCTGCTGAATTTCGACGCCGTGGTGGCGGCCATGGATCTGATGATGGACGATCTGGCCTATGGGCTCTCCAAACGGCGGGTGACCATCAGTACCGCCGGCGTGGTGCCGGCTTTGCTGCGCCTCAGGGAGGTGAGCGATGCCAGTCTGGCGGTCTCCCTGCACGCACCGGACGATGCGCTGCGTGACCGGCTGGTGCCGATCAACAGGAAATATCCCATCGCCGAACTGCTGCGTGCCTGCCGCGCCTATGTCAGCGGAGAAACCAAGCGCGGGGTGACCTTCGAATATGTGATGCTGCACGGGGTCAATGACAGCGAAGAACAGGCGCGCCGGCTTGCTCGGTTGCTGAACGGGATCCCTTCCAAGGTCAACCTGATTCCCTTCAACCCCTTCCCGGGGAGTCGATATGCCTGCTCTCCACCGGAGGTGATCGAACGTTTCGCTTCCGTTCTCCAGGAGCGGGGAATCGTCACCATCGTGCGGCGTACCCGGGGAGAGGACATCGATGCCGCCTGCGGTCAGCTGGTTGGCAGGGTCCGGGATCGGACGCGGCGCAATGTGATCCCGGTCCGGGAGGCGTGCTGATGCGTCGCGGGTTCGGGGCATCGCTGCTCGCCGCCGTCATCGTGCTTACGGGGTGCGCGAGCGCACCGCGCGACGAAGGCGATGCGGCCGTCCCCTCGGTGACCACGGCGGCGGACGCCAATGCGGCGCTGGGGCTGGGGTATATGCGACAGGGGAACTACGCCGAGGCGTTGCGCAAGCTGAAAAAGGCGCTGCGGCAGGATCCCGATTCGGTGCGCGCCCATCACTACATCGCCGAGTTGTACAACCGTCTGGACGAGCCGGAGCTGGCGGACAAGCATTTCACGAGGGCGCTGAGGCTCAGCCCCCGCGATGCTGCCTTGCGCAACAACTATGGTGTGTTTCTCTGCACCCAAAAGCAGTATGCCGAAGCGGAGAAGCAGTTCCAGGTCGTATTCCGCGACCCCCTTTATGAGGGGCGGGCCGAGAGCTACGAGAATGCGGCGCTCTGTGCACTGCACGCCGGAGATGACGAGAAGGCGGAAGGCTATTTCCATGCCGCGTTGAAGCTCAATCCGCGCCTGCCCAAATCGCTCTTCGAGCTGGCCCGGATCAACTACCGCAAGCAGCGCTACCTCTCCGCACGCGCCTATCTGCAGCGCTACGAGGCGGTTGCCCCGGCGGTCGCGGAGTCCCTGTGGCTGGGTTTCCGGATCGAAAAGGCAAAGGGAAACGAAGAGGCGGCGGCGGAGTATGGGCGCCGTCTCGAGCAGTCCTATCCGGATTTCGCCCCCTGGAGAGAGTACCGGAAAGATGGGAAGCTCTAGGGGATAGCCGCGCATGTCCGGAAACATTCAGGCCGTCCGCGGGATGAATGACATTCTTCCCGAAGAAACCCCCTACTGGCGTTATCTGCAGCGGGTATGGGAGGAGGTGCTCGCCAGCTATGGTTACCGTGAGATACGGCTTCCCATCCTGGAGAAGACAGAGCTGTTCAAACGCTCCATCGGCGAGGTGACCGACATCGTCGAGAAGGAGATGTACACCTTCATCGACCGCAACGGAGACAGCCTCACCCTGCGTCCCGAGGGGACGGCGGGGTGCGTCCGGGCCGGCATCGAGCATGGTCTACTCTACAACCAGATCCAGCGCCTCTGGTATCAGGGCCCGATGTTTCGTCACGAGCGCCCCCAGAAGGGGCGATACCGGCAGTTTCACCAGTTGGGCGTGGAGACTTTCGGCATGGCCGGGCCGGATATCGATGCCGAGCTGATCCTGCTCAGCGCCCGCATCCTGGAACGTATCGGGCTGGCGGACGAGATCGTCCTGCAGATCAACTCGCTGGGAAGCGCCGAATCCAGAACTCGTTACCGGGAGCTGCTGGTGGACTATTTTTCCCGCCATATCGACCAGCTGGACGAGGACAGTCGCCGTCGCCTGCACACCAATCCGCTGCGGATCCTCGACAGCAAGAACCCCCGGATGCAGGGGTTGATAGAGGAGGCGCCCCGGATGTCGGAGCACCTGGACGATGCGTCGAAGGAACATTTCGAGCGGCTGCTTGCCTACCTCTACGAGGCCGGGATCGGTTACCAGGTGAATCCGCGGCTGGTGCGGGGGCTGGATTACTACAACCGGACGGTCTTCGAATGGGTGACCGACCGGCTCGGGGCGCAGGGCACGGTGTGCGCGGGTGGCCGTTTCGACTCCCTGGTGGGGCAACTGGGCGGAAAGCCGACCCCGGCGGCCGGCTTTGCCATGGGGATCGAGCGCCTGGTGGCGTTGCTGATGGAGGATGAAAAGATCGCTGTCCCGGCCGACAGGCCCCAAATCTATCTGGTGGTGGTCGGTGAGGGGGCCGAGCGGGCCGGGATGACGATTGCCGAGCGGTTGCGCCGCGCCCTGCCGGGCCTGCGCCTGCAGCTCAATTGTGGCGGTGGCAGCTTCAAGAGTCAGCTGAAACGGGCCGACCGGAGCGGAGCGGAGATGGCATTGATCCTGGGTGAGGACGAGCTGGTGCAGGAGAGCATCACCATCAAGCCCTTGCGAGGGGGCGAGCAACGGCGAGTGGTGCTGGACCAGCTGGAGTCCTGCCTGATGGATTTCCAGTTCAAAGAGTAACTATTCAGCATGGTATGAAACAGGCCGGTAACTGTTCAGATCGCCCCTGAAATTCGTCAGTTCAAGGCGAAAAATGTGAGTTTACGAGTGTAAATGACCGTTTTTCAACGCAGAAATGGCGGATTTCAGGGGTGAGCTGAATAGTTACTTCACAGATAAAAATTTTGGAGGTAACCGTGGATCACACTGACGAGGAGCAGCTGGAACGGCTCAAGGAGTGGTGGAGCAAGAACGGCAAGTTTGTCGTCGCCGGCCTGGTGGTTGGCCTTGCGGCGGTCATTGGCACACGTTTGTGGACCGATTCCAGGCACCGGACGGCCGAGGCCGCGTCGCTGCAGTATGAGCAGCTGCTCCAGTTGGTGGAGCAGGGTAATACAGGAGAGGCGGAGCAGCTGGCCGGGACGCTGTTGACGCAGTACAGCAGTACCCCCTATGCCACGTTGGCCAAGCTGATCCTCGCCCGACTCAAGGTCGAACAGGAGGATCTGGCGGCCGCGGAGGCGCTGCTGCGCCAGGTCGTGGAGGGTGCCGATCAAGAGGCGATCCGGGAGATCGCCAGGATGCGCCTGGCCCGGGTGCTGTTGGCCGACGGCAAGCCGGACGCCGCCTGGTCAGCGATCCAGGGGGCGGGATCCTCTGTCAATCAGGCGGATCTGGAGATCATCCGGGGGGACATCTACCTGGCCCAGGGCAAACGGGCCGAGGCTCGAGCCGCCTATGAACGGGCACTGACCCTGGGTGGCAGGAACCAGCGGCTGTTACGGATGCGTCTGGATGATCTGGCCATGGCCACGGCGGCCGGGATCGAGACAACCGAATGATGTGGTGATTCATACGGTGAGCCGGCCATGAGTGCAACCTTCCTCCTGTCGTTTCGCGCTGTCTGCCGCGGCGCGCTGCCGGCGCTGTTGGGCAGCCTTCTCCTGCTGCTCTCCGCCTGCAGCTCCAGCAACGTCGAGCCGCCGACGCCCCTGACCGAGTTCAAGCCGGAACTGGCCGTGAAGCAGCTCTGGAGTACCCGGGTCGGCCGTGGGGTGGACGATCGGGATTTGCGACTGCGTCCCCGTCTGGCAGGCGATACCTTGTATGTCGATGACTACAAGGGGATCGTGGCCGCCCTGCGGGCCGACAGCGGAGAATCGATCTGGGAGGTGGATCTCGGAGAGAGGCTGACCAGCGGTCCCGGTCATGGCGAAGGCAAGGTGGTGGTCGGTACCGCCGACGGGCAGGTGATTGCATTGGATGCAGCGGATGGCAAGGAGCTCTGGCGTGCTCAACTTTCCAGCGAGATCCTGGCCGCTCCGGCCGTTGGCAGCGGCACGGTGGTGGCACATACGGTGGATGGCAAGCTGTTTGCGCTGGCGGCCGATGATGGTGAGCAGCGCTGGATCTACGATCGAACCGTGCCTACGCTCACCCTGCGCGGTACCAGTTCTCCGGTGATTCTGTCCGATATCGTGGTGGACGGTTTTGCCAGTGGCAAAGTGGCGCTGCTGGCGCTTCAGGACGGACGCGTTCTGTGGGAGAAGAGCGTGGCCGTTCCCCGCGGACGCTCGGAGTTGGAGCGGATGGTGGACATCGATGGATCACCGCTGATCATCGGCAGCGTGCTCTATGTGGTGAGCTATCAGGGCCGGGCAGCCGCCATCGATCTGCAGACCGGCCGGGTGCTCTGGAGTCGTCCCATGTCGTCCGCCACCGGGCTGGTGGCAGATGACCGCGCCATCTACCTGACCGACGACCAGGATCGCGTCTGGTCGCTGGATCGATCCAGCGGCGCACCCTTGTGGCAACAGGACGCCCTGCGTCATCGGGGTGTGACTGCACCGGTACTCCTCGGTGAAAGCGTGGTGGTTGCGGATCGCGAAGGATTCGTTCATTGGCTGGCCCGGAGCGACGGTCATTTCCTTGCCCGTTACGAGGCGGCCAGCGGCATTCGTGTGGCCCCGATCGCCGACGGCAAACGACTTTATCTCTATGACGACAAGGGCCGGTTGCTTTGTCTGGAGATCGCGCCACGCCGGTGAGCCGTTCCGCCGTTGTAACCATTCAGCATGGTGTGAAACAGGCTGGTAACTGTTCAGATCGCCCCTGAAATTGGTCAGTTCAAGGCGAAAAATGTGAGTTTACGAGAGTGTAAATGACCATTTTTCAACGCAGAAATGGCGGATTTCAGGGGTGAGCTGAATAGTTACCCGCCGTTTTGTGATATTCTCCCCGCGTGGAGCCTGTAATGAAACCTGTCCTGGCCCTGGTCGGCCGTCCCAATGTGGGTAAATCGACCCTCTTCAACCGCTTGACCAAATCCCGTGACGCGCTGGTGGCCGATCAACCGGGCTTGACCCGGGACCGCAAGTATGGCGAAGGCAAGGTCGGCCGGCGGGGATACATCGTGATCGATACCGGCGGATTGAGCGGTGAATCCGAGGGGATCGATCAGCGCATGGCGCAGCAGTCCTGGCTCGCCGTGGAGGAGGCCAGCGCGGTGCTGTTTCTGGTGGATGCAAAGAGCGGTCTCACTCCGGCGGACGAAGAGATAGCCCAGCGGCTTCGCCAGTGCGGCAAGCCGGTTTTCCTGGTGGTCAACAAGGCGGAGGGGATGGAACCCGCCCTGGCGGCGGCGGAGTTTCATGCACTCGGTCTCGGTGAGCCGCTGGCGATCGCCGCGGTTCACGGCCAGGGGGTGAAACAGCTCGTCGAGGAGGTGTTGCCGCCAGAGCCACCGCTGCAGTCGCAAGAGGAGACGGAAGAAGCAGGGATTCGCATCGCCCTGGTGGGGCGCCCCAACGTGGGCAAATCCACCCTGCTGAACCGCATACTGGGTGAAGAGAGGGTGGTGGTCTACGACATGCCCGGAACCACCCGCGATGCCGTGTTCGTTCCCTTCGAGCGGGAAGGGCAGAAATACCTCTTCATCGACACCGCCGGGGTACGGCGCCGCAGCCGGGTGAAGGAGGTGGTGGAGAAGTTCAGCATCATCAAGACCCTCCAGGCCATCGACGCCGCGCAGGTGGTGATCATGGTGCTGGATGCCCGGGAGGGGATCGGTGAGCAGGATGCCCATCTGCTGGGCTATATCCTCGACGCCGGACGCGCGGTCGTCATTGCGGTCAACAAGTGGGACCATCTGTCACCGGAGCAACGGGAGAAGGTGCGCCGGGAGCTGGATCTGAAATTGCCCTTTCTGGATTTCGCCCGGATCCATTTCATTTCGGCCCTGCACGGTACCGGGGTGGGGGAGCTGTTCGAGTCGGTGCAGCGGGCCTATCGTTCGGCGATGGTGCAGCTCCCGACCCCGCAGTTGACCCGACTGCTGGAGGACGCGGTGGCGGCTCATCCGCCGCCGCTGGTGCGAGGCCGCCGGGTGAAACTCCGTTACGCCCATCAGGGGGGAAAAAATCCACCCGTGATAGTCATTCACGGCAACCAGACCAGCGCGGTGCCGGAAGGCTATCGGCGCTATCTCGGTAACCTGTTTCGCAAACAGCTGCGATTGGAAGGAACGCCGTTGCGTATCGAATTCAAGGGCGGGGAGAATCCCTTTGCCGGGCGCAGGAACCGGTTGACCAGGCGGCAGCAGGAGAAACGGCGTCGTTTGATGCGATTCGTCAAAAAAAGAGGATAGTTTCCGCTCATGGAGGAAAAAGGGATGAACAGGGTCTTGTCCGTTACGCTGTTGATGCTCTCTGCCGGGCTGTTGTCACCGCACGCTGACGCCGGGGTGGGTGTGGTCTCCTCACGGGGAGATATCTTCTACGGCGGAGGAATCAGCGCGAGCTTCGGTACCGTCGACTACGTGGAGCTGTCGCCCATGGTAGGGGTTCATCTGGATGAGCGGACCTCGGTCGGCATGACGCTTCTCTACCGCTATCGTAACGACGATCGAATCGGCAGCAGCAACGACTGGGGCGGTTCCCTGTTTGCCCGCTACCGTCTCACCTCCGCCTTCTATCTGGAGGGGGACTACGAATATCTGGATCACGAGTATCGCAGCGGTACCTCCAGCGAGCGGCGGCAGTACCAGAGCCTCCTTGCCGGCGGCGGGATGGTCACGCCCCTCGGCGCGAATACCGCGATGTATATGTCGGTACTCTACAACTTCAGTTATGAAGAGGGAGATTCTCCCTACGGCGATCCCTGGATCGTCCGCTTTGGTCTCAGCGTGGGATTCTAGCTATTGAGCATAACCAGCCAGGCCGAAGGAGAGTTACCAGCCAGCGGGCAGGCTGGCGGGGGGCCATCAATGCACGGCGGAACGGGGATCGGTATCGGCGCGGTGGGCGAACCAGTCGAGAGAGTCCTGTTGCCGGAGCAGGTCGTCGAAGCTGCATGCCGGTACCGGTTTGCAGAAGTAGTATCCCTGAACCTGGTTGCACCCCTCGCTGCGCAGGAATTTCAGTTGCTGCGGGGTTTCCACCCCCTCTCCCGTGACCTTCAGCCCCAGGCTCTGGGCCATGACGATGATGGCGCGGGTGAGAGCCGCATCCTCCTTGTCGGTGGTGATGTCCCGCACGAAGGTCCTGTCGATCTTCAGTGCGTCGAACGGAAAATGTTTCAGGTAACTCAGCGCGGAGTAGCCGGTTCCGAAATCGTCCACCGCCAGGGACACCTCCATCTCGCTGAGTTCGTTGAGGATCCGTGATGCCTCGCCGGAATCCTTGAGCAACAGGTTTTCGGTGATCTCCAGCTCCAGATTGCGGGCGGAGAGGTGGCTCTTTTCCAGTATCTGGCGGACCATCCTGATGAAGTTTTTCTCCCGTAGCTGGCGTGACGAGACGTTGATGGCGATGCGCAACGGCAAGCGGGTTCGCTGCTGCCACTCGCTCATCTGGGCGCAGGCGGTCTCCATGACCCATTCGCCAAGGGGGATGATGAGACCGTTCTCCTCTGCGATGGGGATGAACTGTTCGGGTGGCACCTGCCCCAGCACCGGGTTGTTCCAGGTGAGCAACGCCTCCGCACCGACCATGCGCCGTTCGGTGAGGTCGATGATCGGCTGGTACTGAATGGTGAACTCGTTCCGCTCCAGCGCCTGCCGCAGGTGGGATTCCATTTCCAGCCGGTGGACCGCCTGGCGGTTGATGTCCGGGGTGAAAAAGCAGTAGGTGTTGCGGCCGTTGGCCTTGGCACGATACATGGCGGCATCGGCGTGCTGCAACAGGGTGTGGGGGTTGTCGCTGTCGTGTGGATAGGTGGACAGGCCGATGCTGACCGTGAAGAACAGCTCCCTGTTCTCCAGCAGGAAGGGGGTGGAAAAC
>WFNS01000151.1 GCA_015488495.1 Gammaproteobacteria bacterium | reverse complement strand
TCCACCGGTTCGATGGGCGGTAGCTGCGCCAGCGCCGCCCTGATCTCGGGAGAATCACTGAGCCGCTGCGCCATCACCAGACAATGCTGCGCCAGACGCAAGTCCCCCTCCTCTTGTACCTGCCGCCCCACCTCCAGCAGTTCCTTGGCAACCGCCCGCCGCCTTGCCTGATATTTGCGCAGATCCCAATCCAGATAGAGATAACCCGGATTTGCCCGCTCCAGCTCACGATGTGCCTTGGCGCTCTCCAGCAGGGAACGGCCTTCGTGGAGCAACAGCTCCAGCTGCAGTTCCTCGATACGCCGCTGGCGCCGGTCCTCCAGGGAATCCCGTGCCACCCGCAACACCGCGCTCTGGGGCCAACGCCTCAGCGCTTCATCCAGCCGCTGAAACGCCGCCTCCCAGCGGCTTTGTTGCACCAGTCGTTCGGCCTCGGCAATCTGTTCCGATGCATAACGGCTGGCCCGTTGCCAGGCGTTATACAGCCGTTCCCGAGCCGCCGTATCATCGGGGCGCAGCTGCACCTGGCGCTGCAGGGCGGCGAGGGCATTGCCATACTCCCCCTCGGTCAGCCAGGCGTCGATCTGTTCCGGCCCAATGGTGCTCTGCTGCGGCAACTGCGCACACCCGGAGAGCGCAATGAATGCCATTATGAAGAAAAAACCTTTCATCCAGCCAACCGCCGGGAGAGCAGGGTATCGATCTGCTCGTACATGTGTGGGCGGAGTGCGACCACCACATCATCCACCCGATAGGTGGCCACCGGCTTGTCCTTCCCCCGCACGGAGACGGACTGGTAACCACCTATCTCCACGTAATCGCTCACCATCGGCTGCTGCAGCATCTCACCGCTGACGATGATCTCTCCTGCCTCCGCCACGCTGGAGAGGCGTGATGCCAGATTGACCGCATCTCCGAGTACGGTGTACTGCATCCGGCTTTTCGAGCCCATGGTGCCGGCCACCATGCTCCCGCAATTCACCCCGATACTGAACTGCAACGGAATCTTGCCCATCCAGAGACGCTGGGTATTGAGCCGCTCGATGAGGTTCTTCAGCAACACTGCAAAATAGATGGCGTGAAATGCGTGCTTGGGATCGGGCTCCGGCACGCCGAACAGAATCATCGCGCAGTCGCCCATGTACTTGTCGAGTGTGCCGCCACACAGCTTGGCCGCGTCTGCGATGTAGCTGAAATATTCGTTCAGCAACTCGGCCACTTCGCTGGCGGAAAGTTTTTCCGACAGGGAGGTATAACCCACGATATCGGCAAACAGCACACTGGCCTCCACCGTCTCCCCGCCCAGTTTCACCTGCTCGATGTTGGACAACATCTGCTTGGCCACATTTTCCGGCACGAAGCGGGAAAAGGCCTGCTCCACCTGTACCTTCTTGCGCAGACCGGCCGCCATCTCATTGAAGGCGTTCATCAGCTGACCCAGCTCGTCACCACGCCGCTCAGTGATCCGGTAGTCATAGTTCCCCGTCTGGATCTCCCTGCTGGCGCGGATCAATTCATGAATGGGCCTGGCGATTCTCCTCCCGAGAAGAAAGGCACCGACGATGCCGAGGGCAATCATCGCCAAGGTAATGGTCACCACCAGTCGCACCGATTCTTGCAAAGACTGCACCAGCATCTGCCGGCTGAAGGTGGTCAGGCTGTAGCCCAGCACCACATCCTGAAAATGAATGGGGCTGATGAAACTGATCAGGTGCTTCGCCCCGCCTGGAGAACGCCACTCCACTTCGGCAGGCACGATTCCGGGCTCTCCCTCCTTCGGCCGTGGCAACAACCCGGACGGTGGAACCAGTCCGGAACGCGCCAGAATCTCCCCATCGGCGGCGATCACCGCGGTGCCATCGATATTTTCGTTACGGGTCAGGTTGGAAACCAGCACCTTCAGCCCCAATTCATCCTTGGCGAGAACCAGCTCCTTGGCAGAATCGGCCACCTGGCTGGCCACCGTATGCCCGAAGCGACCGATATCGGCTCGCAACAGCGCACTCTGCCGATCGATGAGCAGCATTCCCAGCAGCACCATCGCCGACATCAGCAGCAGCGTGATGGCTATGGCGAGCCTGTATCCGATGGGGATACGGAAGCCACGCCACCCCTTGGGCATGAAGTTACCACTTGCCATGGCCAGCCGATATCTTGGTTCTTAAGTCGGTGTTTTGAATGGCCTTGTCTCGATTCTATTGTTTTAATCCATACCAGAGACAACGCCTCTGGCTACCTTAACACATTCCACACCAAAACCTAACCCGGATATTTCGCCCGGAAACATGCCGGTCGCTCCGGCACCGTCGTCCAGGTGCGGCCTTACGATTGAGTCGATGGCGCCAGATCACAGATGGATGGCGAGACCGGCGTGAGAACCCATCCCGGTAGCGCCCGGTGACGTTTTGCTCCTTGCTTGCATTCTTCAAACGGGATATGGCCTAATGATCCGCGGTGGATTCTGGCACGAAAAACGGAGTACATCTGCGATGTTGAAGCGTATCCTGTTGTTTTTGATAACCAACCTGGCGGTCATCGTGGTGCTGAACATCGTACTGCGCCTGCTGGGTATCGATCGCGTTATCACTGCCCAAGGAGGGCTGGATTACACCAATCTGTTGATCTTCGCCGCGGTGTTTGGCTTCGCGGGTTCCCTTATCTCCTTGTTGCTCTCCAAATGGACCGCCAAACGGATGGTGGGCGCCCATGTGATCGAGCAGCCCAGTAATCCCACCGAACAGTGGTTGGTGGAAACGGTGGCCCGGCAGGCCCGTCAGGCGGGTATCGGTATGCCGGAGGTGGCCGTCTACGACGCCCCGGAGCCCAATGCCTTTGCCACCGGTGCCAATCGCAACAACGCGCTGGTGGCGGTCAGCACCGGCCTGCTTCGGGTGATGGACAAGGACGAGGTGGAGGCGGTGCTGGGCCATGAGATCAGCCACATCGCCAATGGCGACATGGTGACACTCGCCCTGATTCAGGGAGTCGTCAATACCTTCGTCATCTTCCTTTCCCGGGTGGTGGGCCACACGGTGGATCGGGTGGTGTTCAAGAACGAAAACAGCTATGGGCCCGCCTACTGGATCACCACCATCGTGGCGGAACTGCTGCTCGGGATCCTGGCCACCATTATCGTGATGTGGTTCAGCCGGCAGCGGGAATTCCGTGCCGACGCGGGGGCCGCCCAGCTGGAAGGCAGGGAAAAGATGATCGCTGCATTGCGCGCACTGCAACGCAGCGCCGGAGAGGCCGAACTGCCCGATCAGCTGGCCGCTTTCGGTATCTCGGGGCACATCGGGCACGGCCTGAAAGCCCTTTTCATGTCTCACCCCCCGTTGGAACAGCGCATTGCTGCCCTGCAAGGCAACTGAGGTCTACGATGCCTCGCCGGTGAAGTCATACTGCATGGACGCAGATGGCTCCTGCACGAAGTAACCCTGGATATAGTTCACCCCGGCTTGCCACAGAAGTGAAAGGCTGTTGGCGCTCTCCACGAACTGCGCAATGGTCGCCCCTCCGGTCTCACGGGCAACCTGGTTGATACGCTGTACCCTTTCCCGGGATTCCGGGTTCTCGTCCAGCGTCGTTATCAGCGAGCCGTCGATCTTCAGATAGGGAGCCCGCAGCCGCTTCTGCAACATGATGGCGTTGGGAGCCACCCCAAAGCGATCCAGGGCGACACCGCACCCCAGCTTGCGCAAGCCATTGACGAGCTTGGTCACCACACCAAGGCGGCCTAGCGCGCACTCTTCCCTTATCTCGAAGACCAGACCTTCGCCATCGACCCCCAGCTGGCGAAGCTGCTGCCCGATCCAGAGCAGCAGCGCCTCATCACTGACCGAATCCTCCGATAACTTCACGAACAGCTTGGTATTCAACCCCTTGCCCTGCCGATCGGCCAGGGCCCGGATGGCATGGGCGATCACCCATCGCTCCACCTGGGGCAGCAGCCCGGTCTCGTGTGCAATGGGAATGAATTCCGCCGGGGAGATGTCCTGCCCATCTTCCGACATGCGCAGCAACACCTCGTACTTCTCACCGGGGTCGCCGTGCAGACTGACGATGGGCTGGAACAGCAGCCGCAACCCCCCGTGATCCAGCGCCTTGCGGATGCGGCGGACCCACTCCTTCTGCATCTTGCGCTCCGCCATATCCTCTACCACGGGAACGAACTGGGTAACGCGGTTGCCTCCCGCCTCACGACTCTCTGCGCAGGCCTTACTGGCCCGGGCCAACGCCTCCTGAGCAGTGGGGGTGCTTTCATTGATCAACGTGACCCCGATGCTGCAGGTGCTATGGATGGAGCGACCCTTGATCTCCGAAACATGTCGTTCGATCATCGCCCGCAGTAGTTCGGCGATCTTGCCCACCGTCGAGGCGTTACAGTTGCGTACCACCGCGGTAAAGATGTTGGTGTAGAAGCGTGAAAGACCCTGCACCAGGTTGCCTTTCTGACGCAACACCCGGGCAATGTCCACCAGCAGCTGATCGCTGACCGCCACCCCCAGCTGTTCCTGCACCTTCTTGAAATTGTCTATCTCGATGTAGAACAGCGCGCCTTTCATCTTGCCTTCCTTGGCCCGTTTCACCTCGGCATTCAGGCGGCGAAGAAAATACTGGCGGTTGAACAGCCCGGTAATCGGATCGATATTCTTGAGCCGGCGAACCCGCTCCTCCAGCTCCTTGCTGTGCGATTGCTCACGGATGGTGATCTGGACGCAGGGCTCTCCTCCCAGTGTGGCCGGCCGCAATTCCATAGTGGTATCGAAATGCCGGCCATCCGTGTTCCGTGCCTGCACCCGCAACTCTCCCTGCTCCGATTCCGGCTCCTCTTCGGTGAGACTGCGTAACGACGATTTCACCTTGTTGCGATCTTCCTCGGCAATGGTCTCCAGCAACAGCTCGCCTTGCAGCTCCCACAGCCCGGCGAAGCCGAAGCGCTTCAGATAAGCATGGTTTGCGTAGACGTAGACACCGTCCTTGACGTAGGCGATGGCATCTCGGGAGCTCTCCAGCAACTCCCGCGCACGCCGCTCCGAATCGAGATATTTCTGAGTGAAATAGCGCTGTGCCCTCCGTGCCTCCAGATCCTGCAATTCGCGCCCGACCACGAGGCGGAGATGCTCCGGAGAGTAAGTGCTCACAATCCCCCTTGCCCCTCCTCGCAGCAGCTCCATCACCTCGTTGCTGTACTCCTCCGATTGGTCGGTCAAGACCAAAAAAGAGAGATCCTGGCCGCTACGTACGGTTTCAGCCAGAACATCCATGGGCCGAAATTGCTCGTGGGGCAAGCGGGCCATCACCATGTCCCATTCGCCCTCTTCCAGCAACCGTTTCATCTCCGTCGCATTCTCAACCCGCTCCGCAAGGACGGGACAGCCGCCGCTGCGCAACAGATTGACAATCTCTTTTCCGTCGTTGGCCTCATCCTCGACCAGGATCAGGCGAAGGTAGTGGTCTCTACTGCTCATAATTTCTATTTTTCTTCCCGAAAGCGCGATGCTTCCCTCTTTCCGGACCAGTCCGGTCCCGCCGCCCCATGTCCGCAGCACATGTTTGATATTTCGGCAGCTCTCGCTATTATTTAAATAACGATAACCTCTCACCCTTGGAGCCGTCCTAGGGAAGAGCCTAGGAGAACAGACCAACCGGCTGATATAGCAGCTATTTTTACGGGAGCAAACAGAAGCTTCCCGATGTACCGCCAGAGCTGCGAATCATGACGTCCATATGGGCCAAACGCTGGAATCAGGGGGAGAAGAACATGACAGAGATTACCATTCGACCCGAATCATTCGAAGATCTGCGGGGCATCGATATCGTCAACATCGCCGCTTTCGAGGAGGAGGACGAGGCTCGACTGGTGACCGCGATCCGCCACAGTCCCGCCTACATCCCCCAGCTCTCTCTGGTGGCGGAGGGTCACAACCGAATCCTGGGCCACCTGATGATGTTCAAGGCCCTGCTGGAGCGGGAGGAGGAAAAGATCGACATCCTCGCCCTCGCTCCCATGTCCGTGCTGCCGTCCCATTCCCACCGGGGGATCGGCTCCAGGCTGGTGATGTCCGCCTTGCAGCAGGCACGGGAACAGGCGTTCCCCGGCATCGTGGTTGCAGGCTATCCCGACTACTACGCGCGCTTTGGCTTCGAGCCCGCCTTTCAGAAAGGACTCGAATGCAACCTGCCGGTGGAAAAGGAGGCGATACTGGTGCTCGAACTGGCGGAAGGGACGTTCGATCGCGGCGGCAAAATCGTCTATCCGGCGCTGTTCCGGCAGTTCTATCAGACGCCTCATTGAGGCGGCTCGCCGACCGGACCGATCAACTGACCGGGGTCTTGGCAGGCGTTCCCTCCCGCTCACGGACCAGCCGCGGAACCAGGTAACCCGGCAACCGCTCACGCAGCTCAGCCAGCAGGGAGATGGCGCGCCCCTCGTCCACGTCGAAGTGGGCCGCCCCTTCCACCTTGTCCAGCAGATGCAGATAGTAGGGCATCACGCCCGCGGCAAACAGCGCTTCGCTGAGGGCGGCCAATGTCGCCGCATCGTCGTTGATCCCATGCAGCAACACCGACTGATTCAGCAGGATGGTTCCCGTGTCCGCGAGATCCGCCAGCGCCCCGCTGACCGCACCATCCAGTTCATTGGGGTGATTGACATGAACCACGATCACCGTCTGCAGCCGGCTCTTCCCCACCCATCCCAGCAGTGCATCATCCACCCTCGACGGCAGCACCACGGGCAGGCGGGTGTGGATGCGCAAACGGCGCAGATGAGGGATCCGCTGAAGCCTGCTACAGAGACCTGCCAGACGGGTATCGGCCAGAAGCAAGGGATCCCCGCCGCTCAATATCACCTCTTCGATGGTGGGGTCGTCGGCGATATATTCCAGCGCGGCCTCCCACTCTCCCCGCCGCGGATTGGCATCGGCATAGGGGAAATGGCGGCGGAAGCAGTAACGACAGTGGATCGCACAGACGCCAGTGGTCACCAGCAGCACCCGCCCCCGGTATTTGTGGATCACACCCGGCACCACCATGGAGGCCAGATCCCCCACCGGATCCGGCCGGTAACCCTCCGCCGGACGATTTTCCCACATCCGCGGCAACACCTGGAGTAACAGGGGATCCCGGGGGTTTTCCCGCTCCATGCGACGGACGAATCCCCGAGGGACACGCAGCGGAAAATGCTTTCCCGCCAATGTGTCGGCGAGGGAGACGGGAAGTCCCAGAGAACGCAGCAGCTCCGCGGGATCGGTGACCGCTTCGGCCATCTCCCGCTGCCAGCGGGGCGTATGTAAAAGATCGGCTTTTGTGGTTATCATAGGCACCGGATTGTACAGGAGTCGGACAACACCATGGCACGATACAGCACCAACGAATTCAGGCGCGGACTCAAGGTGATGCTGGACGGTGATCCCGCGGTCATCATTGAAAACGAGTTCGTCAAGCCGGGCAAGGGGCAGGCCTTCAACCGGGTGAAGCTGCGCAACCTGAAGACCGGAAGAGTGATCGAGCGTACCTTCAAATCGGGTGAGAGTATCGAGGCTGCGGACGTGGTGGAAACCGAGATGCAATACCTGTACAACGACGGGGCCTCCTGGCATTTCATGAATCCGGAGACCTTCGAGCAGATTGCCGCAGACGAGGTGGCGGTAGCCGATGCCAAGCAGTGGCTCAAGGAGCAGGATCTCTGCACCGTGACCTTGTGGAACGGCGTCCCTCTCATCGTCACCCCGCCCAATCACGTGGTACTCAAGGTGGTGGAGACCGAGCCCGGGATCCGTGGCGATACCGCGACCGGCGGCAGCAAACCCGCCACCCTGGAGACCGGTGCCGTGGTGCAGGTCCCCCTGTTCGTCAACGAGGGGGATCTACTCAAGGTGGATACCCGCAGCGGGGAGTACATTTCGCGCGTCCGGGATTGATGGACTGGCGGCCGACGGCGTCGCTGGAGATGCTTCGGCGGCGGGCCGCCCTGCTGGCCCGGCTCCGCACCTTCTTTGCCGAGCGGGGGGTGCTGGAGGTGGAAACCCCGCTCCTCTCCTCCGCAGCCAGCACCGATCCACAGATCGAGAGCTTTTCCACCATCTATTCCGGTCCCGGGGCGCCAACGGGACAGACGCTCTATCTGCACACCTCGCCCGAATTCGCGATGAAACGCCTGCTGGCTGCCGGTTGCGGACCCATCTACCAGATCTGCAAGGTATTCCGTCAGGGAGAGGCGGGACGTCATCACAATCCCGAATTCACTCTGCTGGAGTGGTATCGCCCCGGTTTCGACCACCACCACCTGATGCGTGAGGTGGAGGAGCTGATTGCGTGGGTGATTCCGGAGAGAGAGCGCACCGAGAGCGAATCCCTCACCTATCGGCAGGCGTTCGAACGCCATGCGGATCTGGATCCCTTCCGGTCGCCGACGCGGGAAATCCGGCGTCGGGCCGCCTTGCACGGCCTGGAGGCAAGGGGACTGGAGCCCGACGACCGCGACGGCTGGCTCGATTTGCTGATGACCCATCAGATCCAGCCCCGGCTGGGCAAAGGCCGGTTGACCTTTCTCTTCGACTATCCGGCTTCACAAGCGGCTCTGGCCAGGATCGAAGGGGGAGATCCCCCGTTGGCCGCCCGCTTCGAGCTGTTTCTGGAGGGGATGGAGCTGGCCAACGGCTTTCATGAACTGACCGATGCCGAGGAGCAGGAAGCGCGTTTCCTCGAAGAGCTGCGGCGGCGAAAGGAGATGAAACAGCCCCAACCCCCGATCGACCGCCGGTTTCTGGCCGCGCTGCGCCATGGTCTGCCCGACTGCGCCGGCGTCGCACTGGGGATCGATCGCTTACTCATGCTCTCGACCGGCGCATCACACATCCACGAGGTGACCGCCTTTCCCGTCGAGCGCGCCTGATACCCGCTATGAGGCCTGCCAGACGAAGCGATAGGCGATCCCTGCCGCTTCGTAGGAGATGTGTACTGCGGTCACCTGGGGCTCCCCTGCCTCCAGGGTCCCGCTGTCGAACAGCCGCCAGGGATAGCGGGGAAAGACCGCCCGTTCCACCAGTCCATAGGCGCGAACCGCTTCGTGAAGCTCCGGAGTGGCCGTGCCGTAACGCAACTCCACCACGCTGCGCGGGATCCCGTCGCTGTCGACCACCGGCTCATAGTCGGCGGTGGCTGGATTGTAGCGCCACCAGCGCACATCCACACTCTCTACGAGGCCGCTCTCGGGGTCCCGGTTGACGCGGGGGACCGGCATCGGCAACTGAAAGGGCTTGCCCTGGACCGGCGAGATGGAAGAGAGCCGGAAGTTGGCCAGCACCTGCACACCGCTGCGCAGTTGCCATTCACCGGGCACCGCCTGGGTCAACAAGGTTTCGCTGTTCTCCCCCGGGGGGAAGTTGTACTGGAGCCGATCCCACTCCCCGTCGCCATCATCATCCAGCGCCCGTAACTGAAAGAATTCGTTGCCACACCCCCCTTCTCCCGCAGAGACCGTTCGATTGCCCAGTCCGACGATGGGGTCGAACACCACCCCGTTCCGGGTGACGGCAGCAACAGGCGGATAGAGTGCGATGCTGGCCGAATTGCTGCAAATCTGTTCCGGGCCGGGGCGATTTTCGTTGGTCTCCACCTGCATGGCAAACCCCGCATAGCGGTAGGCGGCGGGGTTCGCGAAACGGTTGTCCACCTCCGTCAATGGCCCTTGCCATACGAATCCGGGAACGGCCTGGTAGTAGATCCCGCTTTCGGCATCATATTGATAGAGATCCTCCTGCGGCTGTTCACCCCGCACGGCCTCCACCAGCGGGGGATGGAGCACCTTTACCACCTCTTCTACGGCACCTCCTCCCGAACCCTTGCCATCCTGGCACCCGGACAGCAACAGCAAAACCATCACTCCGCCGATCAGAAGGTTTGCTGCGAGGAAACCACCCGCATTACCTCTTGTCTCACTAGCTGGGAATTTGAAACCATTCATTCGCATGGGCTCTCGGAGATATCACATCTGACCATGTCCCTATGCGTTTTCCGGGAGACTGCCACTCATCTGACGGCATAATGACGACAATGCGTCAATTTTGTGGCGCTCTTACGGAAGACCTATCGGCAGGGGGAGAAAGGGCCTTTAACTGCAGCGGTCAAAGGGGCATACTGGCCAACGAGGAAAGCATGCAAACAGCGGCAATAACATGAAAAAAGTGTGGATATGGCTGAATGGAATCTGGCTGATCTGGTTTCCCATTGCCAGCCAGGCTCTCAGCTTCCCCCTGCCTCCAGACGGGGGAGATGTGGTCGGCAACGTGGTCGAGATCACCGCTCGTTACGAGGATACCTTTTCCGACTTCGCCAGAGACTACGACCTCGGTTATCGCGAGATGCTGGCCGCCAACCCCGGCGTCGACCCCTGGCTTCCGGGAGCGGGAACCCGCATCACCATCCCCACCCGCTTCATTCTGCCACCACCACCACGAAAGGGACTGATCATCAACCTCGCAGAACTTCGCCTCTACTATTTCCCGCCGGGAGAAAAGCGAGTAATCACTCACCCCATCGGAATCGGGCGTGAAGGCTGGGAAACCCCCACCGGGAAAACCCGGGTCGTACAGAAGACACGGGATCCGGTCTGGATCCCGCCAGACTCCATCCGCGCCGAGTATGCGGAGAAGGGAGTCGAGCTGCCCAAGGTAGTCAAACCGGGACCGGACAACCCGTTGGGTCGATTCGCATTACGATTGGGAATGCCGGGCTATCTGATTCATGGGACCGACAAGCCCTATGGGGTGGGGATGCGGGTCAGCCACGGCTGTATACGGCTCTACCCGGAGGATATCGAGGCCCTGTTTCCACTGATTGGCGTCAATACCCCCGTACGCATCATCAATCAGCCCTACAAATCAGGCTGGCTCAATGGCACGCTCTATCTCGAGGCCCATCCGCCACTGGAAGAGGAGATGAAGCGGCTGGAGGGCTCTATCAACCTGACTCCAGTGGTGAGGGTGATCTCTTCTGCCCGCGGGGACATTCCAGTAAAGGTGGACTGGACCCGCATCGAGCAGATAGCCCGGCAACAGCGCGGCATTCCGCTTGCGGTTGGCAAACGGGAAGAAACCGCCGCCCTGGTAACGGAAAACGAAATGTAACTATTCAGCGTAGTATTGAAACGGGCCGGTAACTGTTCAGATCGCCCCTGAAATTCGCCAGTTCAAGGCGAAAAATGGGAGTTTACGAGTGTAAATGACCATTTTTCAACGCAGAAATGGCGGATTTCAGGGGTGAGCTGAATAGTTACAGCGAAATCGGCATGAAAAAGGCCCGGAGGTAACCCTCCGGGCCTTTCTCGCTTCTCTCCTTGTGCCTCTTCCTTCCCCGGCCGATGCCCGGGGAAGGAGCGGAGAGGCGCTGTAAACGGGACTACTTGGCCATCACCTTCTCGGTCATCCGCCCACAGCGCTCGCTGCATGCATCGGCAGCCCGCTTGGCATCCTCGGCCTTGTTCATCGCCGCGTTGGCGGTCCGCTCTGCCGCCGCAGCGCTGTTCTGGGCCTTGGTTGCCGCAGACATCGCTGCATCAGCGGCTGCCTGTACCTTGGCGAGATCATCCGCGGTTACCGGAGGGGGGCCCTTGTGTGCGCAGCCAGCCATCAGACCTACTGCCAACGCAGCAGCGGACAATTTGATCAAACTTCCTTTTACCTTCATCAGTCGTACCTCTTCTCAGCTAGTTTTGTAATTGCGATTCAACCTGTTTGCTTTGCACAGCAGCGTCCCGTCGTCATGACAGCGCAACGGGCCAAACGCTCTCTTCCAGATTAACCCGTTCCGGCTTCCTATATACGTCAGTATATACAAAACCGCAACCAATCCGGTTTAATTTGGATCAAAAAATGTCCAAAAACAAGAAAAAGTGGCCTGTCAGCGACTTTCATCGCAACAGGAAACCGTCGACCGCTGACAGATCCCGATCTGCTGCCCCATCCGCACCACCGCCTCCGGATGACATGCGGGGCACCACTCCACCCCCCCTGGGCCGAACAGGAGAATCACTGTAGATCCCATGTTGAACCGCCCCATCTCGGCACCACGCTCCAGCTCCGGAGCATCTTGCTCATACTCCCACTGCGTGATCCGTTTGCCCGCAGGAGGAGTCACCACCCCCGCCCAGACGGTCTCGATGCTTGCCACGAAGATCGCCCCCACCAGCACCATCGCCATCGGCCCCGCCTCGGTCTCGAACAGACAGACCACCCGTTCGTTACGGGCGAAAAGATCCGGGATCACCCTTGCCGTAGCGGGGCTGACGCTGAACAGCCGCCCGGGGATGTGCACCATCTTCCGCAAACGACCGCGCAAAGGCATGTGAATCCGATGGTAGTCCCGGGGAGAGAGATAGATGGTGGCGTAGTCTCCACCCTGGAACCGATCGGCCAGCTCCACGGAGCCCAATAGCTGGGTCAATGAATAGTCCCGTCCCTTTGCCTGCAACAGACGCCCGTCCGTCATGATCCCTGCCTGACTGACCCGACCATCCACCGGCGAGACGACCGCCTCTTCGGCGGCAGGCAACGGCCGCGCATCCGGCCGCAGGGCCCGGGTGAAGAAGGCATTGAAATCGGGGTAGGCATGGGGATCGCTCTCCGCGGCAAGACTCAGATCGACGTTATAGAGCCTGCGAAAACCATCTATCAGCAGATTCTTGAACCAGGGAACGCGGCACCTCACCAACAGACCAATGGCCCGGGACAACGGGTGGTGGGGCAGCAGGTATTGAGGCAACGCCTTGAAATAATCGGTTATTTTATTCATTCAACGGGTATCGAAACGTGCCCCCCTCTCAGCAGGAGGCGCTTTGGACGAAAATTGTAAAAACAATCCCTGCGAATTCGAGTAGGATAAAAACTATAGAACAAAGCGGCAGATGTCGATAGCTATATTCGAGACTGTTAACAAACGACTGTACCAGCCATGTATCGATATCAACTCAGCGAACGGCAGCCCTCTCCCATGTGGGTGTTCGAAAACAACT
Organism: Gammaproteobacteria bacterium; assembly: GCA_015488495.1. Lineage (GTDB taxonomy): Bacteria > Pseudomonadota > Gammaproteobacteria > Thiohalospirales > Thiohalospiraceae > DRMK01. The sequence goes on along the minus strand of WFNS01000151.1, from coordinate 10,136 downwards.
ACAGAAACCTGTTGCAGCTGTTTCCGGCACTCATCGACATGGAGATGCCGGAACTCACCATCCAGAATCCCCAGATGGAACTGAATGTGAGTATCGACGAGTGCAGTCGTTATACCACCACGCTGACCATTCGGCACGCCTTCAAGCAGAAGATCCCCTACCTGTCGGATATGACCATGAAGGTGCGGATCTACCACGACGCCAAGGTGGCAGAGGTCCTCTCGTACCAGGGAGAGCACCGTTTCGAGGGACGCTATGACTACCCCAACCCGAGGATGCGGCATCGTGACGAAAAACGGCAGCTGAACCAGCTGCTGCAGGAGTGGCTCAACTACTGCATCACGCACTACGACAGCTTTACCGCCGAGCCGGCCCTGGCCCAGGAGTGAACGCGCCTTCTCGCGCACCCCCTCTCCTGGCAGGCCCTTCACCGGACAGGGGTTGCATGGTGGTGATCCGGCCGGTACCCACCATCCGGTTCGGGTAAACTTCCTTTCACGACTCTTCCCTGGATGGCAACCCATGCCGGAATCCGGGATAATGGAGAGGTGGAACAGGAAACCGCCCTCGTCGTCCTTCCCCCGGATACCGCCCGCAGCCTGATTGGAAAGGCGGTAGCCGCCCTTCCTCAATTGAAGCGGGCAATGGCCAACGGCCGGATCATCATCGCCGGCGGAGGAACCACCCGTCACGTGGTGCGCGCCCTGCTGGGAGAGGACCCTGGCCATGCTGCTTTTGCCATCGGCTGGATCCATGATGGCGAGTTTGCGGAAACCCCGGTCACGGAGCGGGGGCCCGGCCCCTATCTGATCGAGGAGAGCCGCGTCTCCCGTGGCTGGCCCGGCCCCCTGCTGGAGCGTTTCGGCCGCGGGGACATCTATATCAAGGGAGCCAACGCCATCGACGCCGATGGCAACGTGGGCATCCTGTTGGGCTCGCCCACCGGTGGCAGTATCGGCAGCGCCCTCCCCATCCTCTACGCACGGGGCGCTGAACTCATCGTCCCTGTTTCTCTGCAGAAACTGGTCCCCTCCATTCCCGCAGCAGGAGGCAAGCTGGGACAACGCCGCCTTTCCCGGGCCACCGGCGCCCCCTTGGGCTACATGCCTGTCATGGCCGGATTCGCCACGGTGATCACCGAAACAGATGCCGTGCGCATCCTCTATGGCCTGAACGCCACCATGGTGGCCGCCGGGGGCGTCGGGAGTTGCGAAGGGGCGACGATTCTGCATGTGGAAGGAAACGCCAGCAAGGTGGAGGCGCTATTCGAGGCCATCCGCCGATGACCGCCTGCAGCAGAACGATTCCCGCTTCGTCCCGAAGGCTTGTACAATAAACCCTTCGGCGTTCAAAGCGATGGCTGAGATGGGTTATGCTATCGATGAACCCGATGGGCAATCACGCATCGAACTGAATCTGTAGCGGATTTCAAGGGAGAGCAGGGTGATTGCCCCGATTGTTCCGTGAACCGGATGGAAAATATCATGTCAGGACGCCGCGCAACGGTAGAGCGCAAGACGCTGGAGACCCTGGTCACCGTGACCCTGGACCTGGATGGCGAGGGTAAGACCCGTCTCAACACCGGCCTTCCATTCCTGGACCACATGCTGGAGCAGGTGGCCAGGCACGGCCTCATCGACCTGGAGATCCAGGCGAGCGGGGATCTCCACATCGACGGTCACCACACGGTGGAAGATGTGGGCATCACCCTGGGTCAGGCGGTCGCCAGGGCTGCGGGCGAGAAGAAGGGGATCCGCCGCTACGGTCACGCCTACGTTCCGCTGGACGAGGCGCTCTCGAGGGTGGTGATCGATCTCTCCGGCCGGCCTGAGCTGGTATTTGCAGTGGAGTTTCCCCGCGCAACCGTCGGCGGATTCGACACCGAGCTGTTCCGGGAGTTTTTCCAGGGCTTCGTCAACCACGCCGCCGTGACGCTGCACATCGACGGGATCCGGGGCCGAAACAGCCACCACATCGCCGAGACCGTGTACAAGGCGTTCGGCCGCGCCCTGCGCATGGCGCTGGAGCGCGATCCCCGCAGTCCGGACACCGTTCCCTCCACCAAGGGGGCGCTATAGCGGCCATGGCCAACCGGGTTGCGATCATCGATTACGGCATGGGCAACATCCATTCGGTGGCCAAGGCGCTGGAGTTTGCGAGCGGGGACGGTGCCCGGATCCGGGTCACCCACGATGCAGGGGAGATCCGGCGCGCGGAGCGGGTGGTACTGCCGGGTGTCGGGGCGATCCGGGACTGCATGTCGGAGATCGCCCGCCTCGGACTGGATGAGGCGATCCACGAAGCGGCCCAAAGCAAACCCTTTCTCGGGATCTGCGTGGGGATGCAGGCCCTGTTCGAGCACAGCGAGGAGAACGGGGGCACCCCCTGTCTGGGCATCCTGCCGGGCTCGGTACATGCCTTTGCAGCGGACGGGTTCGACCCCGCCGGCGGCGAGCGGCTGAAGATTCCCCACATGGGATGGAACGAGGTCCATCAGGAAAGCGACCATCCCATGTGGCGCGGGATCGAACAGGATACCCGGTTCTACTTCGTACACAGCTATTACGTCACCCCAGCCGAGGAGGGATTGATAGCGGCGACGACTCGATACGGACACACCTTTGCCTCGGCGGTAGCGAAGGAGAACATCTTTGCCGTCCAGTTTCACCCGGAGAAAAGCCAGCGGGCCGGGCTCGAACTCTATGCCAACTTTCTGCGCTGGAACGGCTGAACATCAACCCGAAACCACTGAACACGAGACAAAATGGAGCTGATACCCGCAATCGATCTGAAGGACGGCAAGTGCGTTCGCCTGCGCCAGGGGGCCATGGACGATGTCACCATCTACTCGGACGACCCGGTGGAGATGGCCCGACGCTGGGTCGAGGCCGGTGCCCGCCGGCTGCACATGGTGGATCTGGACGGCGCCATTTCGGGTACACCGAAGAACGCTGCGGCGGTCCACGCGGTTTGCGAGGCGTTTCCCGAACTGCCGATCCAGGTCGGAGGGGGGATTCGTGACGAGGACACCGTGCAGACCTATCTGGACGCCGGCGTGCGCTACGTGATCATCGGCACCAAGGCGGTCACCGCCCCCCATTTCGTCAACGATCTCTGCCTGGAGTTTCCCGGCCACATCATCGTCGGCCTGGACGCGAAAGAGGGCAAGGTGGCCGTGGATGGCTGGTCCAAGCTCTCCCATCACGATGTCATCGACATGGCGCAGCGTTTCGAAGAGGATGGCGTGGAGGCGATCATCTATACCGACATCAGCCGTGACGGGATGATGAGCGGGGTCAACATCGAATCCACCGTGGCGTTGGCGCGCGCCATCACCATCCCGGTGATCGCCTCCGGCGGCATCACCAACCTGGACGACGTTCGGGCACTCTGCGCCGTCGCCGACGAGGGGATCCAGGGGGCGATTACCGGGCGGGCCATCTATGAAGGCACTCTCGACTTCGCCGCCGGACAGAAACTTGCGGACCAGTTGAGCAGTAGCGGAACATGAGCCTGGCGAAGCGCATCATCCCCTGTCTGGACGTGGACGACGGCCGCGTGGTCAAAGGGGTCCGATTCGTGGACATCCGCGATGCGGGGGATCCGGTGGAGATCGCCTGCCGCTACGATCGGGAAGGGGCGGACGAACTCACCTTCCTCGACATCACCGCCAGCCATGAGAATCGCAAGACCATGGCAGAGGTGGTGGAAAAGGTCGCCGAACAGGTCTTCATCCCCCTCACCGTGGGAGGGGGGATCCGCACCAGCCCGGACATCCGCTATCTGCTCAAGGCGGGTGCCGACAAGGTGGCCATCAACACCGCTGCGGTAAAAAACCCGGAATTCGTCAAGGAGGCTGCCGACCGGTTCGGCTCCCAATGCATCGTGGTGGCCATCGACGCCAAGCAGGTCAGCAAGATGGATGAACCGCTCCGCTGGGAGATCTTCACCCACGGTGGCCGCAATCCGACTGGACTGGATGCCATCGAGTGGGCGCAAAGGATGGTGGATTACGGGGCGGGAGAGATCCTGCTGACCAGCATGGACCGGGATGGAACCAAATCCGGCTTCGACCTTCGACTCACCCGTGCAGTGAGCGATGCGGTATCGGTACCGGTCATCGCCTCGGGCGGGGTCGGTACCCTCGAGCACCTGGCAGAAGGCATCCTCCAGGGGCATGCCGATGCCGTACTGGCAGCCAGCATCTTTCACTTTGGCGAGTACACCATCGAGCAGGCCAAACGCCTCCTGCGGGATCGCGGTATCGAGGTGCGTCTGTGAGCGAGGAGACCGACTGGCTGGATCAGATCCGCTGGAATGCAGAGGGGCTGGTACCGGTCATCGCCCAGGAAAAAGAAACCGGCCGCGTTCTGATGTTCGCCTGGGCGAACCGCGAGGCATTGGAGCTGACCGTGAAAGAGGGTCAGGCGGTCTACTGGTCCCGCTCCCGCAACCGGCTGTGGCGCAAAGGGGAGTCATCGGGCCACCGGCAGGTGGTCAAGGAGATTCGGCTGGACTGCGACGGTGACGTCATCCTGCTGCAGGTGGAACAGAAAGGGGGGATCGCCTGTCATACCGGAAGGGAGAGCTGTTTCTATCGGCGCCTGGAAGGGGTACGCTGGCGTCCGGTGGATCCAGTGCGCAGGGATCCCGCCGAGATCTATGGTACACCCCCTCCGACCAGAGGAACGCCGGATGAATGACATACTGGAGAAGCTGACCGAGGTCCTGGAGGCGCGCAAGCAGGCCGATCCCTCCTCCTCTTATGTCGCCAGATTGTACGACGAGGGCCTCGACACCATTCTCAAGAAGATTGGCGAGGAAGCGACCGAAACCGTCATCGCCGCCAAGGACGAAAACCTGCCGCAGGTCATTTATGAAACTGCGGATTTGTGGTTCCATAGTATGGTGATGCTGGTCCATCTGGGGATCAAACCGGTCGATGTTCTGGCAGAGCTGGAGCGTCGCTTTGGCCTGTCCGGCATCGAGGAGAAGGCCGGGAGAGATCGGAAATGAGTGACTGTCTGTTTTGCAGAATCGCCGCCGGCGAGGTTCCCGCCGACAAGGTGTACGAAGATGAGCGGGTGGTGGTATTCAAGGACATCAACCCGAAGGCCAAGGTACATCTGCTGGTCATCCCTCGTATTCATCTCGAGAGCCTGGCGGACCTGGAGCCCGACCACGACAAGCTCATGGGATACATGATGCGGTTACTCCCGAAACTTGCGCGGGATCAAGGACTGGAACAGGGGTTTCGCACCATCATCAATACCGGGAAGGGGGGTGGACAGGTCATCTTCCATCTGCACATTCATCTGGTGGGCGGTCCCGGCCTGCCCGGTTTCTAGAGGTTTTTCGAGAATGGAGAAAGAATCATGGGTATAAGTCCGTGGCAATTGCTGATCATCCTGGCCATCGTGCTCGTCCTGTTCGGCGCCAAACGGCTGCGCAACGTGGGCAGTGACCTGGGCGCGGCCATCAAGGGTTTCCGCACGGCGATGAAAGAGGAAGAGGAGCCGGAAAAGAGCGGAGAGCGCATCGAGAAACGTGAGCCGGAAGGTGGCCGCGTCATCGAAGGCGAGGCCAGCAAGGAGAAAAGCAAAGGCTGAGTCTCCCTCACAGACGATGGTTACGGCAGGAGTCGAGCCACCATGTTTGACATTGGCTTTTGGGAGATCTCTTTCATCGCCATCATCGCGCTGCTGGTGATCGGGCCGGAGCGGCTGCCGACGGTCGCACGGCAGGTCGGTCGCTGGTATGGGCAGATTCAGCGCTTCATCCTGTCGGTCAAATCGGATATCGAACAGGAGCTGAAGGCCAGCGAACTCAAACAGATCATGGAGGAACAGAAGGCCGAACTCGACCAGTTGAAGCAATCCCTCCACCAAACCCGCTCGGAGCTGGAGCGGGTGGTTGCTGCGGACGCTCTGGACGAGGCGATCAAGCCGGTCGAGAAGCAGCCTGGAAAAACCGAATCCCTGGCGGAGAAACCAGACACCACATCATCGGATGAAACCGGCTCCTCGTCGAAATGACCCACCCCAGCAGCAGCCCTCCTCCCGATGATCCGAAAGACCGGATCGACCAGGAACAACCCTTTCTCTCCCATCTGGTAGAGCTGCGGGATAGGCTCCTGCGCATCCTGTTGATCGTCGGGATCGTTTTTCTGCTGCTGGTTCCGTTTGCCAACAAGATCTACACCCTGCTCGCCACCCCCTTGCTGACCCACCTGCCGGAGAGCAGCTCCATGATCGCTACCGAGGTGGCCTCCCCTTTTCTGACCCCCTTCAAGCTGACCCTGGTGCTCTCCATCTTCATCGCCATCCCGGTGATTCTCTACCAGGCATGGGCTTTCATGGCTCCCGGTCTCTACCGCCATGAACGGCGCCTGGTGTTGCCGCTGCTGGTCTCCAGTACCGCCCTGTTCTATATCGGCATGGCCTTCGCGTATTACGTCGTCATGCCACTGGTGTTCGGGTTTCTCACCTCCACCGCTCCGGAAGGGGTGGCAGTGATGACCGACATCAGCAAGTATCTCGATTTCGTACTCAAGATGTTCTTCGCCTTCGGGGTCGCCTTCGAGGTCCCGGTGGCCACCTTTCTCCTGGTTCTCACCGGGGTGGTCACGCCGGACAGACTGGCGGCCTTGCGCCCCTATATCGTCGTGGGCGCCTTCGTGATCGGCATGTTGCTGACACCGCCCGACATCTTCTCCCAGACCTTGCTGGCCATTCCAATGTGGCTGCTGTTCGAAGCGGGGCTATTCTTTTCACGCCTCATGCTGCGCCGGCGTCAGGCGGCGGAAGAGGCCGTGAACGACCGCAATTGATTCCGGGGCAACCCGTCCCGCAGGCTATCTTCTCTCCAGGACGAGGAAACTGAAGGGCCAGCGATTCTCCTCGTCGGCCGCAAAATCCTGCCGTTCCACCACCCGCCACTCGCTCCGGTCGAACTCGGGGAAGCGGGTATCACCATCGAATTCGCCATGTACGAGGGTGAGATAGAGCCGATCCGCCCGTGGCAACATCTCCCGATAGAGTTCCGCCCCACCGATGATCATCACCTCACCGGCCCCTTTCCCCCGCCGGGCCACCTCCAGCGCCTGCCGGGGAGAAGAGACCACTTCTACCCCTTCTGCACGGTAGCTGCGATCCCGGGTGACGACGATGTTGTCACGATGGGGCAACGGCTTTGCGCCGAGAGACTCGAAGGTCCTGCGCCCCATCACCACCGGCTTGCCCAGGGTATGCTGGCGGAACCAGCGCATATCCGCCGGCAACCTCCAGGGCAGGCGGTTCTCGTTCCCGATCACGCCATCGTCGGACATGGCCCAGATCAATGAAACCATCATACGGCGACCGGGGCCTTGATGGCGGGATGGCTGCGATAGTTCACCAGCTCGAAGTCGTCGAAGCGGAAGCCGAAGATGTCCTTCACCTCGGGGTTGATGCGCATCTCCGGCAGCGGGAATGGCTCCCGCGAGAGCTGCAGCCTGGCCTGTTCCAGGTGGTTCAGATAGAGATGCGCATCCCCCAAGGTATGAATGAACTCCCCCGGCTCCAGCTCCGTCACCTGCGCCATCATCAAGGTCAGCAGGGCGTAGGAGGCGATATTGAACGGCACCCCCAGGAAGATATCGGCGGAACGCTGATAGAGCTGGCAAGAGAGCCGCCCTTCTGCCACATAGAACTGAAACAGCGTATGGCAGGGAGGCAACGCCATCTCGTCGAGCTGCGCCACGTTCCAGGCGCTGACGATGATACGACGGGAGTCGGGGCTGTTCCTGAGCTGCTCCACCACCCGCGCAATCTGATCGATGTGCTCCCCCTGCGGCGTCGGCCAGGAGCGCCACTGGTAACCATAGATGGGTCCCAGATCCCCGTTCTCGTCCGCCCACTCGTCCCAGATGGTGACGCCGTTGTCATGGAGATAGGTGATATTGGTATCTCCCCGCAGAAACCAGAGCAGCTCGTGGATGATGGAACGCAGATGCAGCTTCTTAGTGGTGACCACCGGGAACCCGGCCCGCAGGTCATAACGCATCTGGTAACCGAACACGCTGAGCGTGCCGGTACCGGTCCGATCCTCCTTGCGCACGCCATGCTCCAGCACATGGCGCATCAGTTGCAGATAGGGCTGCATGCTATTTCACTCCGGCCGGCTTCGTCGAGACCTCCCGTCTCCGATAGGCCAGCCAGATCAGAACCGCGCCGGCGACGATCATCGGCAGGGAAAGTATCTGCCCCATGGTGACCCATCCAAAGGCGAGATAACCCAGTTGCGGGTCCGGCACGCGCACGAACTCCACCAGAAAACGGAAGATACCATAGAAGAGAAGAAACATCCCCGATACGGCGCGCAACGGCCGCGTCCTGCTGGAATAGAGCCAGACAATGGCAAACAGAACCGCCCCTTCCAGAAAAGACTCATACAGTTGTGAAGGGTGCCTCGGCAACGGCCCTCCGCTCGGAAACACCATGGCCCAGGGGAGATCGCTCACCTTTCCCCACAGCTCGCCATTGATGAAATTGCCGATACGCACCACACCGATCCCAATGGGAGCGAGTGGCGCCAGAAAATCGGTCACCTCGAAAAAGCTCTTGCGATAACGACGGGCGAACAGCGCCATGCCGATCAACACCCCAATGAGGCCACCATGAAATGACATCCCGCCCTGCCAGATCTGGAAGATCCGCAGCGGATTATCGAGATAGACCGGCAGATCATAGAACAGGACATAGCCGATCCTTCCGCCCAGGATCACCCCCAGCGCGCCGTAAAAGATGAGATCCCCCACCTGTTGCTCGGTCCAGCCAGAGCCCGGCCTGCGCGCCCGCAGACGACCCAGCCACCAAGCCGCGGCAAAGCCGATCAGGTAGGTGATGCCATACCAGTGGATCTTGAGGGGCCCCAGTTCCAGGGCCACCGGATCGATATTTGGATAGGTCAGCATCCGCTGAGTATATCAAATCGGGGCTGGCTCCGTCGCAACACCCTCCCTGGTGGCGCACTCTTTACCATATGGAACAGGCTTCGCGAGACGGTAACGGAGAAACAGGGAATGGATTGAATTTATGGAAAAATCACAATGCCTTTTTGATAATCCCCGAATAGCAGGTTATCTTTACCAAACACCGAGACGAGCGAAGAGAAACCTCACTCAACGGGGAGTACCCTCGCTGATGCAAGCGACTACCGGAAACCGCTCGGAGAAAATGGATGAGTCGAACGAGACACCACCTGCCGTCCTTCCAGCCTGTTCCGTCTCTGCCGGCGGCGCTCACCTGTCTTCTTGCATCGTTCCTGCTGGGCGGCTGCTTCGTCAACAACACTGCCCCGAAGACGAATACCGCCTTGGGGGCTCCTGGTGAAACGGGGAATGTCATCAAGGAAAAACCCGCCGAACCAACCCTGAAGGTCCGCTTCACCCCCAAACAGTTGATCTTCTCCTGGGACGAGACAGCGGGGGCCAGCTATTATCGATTGCACGAGAATGATGGAACCGGCAGCGGGTACCGCTCCGTGGGGGGAGAGATCGAGTCGACCTCCTATCGTCTGGATTTCCGTTTTCGCCCGCAAGGATGGGCGAAAACCAGCTATCTTCTGGAGGCGTGCAACAGCCTTGGATGTAGCAGCTCCAAAGAGCTGTCGGCTGGAGAGGTGATACGGCCCGTGATTGGTCACCTCGAATCCCCTTCTCCTGACCTCTCCGACTATTTCGCCACCGCCGTGGCATCGAGCGCCGACGGCTCCACCCTGGCCATCGGTGCTCCCGAGGAGGATGGTGGTGATGGAGATACGAAAGACAACTCCCTGACGGGGGCCGGTGCCGTCTATCTCTTTGATTACGACTTCGATCAGGGGGGCTGGCGCTTTCAAGACTATCTGAAAGCGGCCCCACCGGTGGAGAGCGGCAGATTCGGCACCACCCTGGTAATCAGTCCGGATGGGACCGTTCTTGCGGTGGGAGCGCCTTTCGAGCCCGGCGGGGGAGCCGTCTATCTCTTTTCCCGCGGCGAGGGGAAAGAGAGTCGATGGTCCCTGCAGAGTACGCTGAAGGTGACACCCACCGATGTGGATCGGCGCTTCGGCTCTTCCCTCGCCCTGGATGGTGACGGGAACACGCTGGTGGTGGG
>WFNS01000150.1 GCA_015488495.1 Gammaproteobacteria bacterium | reverse complement strand
TGGCCGCTTGCGGTGGCAACAACGGTGGTGATCTCGGAAACCTGCGTCCCAAAGCGGACGCAGGGGTGGAGCAAGCGGCCAAGTCCGGTGCCGCCGTGACCCTGGATGGCAGCGGCAGCAGCGATGCGGATGGCAGCATCGCCAGCTATGCGTGGACGCAGCAGGCCGGTCCGCAGGTCACGCTGCAGAACGCCGACAAGAGCAAGGCGAGCTTCCAGGCGCCGGATGTGGACAGGGAGACCGTCCTGGTGTTCCGGCTCACCGTCACCGACGACGATGGCGCCGCTGCGAGCGACGAGGTCCAGGTCCGGGTCAAACCCGCGCAAGCTACGGCCGAGACGGGTCTGGACAACCGGCCCATGAATTCTACCTGCGTGGCCCCACCAAAGCCGTCTGGAGGCAGCGGCAGCGGCGGCAGCGGTGGTAGCGGCGGAAGCGGCGGAAGCGGTGGAAGCGGCGGAAGCGGTGGTAGCGGCGGAAGCGGCGGAAGCGGCGGAAGCGGTGGAAGCGGCGGAAGCGGTGGAAGCGGTGGAAGCGGTGGAAGCGGCGGCAGTAGCGAGTTTGATATAGAGCGGGTATTCTCCCAGTTCAGTTTCACCCAGCCGCTGGCCATGCTGCAGGCCCCCGGCGACGACGACCGCTGGTACGTGGTGCAGCGGGGCGGTAAGGTGCTTACCTTCACCGGCGGGAGCAGTACCCAGCTCTTTGCCGACATTTCCAAGCGCGTGCTGGCGCCTGACCCCATCTGGTCCGAGCAGGGTCTGTTGGGTATAGCCTTCCCGCCCGATTTTGCCAGCAAGCACCAGGTTTTCTTCTCCTACAACCGCAAACCAGACGGGGCATCGGTAATCTCCCGCTTCACGGTCAGCAGCGACGGCCTCTCCGTGGATCCCGATTCCGAAGAGGTCATCCTCACGGTGCCTCAGCCCAGTGCCAACCACAACGGCGGGGGTATCGCCTTCGGACCGGACGGCTATCTCTATATCGGCTTCGGTGATGGTGGCGGAGCCGGAGACGAGGACGGCAACGCCCAGAACACCCACAACCTGCTGGGCGCCATGCTGCGCATCGACGTGAGCAGGAGCGGGGGAGGAAAGGCATACGCCATTCCTGCTGACAACCCGTTTGCCTCCAGCAGCGGCTGCGGCAACGGAGCGGGCTGCCCCGAGATTTGGGCCTGGGGTCTGCGCAACCCGTGGCGCTGGAGCTTCGACCGGGAGACCGGCAAGCTCTGGGCCGGAGATGTGGGCCAGGATGCCTGGGAAGAGGTGGACATCATCGAGGCGGGCAAGAACTACGGCTGGCGCTGCTACGAGGGCAGCCATGCGTACAACACCGCGGGTTGCGGCGCCCGGGACCAATACACCTTCCCGGTGGCGGAGTATGGTCACGATGAGGGGCAGTCGATCACCGGCGGCTACGTTTACCGGGGCAATGCCATTCCCGGCTTGCGGGGGACCTATCTCTATGCCGATTATGTGGAGGGCAAGGTATGGGCTCTCCCCGCGGAAGGGGGCACGCCCACGTTGCGGGCAGCAAACCCCGGCCTGTCCATCGCCTCCTTTGCCGAGGGCAACGACGGCGAGCTCTACCTGCTGAGTTATGGCGACGGGACCATCCACAAGATCGTGCCCAAGGGGGGCGGCTCCGCGGCATCGGTCGATGGAGGCCTCCCGCAGAAGCTGTCGGAGACCGGCTGTTTCAAGGCGGATGACCCCACCCAGCCGGTGGAGGGACTGATACCCTACGGCGTCAACGCCCAGCTGTGGTCCGATGGCACCGAGAAACACCGCTGGTTCGCCATACCGGACGGTACCGCCATTGAGATCGACAGCGATGGCAACAATTGGATTTTTCCGCCGGGTAGCGTATTAGTCAAGGAGATCCGCATAGGAGGCAAGCGGGTGGAGACGCGTCTACTGTTCCGTTACGAGGACGGGGAGTGGGGCGGATACAGCTACGAGTGGGACGACCAGGAGAGGGACGCCACGTTGCTTTCCGGGGCGAAGAGCAAGCAGGTCGGGGGAATCACATGGGACTACCCCAGTCCGGGGCAGTGCATGTACTGTCACACCGAGGCGGCGGGAGTTGCGCTGGGCCCCGAGACGGTTCAGCTGAACGGTCTGTTCACCTATCCCGAAACGGGGAGGACCGCCAACCAGCTGGCCACCTACGAGCACATCGGCCTGTTTGCCTCGCCGCTGCCGGACAAGCCGGAGAGACTGCCTGCGCTGGTGGACCCTGCGGATAAGGGCGAGCGATTGGAGGAGCGTGCCCGCTCCTATCTACACGCCAACTGCAACAGCTGTCACCGTCCTGGCGCCCATGCGCCGGGGGATTTTCGCTACCAGACGCCGTTCGGAGAGAGGGAGATCTGCAACCAGGATCCGATCCACGGGACGGCGGGGATTGGCGACGGCGCCGTGCTGCTTTCCCCTAGGGAACCGGACAAGTCAGTCATCGTTGCGCGGATGAAGGCGACCGATGACAACCGCATGCCGAAGCTGGGCACGCACCTGGTGGATCCGGTGGGTACCGGGGTCGTTTCGGAGTGGATTCGCTCGCTGACTGGATGCCAATAGGGGGCTGCGAGGAAGGGGGAGGATCTCTTTCCGGAGTGGCGCCTGTCAGCGATCGGCCGGAGGGATGCCGGAGAACTCATGGAGGGTTCGAGAGGCGGTGAAGAGGAGCAAGGCGCGCAACGATCTTCCCGGCCACAGGCGCCGGACGCCTTCCGCATAGAGTTCCATCTGGGGGCGGTACTCCTCTGCCAGCCGGGGAATGGTCTCCGGAGTGGCGTTCTGGTGGGTCTTGTAGTCGATCAGCGTGACCTCTTTCTCCTCCACCAGCAGGCGATCGATGATTCCGTGCACCGTTTGCCCGTTCCGGTCGTACAGCAGGGGGACCTCGTTGTAGGTGCACAGGTAGCGCCCTTCGTCGAACAGGGGGCGGAGGGCCGG
>WFNS01000149.1 GCA_015488495.1 Gammaproteobacteria bacterium | reverse complement strand
TTCCCTATATTCGCCGTTTCAGTGGCAAGACCATGGTGATCAAGTACGGCGGCAACGCCATGGTGGACGAAACCCTCAAGCAGGGGTTCGCACGGGACGTGGTGCTGATGAAGCTGGTGGGGATGAATCCCGTGGTGGTGCACGGCGGAGGACCGCAGATCGGGCGGTTGCTGGAGCGGATCGGCAAGGAGAGCCGGTTCGTGGCAGGGATGCGGGTCACCGACAGCGAGACTATGGATGTGGTGCAGATGGTGCTCGGGGGGCTGGTCAACAAGGAGATCGTCAGCCTCATCAACCAGCAAGGCGGGTGTGCGGTCGGCCTGACCGGCAAGGATGGTGAGATGATCCACGCCCGCAAGCTGAAGGTGACCAGAGAAATGCCGGAGCTGAAAGAGCCGGAGATCATCGATATCGGTCATGTGGGGGAGGTGGAGTCTATCGATGCTGCGGTGCTCCACCGGCTGGTGGGAGAGGATTTCATTCCGGTCATCGCCCCCATCGGCATCGGCCGGGAGGATCGCCAGAGCTACAACATCAATGCCGATCTGGTGGCCGGCAAGCTGGCGGAAACCCTGCAAGCGGAAAAATTGCTGCTGCTCACCAACACCGCCGGTGTGCTGGACAAGGCGGGGGAACTGCTGACCGGCCTGACTCCATCCGAGGTGGACCGGCTGATTGCCGACGGAACCATTCACGGCGGGATGCTGCCCAAGATCCGCTGCGCTCTCGATGCGGTGCGCGGTGGCGTACGCGCAGCACATATCGTCGATGGCCGGGTGGAGCACGCCTGTCTGCTGGAGCTTTTTACCGACGAAGGGGTGGGCACCCTGATCCGGGGGGGGATCTGAGGGGTGGCTGCTTCGTCGGCGAAACAGGGCGGGAAGCGCAAGCAGCAGATTCTGGAAAGTCTGGCCAGGGAGCTGGAGAGCAATCACGGAGGACGGATCACGACCGCCGGGCTGGCCCGTGCCGTCGGGGTCTCCGAAGCGGCCCTCTATCGGCATTTTCCAAGCAAGGCGCGGATGTTCGAGGGGTTGATCGATTTCGCCGAAGAGACGGTGTTCAGCCGGGTGAACAGGGTGCTTGCCGAGGAGTCAGAGCCTGCCACCCGTTGCCAGCTGATACTTGGAATTGCACTCGGCTTTTCGGCCCGCAATCCCGGTATCACACGGATCCTGCTGGGCGATGCCCTGGCGGGGGAGCCAGAGCGGTTGCGCAAGCGGGCCGGTCAGTACTTCCGGCGCCTGGAGACACAGCTCAAGCAGGTGCTCAGGGAGGGACAGGCCGCTGCCGGGCAGCGTGTCAACCAGATGGAGCCGGAGGTGGGTGCCAATCTGATGCTCGCGGTGGTGGAAGGGCGAATGCAGCAGTTCGTGCGCAGTGGTTTTTCGCAGAGTCCCTTGACCCATTGGGCGGTACAGTGGGAGGGATTGAAACGGGCCTTGTTCACGGAAGAGAGGTGCAAATAGACGACAATGGAATAGGGTACCGAGCGAGTCGGGCGGTCGCTGTGATCTATTCCTCATAGATTTCCTTTATAATTCCCGAGACAATATGGGCCATACTCAATAAATGGCCCGAAATCAGATAATTAACATCTGCTAAATCACGGTTTGGACAGGATGGTGCACACCTTTCTTTCTGCACTCCTTGGGGGCTTGCTCATGCCAGGATGCTTGATGACCAGACACCCATCTTCATCTTCGGATGTTGGCCGGTGGTCGCGAGATAGGTACCGGGGCTGCGCGGCCTCCGGTTTCGACCGGCGGGGGGGATTTTTCCCTGCTCCGGGTCTGATCAGGGTCCTGCTGTTGCTCGTACTGATGGTTCTTTCCCTGGCTGCCGTGGGTGAGGAGGAACTCATCTACACCGCACAGCCGGGTGATACTGTGCAGAAGGTGATAGACAAATATGGCGTCCAGTCGCTGCAGGCAGAAGAACTGCGCCGCTTCAACAAGCTCAAGGATGTCCGCCAGATCCCGCCGGGAACCAAGATCCGTTTTCGTCTTGGATGGTTGAAGGTGAAGCCGCTGGAGGCGCGCGCGGGGGCGGTCTCGGGTCCTGTGACCGTCACCCGGGCGGGTGAACTGAGCGCGGAGAAGGTGGTCGAGGGGAGTGGATTCAGGCCCGGTGATGTCCTGGAGACCGGGAAGGGCGGTAGCGTGATGCTGTTGTTCGGTGACGGTTCCCGACTCCTGTTGCAGGCGGAGAGCACGCTCACCTTCGAGGTGCTGGAGAAATATGGCGACCCGGATACACCCAACATTCGTCTCCACCTTCATCGGGGGCGGGTCGAGACCAAGGTGGCACCCAACAAATCTCCCGATCGTCGTT
>WFNS01000148.1 GCA_015488495.1 Gammaproteobacteria bacterium | reverse complement strand
TTCAGATCAGTGGTACAGGTGGCGTGCAGCCGCAGCGGGGTGATCCCGGTCGCTCCCATCTGCTGGAGCAGTGCCGGCTGGACGATCTGGTAGAAGGTGACCACGGCGGAGACCGGATTTCCGGGCAGGCCGAAGAAGAGGGCATCGTTCACCTTGCCGAAGGCCAGCGGCTTGCCTGGCTTGATGGCGATCTTCCAGAAATCCACCTCGCCGACCCGGGCCAGGGTTTCGCTCACGTAGTCCGCTTCGCCCACCGAGGCGCCGCCGGAGGTAATCACCGTATCGGCGATTGCGGCGGCATCGTGAAATGCCTGTTCGACGGCCTCCCGCTGGTCGCGAATCACCCCCATGTCGATGAGATCGACACCAAGGCGGGTGAGAAGTGCATGGAGCATGTAGCGGTTGCTGTCGTAGATCTCGCCTTCGCCCAGGGGTTCGCCGGGGGAGCGCAGTTCGTCGCCGGTGGAGAAGAAGGCCACCCGCAAACGGCGCTTGACCCGTATCTCTCCGATCCCCAGGGAGGCGAGGGAGCCCAGATCGGCCGGGGTCAGTCTGCGCCCGGGTTCGAGCACCGTCTGGCCCCTGGCCAGGTCCTCTCCCGCATGGCGAACGTGCTGGCCCGGCCTGTGGCCGGTGCCGATGTGCGCCAGATCGCCGTCCCGCTCCACCTGCTCCTGCATGACCACCGTATCCGCCCCTTGTGGCAACACGGCGCCGGTCATAATGCGTACTGTCTCTCCCTTGCGCACCTCTCCGGCAAACGGGTGACCGGCGCTGGAGGTGCCTGTCACCCGCAATGCCACCGTTCCCTCTGAGGGCAGATCGTCACTCCGAACCGCGTAGCCATCCATCGCCGAGTTGGTATAGGCCGGTACGTCGATGGGAGAACAAACGGTTTCGGCAAGGATACGGCCCAGGGCGGTATTGAGCACCACCTGCTCCTCCCCGCGGATGGTCGGGACGGCGGCCTTTATCCGATCGAGCGCATCGTCGAGGGGTAACAGGCTCATTGGTCACGCTCCAGAAACTCTGTCAGGATGAAATTGGCGATCTCCTCCGGCTGGTTGAGATCCAGCAACGGCAGGTCGGTCTCTGTCTCTAGTGGGGCGTCGCTGGCGACGGCCACGATATGGCTGTCGGCCGGAAAGAGCAGGGGGTGGCCCAGACTGGGACGGTGCAGCTCTATCTTCGGGATAGGGGCCTGCTTGAACCCTTCCACCAGGATGAGATCCAGGTGCTTG
The DNA here is from genome assembly GCA_015488495.1 of Gammaproteobacteria bacterium. Taxonomy (GTDB): domain Bacteria; phylum Pseudomonadota; class Gammaproteobacteria; order Thiohalospirales; family Thiohalospiraceae; genus DRMK01. The sequence goes on along the minus strand of WFNS01000148.1, from coordinate 1,503 downwards.
TGGTCCAGATGGGGGATCAGATCCTCCAGCTCCGGAACATCCTCGACCGCATTCTCTGTCATCAATGCCCAGCGTTGACTGGAGGCAATCATGGTCTGCAGGGCTCCCGCCTTGCGCAGCCGGTAGCTGTCCTTGCCCGGCGTGTCGATGTCGAATCGGTGATGGGCATGCTTGATCATGCCGATCCGCACGCCACCGCGGCTGAGGATGGGCAGAACCCGCTCCAACAGGGTGGTCTTGCCGGTGCCGCTGAAGGCGGCGAAACCGATGACTGGAATCTCCGTTTGCATGGGCCAGTGGTCCTGTGTTGCCGTAATGAAACGACATCCCCCGGACGGTTTCCCGCCGGGAGCCGGTCGTTTCTCGTACTGAATCTGCCCGCCCAGGGCCAATGATGCGCCAGATTATACCTTGTAATAGTCGCGGTACCACTCCACGAACCGCGCAACCCCCTCCTCCACCGGTGTGGAAGGGCGGTAGCCCACGTCATCGGTGAGCGCCTGCACGTCGGCCCAGGTGGCGGGAACGTCACCGGGCTGCATGGGCAGCATCTTCTTCTCCACCCTCTTGCCGATGCACTCCTCCAATACCTCGATATAGCGCAGCAGCTCCACCGGCCGGCTGTTGCCGATGTTGTAGACCCTCCACGGTGCCGAACTGGTGGCGGGATCGGGAATGTCCCCGCTCCAGTCGGGGTTGGGTTCGGTGACCTTGTCCAGGGTGCGGATCACCCCCTCTACGATATCGTCGATATAGGTGAAGTCACGCTGGTGCTTGCCGTGATTGAATACCTCGATGGGTTCACCGGCGAAGATGCTCTTGGTGAACATGAACAGGGCCATGTCCGGGCGCCCCCACGGCCCATAGACGGTGAAGAAACGCAACCCGGTGGTGGGCAGGCCATAGAGATGGCTGTAGGTGTGGGCCATCAGTTCATTTGCCTTCTTGCTCGCCGCGTAGAGACTGAGAGGGTGATCCACGTTCTGGTGTACCGAGAAGGGCATGGCGGTATTGGCGCCGTAGACCGAACTGGAGGAGGCATAGACCAGATGCTCCACGTCGTGCTGGCGACAGCCCTCGAGGATATTCATGAAGCCGACGATGTTGGCATCGATGTATGCGTGGGGATTTTCCAGAGAATAGCGTACCCCTGCCTGTGCGGCCAGGTTGACCACGCGCTGGGGTTCATGCTTGGCAAAGGCGGCGAGAAGGGTCTCCCGATCCGCCAGATCGGCACGGATGTCGGTGTAGCCGGGGTGCTCCTGGAACTGCGCCAGCCGCGCCAGCTTCAGATTGACGTCGTAATAGTCATTGACATTGTCGATGCCGATGACCTCGTCTCCGCGGTCCAGCAAACGTTTCGTCAGTGCCGCGCCGATGAAACCGGCGGTGCCTGTGACCAGTATCTTCATGAATGGATTCCCCCTCTAGACTAGAAAAACAAACCGATACCAATACAGCGGCGAGATCCCCGACGGCGAAATTCCCCCCGGTGTCGGCCGA
>WFNS01000147.1 GCA_015488495.1 Gammaproteobacteria bacterium | reverse complement strand
TGGAGAGAAAGGACGTTCAGTTCCTCCTGATTGGTGGTGGCACCGAGCTGGAGGGGATGAAACGTTACGCGGCCAAACTGAATCTGACCGAATTCGTCACCTTCACCGGCTTCCTGCGGGGACAGGAATTGATCGACACGCTGGGTTCCATCGACGTGGGGGTGTGCCCCGATCCAAAGGATCCATACAACGACAAGTGCACCATGAACAAGGTGATGGAGTATATGGCGTTGGGCAAACCGCTGGTCCAGTTCGATCTGACCGAGGGGCGCTACAGCGCCCGGGATGCGGCGCTGTATGCCAGGGATGAGCGGGATTTCTCAGCAAAGCTGTTGCAACTCCTGGATAATCCGGGGCTTCGGGAGAAGATGGGGCGGTACGGCCGCCAGCGCATGGAGAACGAGCTGGATTGGCGGTTCGAGGTCCCCAAACTGTTGGATGCCTATCGAAGGGTTTTCGAGTGAGTTCAGTGGTATCGCGTAACGACGGTCCGGAGAGGGTGAGAGATGCCGGGGGAGAGGCGGTGACTGCCGGGCGGCGGCTGAAGGTGCTGATTCTGTCCAAGGATCTCAATGCTCCCGGCGGGGTGGTACATTTCGTCTCTTTTTTGATGGACCATTTTTCCGATCAGATCGATTCGGTGCATCTTCCCATCGGCAGGGCGACGGAGGGGGGAGGCGTCCTGCACAATCTGTTTTTCCCTGTCGTCAATGCGGTCTCGTTGATCCGGGCGCTTCTCCGGGAACGCTATGACTGCGTCCATGTCAATCCGTCGCTCAATTTTTCTTCTCTGCTCAGGGACGGATTGTTCATGGGGGTTTTGGGGCTGATGCGTCAGCGCAATGTGGTGGTCTATTTCCACGGCTGGAGTGATACCGATGCAGAGCGGATTGGACACTCCCCTTTGCTGCGCTCTCTCTTCAAGGTAATGTTCGGGCGGGCCTGCGTGATCCTGGTTCTGGCCTCCCGTTTCAAGGAGACACTGGTCGCCATGGGGATTCCCGAAGAGCGGGTGCGCGTTACCTCCACCATGTTCGACGGTCGTATCTTCGATGGTCTGGAGCCGCGGGAGCGGCGAAATGGAGAGCGGCTGCTTTTCATGTCCCGCTTCGTCAGGGAGAAGGGGGTCTACGAGCTTCTGGATGCCTTCGCCTCGATCGCGGCAAAATATCCTGGCGCCCACCTGACCTTGCTGGGTGATGGCCCGGAAAGGGAAGGGATGGAGCAACGGGCGGCCGCTCTCGGGCTGGGCCGCCGGATCACCTTTGCGGGTTACAAGAGAAAAGGAGAGAAGGCGCAGCTGTTGCTGGACTCCGACCTGTTCGTCTTTCCTACCTATTATGGGGAGGGGTGCCCGGTTGCCCTGCTGGAAGCTATGGCGGCCGGCCTTCCCGTGGTCACCCATGGAGCAGGGGGTATTCCGGATCTGTTTCGTGATGGGGAAAACGGGGTGTTGCTGGACGAGGTCACGCCGGTCCTCGTCGAGCAGGCCATCGACCGGCTTCTCGGTGATACCGCGCTGCGACGGGAGATTGGCGAACGGAACCGGGAATATGCCTGGGCGCACTTCGAGGCCGGGGTGGTCACCCGTACGGTCGAAGAGGTCTATCAACGGGTGGCGGAGTGCTGCTGAATCGATGGCGATGAGAGAATCTCCGATCTTCATTGTAGGGACACCCCGTTCGGGGACCACCCTGACGGCCCGGATCCTGGATCGTCATCCCCGCGTCATGATGCCGGGGGAGAACCATTTTTTCGAAGACATCTATGCCCGGCGGAAAGAGCTCGGAGATCCCGTCGAACCGGCGGCGAGGGAGCGCATCGTTCAGCGCCTGGAGACCATCTACGGACGCTACAATCAGCTCGAGGATCAGGCCCGCATCGACAGACTGTCGGCGGAGGGCAGGCTGTCCGGCCTGCTCAGTGAGGATTCGTACAAAGGAATGCTGGATCGGTTCATGGCGATCCAGCTGGAGGAGCGGGGGAAGGCGCGGTGGGGAAACAACGCCCCCAAGGATCTGTTCCACATCGAGGAGATCCTCTCCTTCTACCCGGATGCCCGTATCCTCGTCTGTGTCAGGGACGTGCGGGATTTCCTCCTCTCTTACAAGAACCGGTGGAAGGTGACCACCGAGGCGCACAAGGAGCGGTTGAAGCGCCTCTATCATCCGCTGCTCACCTCACTTTTGTGGAAGGCGAGCATGAAGCGGATTCCCCGGCTGGAGCAGCGGGTCGCCGCGGGAAATCTCATGCTCATCCGTTATGAAGAGCTGGTAACGGACACGGAGCGGATCGTCAGGGATATATGCGAGGTAATCGGTGAGGCCTATTCGCCGGAGATGCTGGATGTCCAGACGCACAACAGCTCCGATGGCACCCCCCGCAAGGGGATATTCTCCTCTTCCATCGGCAAGTGGCGGGAAGGGCTTCCGCCGGAAGATGCGGCCATCGCTCAATGGATAGCACGTGAAGAGCTGGCTTATCTGGGATATCCACGGGAGCGGCTCGACGTCGACAAGGTAGTGCTCGCAAGACTCATCGCCGGGTTCCCTGTGGCAGCAGTTCGGGCCTTTCGGGCGAACTCCGCCAACCGGGGGCCCTTGCTGCAATACCTGAGGAAACGAATCGGAGCGATGCTGGCGTGATTGAGCAGGTAACCGGAACAGATGCTTTGGTTGCCCACAGGAGTGAGGGGGGACGATGGTGAAAGTGCAGTCATTCATTTCCGGAGCCATCAGCTATCTGCCGGGTGGAAACCGCTGGCTGTTCGAGCGGCGCAAGCGCAAGAGAAAGGTGGCCGGTACCCTGAATGCCCGCTATTGCTACTCCGTCTGGCTCCGGCATCTCTGCATGGCCAATCGCCACCGGGCGGTGGAGGGGGTTCCCCGAGCCGTTGCCGAACTGGGACCGGGAAACTCTCTGGGTTCCGGAATCGCCGCGCTGCTCTCCGGGGTCGAAACCTATTACGCCTTCGATCTCGTGGACCATACGGCAAGCGAGAACAACCTGCGTATCTTCGAACAGCTGGTGGCCCTGTTTCGCGACAGACGGGATATTCCCGACAGCGAGGAGTTTCCGCAGATCATGACCGAGCTGGACAGCTATGCCTTTCCGGCCGACATCCTGACCGACGAGGTGCTCGCCGCTTCACTCGACGATGAAAGGGTGGCGGCAATCGAGCAGGATCTGCGTCACATCGGTGACCGGAACTGGGTGCCGAAACACATCACCTACGTGGTTCCCTGGAACAGCGCCGAGGTGATCCGTCCGGAGAGTATCGATATGCTCTTCTCCATGAGCGTTCTGGAACATGTGGACGATCTGGACGGCACCTATCGGGCGATGTCCCGCTGGTTGAAGAGGGGGGGCTTCATGTCCCATGAGATCGATTTCAAGTGTCACGGACACGCCAACAAGTGGAATGGTCATTGGGCCTGTTCCGATCTGGCCTGGCGGATGATTCGGGGGAACCGCCCCTTCCTGCTGAACCGGGAGCCCCACTCCACCCACCTTCGTCTGCTGGAGGAGAATGGTTTCGAGGTGGTTGCCGATATCCAGAAGATGGCCCGTTCCGGCATAAGGCGGGAGGAGCTGGCTCCACGATTCCGGAACATGAGTGACGACGATCTGAATACCTACAATGCCTTCATTCTGTCTCGCAAGCCGTGATTTCCCGGCCGGGTGGCCGGTCTCGACGGGGGTGAACTGTGCCGGAACTTAGTTGGTACATCAACCGGTTGCGCTGCATGTCCTGGCAGGAGGTTCGTGATCGGATGCGGGCGGCGGCCTACATGAAGGCACAACAGGCAGGCTGGTTCACGGTCGAGCATCCGCCCGAACCCGATCTTTCCATCGAGGGGCATGCTGCCCTGGCCGGAACGAGCGGGGTGGAGAAGGCCCGCTACCGGCGCAGCGCGGACCGGATTCTGGAGGGAAGGCTCGATCTCTTCACCCTGAAGGATCTGGATTACGGCAGGGTGCCCGTCTGGAACCGTAACGCCCGCTCCGGCCAGGTGGTTCCACTCTCGTTCGGCAAGACGCTGGACTATCGGGATGTATCGCGGATAGGCGACATCAAGTACATCTGGATCCCGAACCGGCACGATCACCTGGTGACGGTGGCGCAGGCCTATCATCTGACCCGGGACGAGCGCTATCTCCGTTTCATCGAAGAGCAGATTACTTCCTGGATCGAACAGTGTCCCTACCTCAAGGGACCCAACTGGACCAGTTCACTGGAGCTGGCGATTCGACTGATCAACTGGTCCTTCATCTGGCATCTGGTGGGAGGGGTGACGTCGGATCTGTTTGCCGGCGACCGGGGACAACAGTTTCGCGGGCGCTGGTTGAAGGTTATCTACCAGCACATGGATTTCATCCGTGGCCACTTCTCCCGGAACTCGTCGGCCAACAACCACCTGATCGGGGAGGCGTCGGGGCTGTTCGTGGCCTGCCAGTACTGGCCTTTCTGGGAAAAGGCCGTCGAATGGCGGGCGCTTGCCCGGCGGATCCTGGAACGGGAGATCGTGGCACAGACCCATGCTGATGGGGTCAACAAGGAGCAGACCCTGTTCTACCAGCAGTTCGTGCTGAACTTCTTCCTGGTGGCGGACCTGGCGGCCCGCGCGGCGGGCGAGCCCTTCTCCCGGACCTACGGTGAGCTGATGGAGAAGATGCTCGAGTTTCTCGCCTCCATGATGGACGTGGCCGGGAACATGCCCATGATCGGTGATGGTGACGACGGTTACATCCTGCGCCTCTCCCGCGAGGATTCTTTCTGCCACTACCGCTCCCTGCTTGCCACGGGGGCCGTCCTGTACCAACGGGGAGAGTTCAGGGCCAAGGCGGGGGAACTGGATGACAAGAGCCGTTGGCTGTTGGGGAACGCGGCCCCGGCGGCCTATGAAAGGCTGGCTGTGGAGAACCTCGTTCTCCCCGTTCGCAGGGCGTTTCCCGAAGGGGGGTACTATCTGCTGGGCACCGATTTCGAAACCGAAGAGGAGATTCGCCTGCTGGTAGATGCAGGTCCCCTGGGATACACCTCCATTGCCGCCCATGGGCACGCCGACGCCCTCTCCATCCTGCTGAATGTGGGTGGCAGGGAGTTTCTCGTGGATCCCGGAACCTTCTCCTATCAATCGGAAGTGAAGTGGCGAAACTATTTTCGCGGCACCTCTGCCCACAATACCGTGCGCATCGACGGCCAGGATCAATCGGTCATCGGTGGCAAGTTCATGTGGCACCACAAGGCCAACGCGGGTTGTCGCGAGTGGGAGAGCGGACCACGGGAGGACCGTTTCGATGGATATCAGGACGGCTACCGGCGCCTCTCTGATCCGGTACTGCATCGTCGCCGCATCCGCTTCGACAAGGAAAGGCGGGTCTTCCACCTGGAGGATGCCATCGAATGCGACGGAGCGCACCTCGTGGAGCTCTTCTGGCACTTTTCCGAGCGGTGCAGGGTCCGCGTGGACGGGACCGAAATATCCGCCGAGCAGGATGGGATCCGCGTCTCTTTCGAGATGATGGATTCCGGATGGGAGATTGGCGTCCGCTCGGGAGAGGAGTCTCCACCCTGCGGATGGATATCACGTTCGTTCAATGTCAAGGAGCCGACCACGACCGTCGTTTGTCATCGCAGGATAGATGGCGGCGCAAGTTTTCGAACAGAGATAAAGGTCGTACTCGGGGATGAATCGGAATAGCGGAAACATCGACATGAACGAAGCGGGGAGTGATGTCCTTTTCATCGTGGGCCCTGGCCGCTCGGGAACGACCCTGCTCTACAAGGGGCTCTGTCTGCATCCGGAGATTGCATGGATTTCGAACTATCTGGCGCGCTTTCCCGGCAGCCGCTTCTGGCCCATGCTCAATCGTATCGGGAGCCGGTTTCCGGGGGTGAGGCAGCGGGCGTGGTTCGGGAAGCGGTCCAACGCCTATTTCAATGAGAGAAACCCGCTGTTGAAGATGATGCCGACACCGGTGGAGGGTGAATCGGTCTATTCCCGTTGCGACATACCGCTCTTCCCCCGCCCGGAGTGGGAGATGTCGGGACGACAGATCGAATGTCTCCGGCAGGCGTTCGACAACATCAGAAAGGCGCAAGGGGGGCGTCTGTTCATGAGCAAGCGAACGGCGAACAACCGGCGTATCGCACAGCTCTTGCGGGCCTTTCCCAGGGCGAAGTTCCTGTACATCATCCGCGACGGAAGGGCGACGGCGACCTCCATGATGCGCGCGCCCTGGTGGCGGGATCACCAGGTCTGGTGGCTGGACGGGAAGACCCCCCGGCAGTGGGAAAGTGAGGGAGGGCATCCCCTCGAGCTGGCGGCGAGGAACTGGGTGGAAGAGGTCGACGAGATCGAGCGAGGGCTGCAGTCGGTGCCGGATGAACAGGTCATGCAAATTCGTTACGAGGAGCTGATAGAGAAATCCTCCACCGTCTGGTCCGCGGTGGAGTCGTTTCTGGATGTCCCGAGGTCGCGTGAATGGCTGGAAGAGGTATCGAGTCTGATGCTGACCGACCAGAACCGTGGCTGGAAGGATACGCTGAGTCCGGATGAGAAGAGGATTCTCGAACGGGTCCAGTCCGACATGCTGGCTCGTTTGGGTTATCTGGATGAGACGTAGGTGGTTTCGGTGGCTGTCCGGGGGGCGGGGCTGATGCTGGTCTCTTTTGGTAAATGTGGCGAGGAGAGAACGGAGCGGTGACCGCAAAAATCGTCTACGTGGTCGTGAGCCGGCTGCGTTCCAGGATCAATGAGCGGGAGCAGAAATTGCTCCAGCTTGGCGACGATTCCCGGAGGGTCGTCCTGATCTGCCGGGGTGACAACCGGTTTGCCGAAGATGTGTGGGAGATCGCGCCCCGTCCAAATCCCACGGGAATACTGCGCAAGCTGAGGGCGTCATCGCTGAAACGGGTGGTGGATCGCTGGCTGTTTTTCCCTTCCACCCATCTTCTCTATGTCGATGCCGTCTATCGCCGGCTGCGCCGCCGGATCCGACAGGATCTGGAACGGGGAGAGGCGGTGAGCCTGATCACCTGTCTGCCTGCCCACGATCTCAGCCTGCTGGGGCTTCGCCTGAAGAGCGAATTTCCCCAAGTCCGCTGGATCTGCGACTGGCAGGATCTGTGGAGCTATGACGAGTACTATCTGGAGCGGGTTCCCGCCCTCTACCGGAACCGGTTGCGACGTCTGGAGCGATTGGTTCTCGACGGGTGCGACATGAACGTCACCACCAATTCCCACGCGGAAAGGTTGCTGGTGGAGGAGTTCGGGGTCCCTCCGGAGCGATGCCGCGGTATCTGTCATCCGTTCGATGAAGAGCTGGCGGCAGAAACGGTTTCGGGGTTACCGGAAAGAGTCACGGAGTCGAAAGGGGTGGTGCGCATGGTTTTTCTCGGCACGCTGTTCAAACCTCCGAAAATGCCGGGAGACCGTCTGTTGCGTGCGATGAAATATGTTCGCGAGAAGGGAATCGATGTCCGGATGGATGTTTATGGCAGTTTATTTCCTGACAGACTACCACTCGAGGAATGTGGTGTCACCCATCGGGGCCATCTTTCCCGCGGAGATATCGTGGGGCGATTGCGCGAGTACGATCTGCTGGTTTTGATAATGGCGGATCTGCCCAATTGCAAGGTGGTGATGAACATCAAGCTGCCATCCTATTTCGTTGCCGGCCGTCCGATCTGTGCCATCGTTCCGGAAGATTCCGCGGTTGCGGAAATGGTGAACAGAACGGGCACCGGATATGTGGTGCCCGCGGCAGGTGACTGGAACGAAGGGTTGTATCGAATGCTCTGCAACTACTTGTCCGGCAGTTCTCCGCCTGTCAGAAACGAGAAAGAGATAGCGCGTTTCGGCTGGCGCCATCTGTCCAGGGAATGGCGGGAGATCCTTTGAACGGGAAAACCCCATCCGCACGGCGCGCTCCCATTGATACCAAACGGAGGAGGGATCGTTTTGTCTACTGCAGGCATGGCGACATCATAGACGAGCTGAAGCGTATCGGACCGGCGCCGCAGGAGGTGCCCGCGGGGGGGACGGACCACTATCTCGCGGCATTTCTCCATTTCGTCGGGGACGCCCCCAC
>WFNS01000146.1 GCA_015488495.1 Gammaproteobacteria bacterium | reverse complement strand
GGCGGTCCCCGAGCCGCCCCTTCCCGTGGCGGAACCACCGCCCGATCCCCCTCCCAAACCGCGGCCCGATCCGAAGCCCCGGCCAGCGCCAGAACCGGCCCCGGTGCCCAAACCGGAACTCCGGGAGGTGGTGGGGGAACCGCAGCCGGTGACACCCCCCGTGGCGGAAGCGGCGAGTGAACCCGCTCCCCCGGAACCGGTGGTAGCGCAACCGGATGAGGAAGCGGCTGCCCGTTACGAACAGCTATTGCTCGCCTGGCTGGAACGGCACAAGAGATACCCGCGCCGCGCAAAACGCCTGCGCATCGAAGGGGAGGGGATGCTGCGGTTGCGCATCGGTCGTGACGGAAAGACACTCCACGTCGCCATCGCGCAGAGCGCCGGTAACCGCCTGCTGGATCGCGCCATGCTGGAGATGGCCCGGCGGGCCAACCCCTTTCCCCCCTTTCCGGAGCAGGATCCCAGGGCAGAGCTGGAGTTTTCCGTGCCGGTGGTTTTCATGCTGTGGTGAGATTCCTGGTCAGTCAGTTATTTGCCCCTCTCCAACGCCTTGACAATCGCCGGATCGGCCCCTATTGATCGAGGGGTGATGTGATGCCTTACCGTTTCCAGCGAGTGAAGGGCGTGCATCACGGGTAATTCAGGGATATGGAAGGAGCGAGGCCGATGAAGAGCGGGGCAGAGCGAAAGGGATTCGAGGCGCCTTCGACGGCCGCCGATCACGGACCGGCGGTGGATGCAGCCGGCCGGGAGATCCTGCACTGCATGCTGGCCGGCTACCAGGGTCCGGTGGCGGTGCGGCTGTGGAACGGGGAGTATGTTCATGGGGATTCCGCCTTCCCCTGTACCGTCGTGATTCATCACCCTTCCGTGTTGCGGCAGCTGGTGTTGCGCCGGGATCTGGTTTCCCTGGCGGAGAGTCACCTCGCCGGCGAGCTGGAGGCGGAGGGGGATCTGGAGCAGGTATTCCATCTCATCGACTACGCCGAGAGGCTGCACCTGTCCGGCAAGGAGAAGTGGCGTATCTTCAAGCTGGCCTTTCGTCTGCCGCGACGCCGGGCGGCGCCGGCGCAGGCCGTTCCGGAGGAAGCCGGGGTACGGCACAACAGCCGGGAAAGCATCGCGCACCACTACGATGTGAGCAACGACTTCTACCGCCTGTGGCTGGATCCGGAGATGGTCTACTCCTGTGCCTATTTCCGGGACGCCGGGCAATCCCTGGCCGACGCCCAGCGGGACAAGCTGGACTACATCTGCCGCAAGCTGCGGCTGCGTCCGGGGCAGCGGTTGCTGGACATCGGTTGTGGCTGGGGTGCCCTGATCTGCTGGGCGGCCCGCCACTACGGGGTGAAGGCCCACGGTATCACCCTGAGTGAGCAGCAATATCGCCATGCCGTCGGGCGCATCGAGCAGGAGGGGCTGGCGGATCGGGTCACCGTGGAGTTGCGGGACTACCGGGAGCTGGAGGGGGCGGCGTGTTACGACCGCATCGTCAGCGTCGGCATGTTCGAACACATCGGCGTGGCCAACTTTCCACTCTACTTCGGTATCGTCAAGCGGCTGCTCCGGCCGGGCGGGCTGTTTCTCAACCATGGCATCAGCAACGACCGCGGCTGGGAGGATTCACCAGCCACCCGCTTCATCAACCGTTACATCTTTCCGGATGGCGAGCTGACCCGGGTCAGCCGGGTCCAGACGGCGATGGAGGATGCCGGGTTCGAGATCCTCGACGTTGAGAGCCTGCGCCGCCACTACGCCATGACCCTGCGCCACTGGGTGCGGGCGCTGGAGAATCATCAGGCGGAGGCGGTGGCCATGGCGGGCGAGGAGACCTACCGCCTGTGGCGGCTCTACATGGCCGGCAGCGCCTACTACTTCGAACAGGGCACCACCAACATCTATCAAATCCTGGCGGCGCCCGCCTACCAGCGGCTGACCCTCCCGCTGCGCCGGGACGATCTCTACCGCTAGCCGGCGACCGGGTGAAATAGTCGGGCGGGGTGGGTCAGCCGGAAGAGGCGTCCAGCAGCGGGGTGTCCCGATCCTGCAACAAGGGCTTGAGGAAGCGGCCGGTGTGGGACGCCGGGTTCATCGCCACCTCCTCCGGCGGCCCGGCGGCCACCAGGGTGCCGCCACCGTCTCCTCCCTCCGGACCCAGATCCAGGATCCAGTCGGCGGTCTTGATCACGTCCAGGTTGTGTTCGATGACCACGATGGTGTTGCCCCGATCCCGCAGCCGGTGCAGCACCTTCAGCAGCTGTTCGATGTCATGGAAGTGGAGGCCGGTGGTGGGTTCGTCGAGGATGTAGAGGGTGCTGCCGGTGTCCCGCTTGGAGAGCTCCCGGGCCAGTTTCACCCGCTGTGCCTCGCCGCCGGAGAGGGTGGTGGCGCTCTGTCCCAGCCGGATGTATCCGAGTCCTACCTCGATCAGGGTCTGCAGCTTGCGGGCCAGCGGCGGGATGGCATCGAAGAAGGTGCGTGCGTCCTCCACGGTCATCTCCAGCACCTCGTGGATGTTCTTCCCCTTGTAGCGGATCTCCAGGGTCTCGCGGTTGTAGCGCTTGCCCTTGCAGACGTCACAGGGGACGTAGATATCGGGCAGGAAATGCATCTCCACCTTGATCATGCCGTCTCCTTGGCAGGCTTCGCAGCGCCCCCCTTTGACGTTGAAGCTGAAACGCCCAGGGGTGTAGCCCCGGGCGCGGGCCTCGGGTGTGCCGGCGAACAGCTCGCGGATGGGGGTGAAGATGCCGGTATAGGTGGCCGGATTGGAGCGCGGGGTGCGGCCGATGGGGCTCTGGTCGATGTCCACCACCTTGTCGAACCGTTCGAGACCCTCGATGGCGGCATAGGGGGCTGGATTGGTCATCGCCTTGTGCAGGGTGCGGGCCGCGATACGGTAGAGGGTGTCGTTGATCAGGGTTGACTTGCCCGAGCCGGAGACGCCGGTCACTGCGGTCATCAGGCCGATGGGGATGGCCACGTCCACGTTCTTGAGGTTGTTGCCGGAGGCACCCTTCAGTTTCAACATCCATTCCGGCCGGGGCTGGTGGCGCGTTCGGGGCACCTCGATCCGCCGCTTGCCGGAGAGATACTGTCCGGTCAGTGAATGCTCGCAGCGGGCGATCTCCCGGGGTGTGCCCTGGGCCACGATGCGCCCGCCGTGGACCCCGGCGCCCGGCCCAATGTCCACGACGTGATCGGCGCGGCGGATGGCATCTTCGTCGTGCTCCACCACGATCACTGTGTTGCCCAGGTCACGCAGATAGGTGAGGGTCTGGAGCAGTCGCTCGTTGTCCCGCTGGTGCAGCCCGATGGAAGGTTCGTCCAGGATGTACATCACCCCCACCAGGCCGGCGCCGATCTGGCTCGCCAGGCGGATGCGCTGGGCTTCGCCGCCGGAGAGTGTCTCGGCACTGCGGTCCAGGGTCAGATAGTCCAGCCCCACGTTGACCAGGAAGCGCAGGCGCAGCGTGATCTCCTTGAGGATGGGAGCGGCGATCTCGCCCGCCTTGCCCGGCAACCGCAGGTTCAGGAAGAGCTCGTAGGCACTCCCCACGGGTAGCGACGTGATCGCGGGCAGGGAATGCTCTCCCACGAACACGTGGCGGGCGCTGTGGTTCAGACGACTGCCCTGGCACTCCGGGCAGGGTTGCTGATTGAGGTATTTGGCCAGCTCCTCGCGCACCGCCGTGGACTCGGTCTCCCGGTAACGCCGCTCCATGTTGGGGATGATCCCCTCGAACGGCTGGGTCTTGACGATGGAACCGCCGCGCTCGTTGAAGTAGGTAAAGGTGACCGGTTCCCCGCCGCTGCCGTAGAGGATGGCCTGCTGCACCCGCTCCGGCAGCTCGGCGAAGGGGGTTTCGATGTCGAAACCGTAGTGCCCGGCCAGCGAAGTCAGCATCTGGAAGTAGTACGCGTTGCGGCGATCCCAGCCACGGATGGCGCCGGCCGACAGGCTCAGCTCGGGATGGATCACCACCCGCTCGGGGTCGAAGAACTGGCGCGCTCCCAGACCGTCGCAGGCGGGACAGGCGCCGGCGGGATTGTTGAAGGAGAACAGCCGCGGTTCCAGTTCGGAGAGGGAGTAGCCGCACTCGGGACAGGCGAATCGGGCCGAGAACACCAGCTCCTCGCGCTCCCCATCCATGAAGGCGATACGGGCCAGGCCGTTCGCCAGTTGCAGCGCCGTCTCGAAGGAGTCGGCCAGCCGTTGCGCCAGATCCGGGCGTACCTTGAAGCGATCCACCACCACTTCGATGGTGTGTTTCTGGTTCTTCTCCAACGGAGGGAGATCGTCCAGCTCATGGATGGTGCCGTCGATACGTACCCGTACGAAACCCTGGGCCCGCAACTCTTCGAAGAGTTGCAGGTGTTCCCCTTTCCGTTCCTGGATCACCGGTGCCAGCAGCATCAGCCGGCTCCCTTCCGGAAGGGCCATCACCTGATCCACCATCTGGCTGACGGTCTGGGCCTGCAGGGTGTGACCATGCTCGGGGCAGCGGGGCTCGCCGGCACGGGCGAACAGCAGACGCAGGTAGTCGTGGATCTCGGTTACCGTGCCGACGGTGGAGCGGGGATTGTGGGAGGTGGATTTCTGCTCGATGGAGATAGCCGGTGAGAGCCCCTCAATGTGTTCCACGTCAGGCTTTTCCATCATCGAGAGGAACTGGCGCGCATAGCTGGAGAGAGACTCCACGTAGCGCCGTTGCCCTTCGGCATAGATGGTGTCGAAGGCCAGCGAGGATTTGCCGGATCCGGATAGTCCGGTAAATACGATCAACCGGTCTCTGGGAAGATCCAGATCGATATTCTGCAGGTTGTGGGTCTTTGCCCCACGGATCTTGATCAGCTTCTCCATCTTCACTTTTTCTCTGCGCAACGCAACCTGTTACTATAAGATGCTTTGGCTGCAATAAGCAAAGAAAGCTCCAAATCGATGCAACCCACCATGTCCGACAGCATGACGCCGCTGGAACGTCGGGCCGCCGCGTCACTCGCCAGCATCTATGCCTTGCGCATGCTGGGCCTGTTCATGATCCTGCCGGTGTTCGCGCTCTATGCGGAGCACCTGGAGGGGGTGACCCCTACGCTGGTGGGGGTGGCGCTGGGGATCTACGGTCTCACCCAGGCGCTGTTCCAGATCCCCTTCGGGCTGGTCTCGGATCGCATCGGCCGCAAATCGGTGATCACGGCCGGGCTGCTGCTCTTCGCCGTGGGCAGCGTGGTGGCGGCGGTCTCCGAAACCATCCATGGTGTGATCGTCGGGCGTGCGCTGCAGGGGGCCGGGGCGGTGGCGGCGGTGGTGCTGGCATTGGCGGCGGACCTCACCCGGGAAGAGCACCGCCTGAAGGTGATGGCCGGGATCGGCATCAGCATCGGTATCTCCTTCTCGGTGGCGCTGGTGGCCGGTCCGATGCTGGAGCACTGGATCGGGGTGCCGGGGATCTTCTGGCTGACCGCGCTGCTGGCGCTGGGGGGCATCGCCGTGTTGCACCTCTGGGTGCCGCGGCCGCTCCACCTGCACCGCCATCCCGATACCGAGGCGGTACCGGAGCAGTTCCGTGACGTGCTGTCCAACCGCCAGTTGCTGCGTCTCGACTTCGGCATCTTCTCCCTGCACATGGCGCTCACCGCGATATTCGTGGTGGTGCCGCACATCCTGCGCGACGGGGCCGGGTTGCCGGTGAACCAGCACTGGCACATCTATCTGCCGGTGATGCTGGCGGCCTTTGTGGCGATGGTTCCGTTTATCATCATCGCCGAGAAGAAGCGGCGCATGAAACAGGTGTTCTCTGGCGCCATCCTGGTGCTGGGGGTGGCGATGATCGGCATGTGGCTGGCGAACGGCAGCGTGGCGGGGATGGTGGGCGCCCTGTTGCTGTTCTTCACTGCCTTCAATCTGCTGGAGGCCAGTCTGCCGTCGCTGGTGGCCAAGATCGCCCCCGCCTGGAGCAAGGGAACCGCCATGGGGGTCTACTCCAGCGCCCAGTTTCTCGGCGCCTTCGCGGGTGGCTTCATGGGCGGCTGGCTCAGCGGTCGTTATGGCACCAGCGGCGTGTTCCTGTTCAGCGCGGCGGTCAGTGCCATCTGGTTCCTGCTTGCGGTGACCATGCGCGAGCCCCCTTATCTGAGCAGCTATTTGATCAAGGTAGGAGAGGTGGATGCGCGGCAGGCGGAAGCGCTGGCTAGACGGCTGCTGCAAGAGGAGGGGGTCGAAGAGGCACTGGTTCTTCCGGAAGATGGGGTCGCCTATCTGAAGGTGGACATGGAGCGTGTCGATGAGGCCGCTTTGGCCAACTATTCGAGTGAGATGGAGAGATAGGAGAAGATCATGGCAAGAGGCGTCAACAAGGTCATTCTGATCGGTAATCTGGGTAACGATCCCGAGGTTCGCTACATGCCCAACGGGGGTGCGGTGGCCAATATCACCGTTGCCACCAGCGAGCAGTGGAAAG
>WFNS01000145.1 GCA_015488495.1 Gammaproteobacteria bacterium | reverse complement strand
GATCCTCTGCTTCATGCTCGACAACGAGCCGGCTTGGTTCCGTATCGAGTACGACCGGAATATCCTGCCAGGGCGTGCCGACCATATGGCGGAGATGTTGACCCTTGCCGCGCAGGAGGGTAATGGCATCGAGGTGATGCTGGAGTATGAATCGGCGGCGGGTGAAAGTACGCCGCTGTTTCGCGACGTCAAGTACATCCAGGTACGGGCGGAACTGGCTCCCCGTCATCTCTCCCCCAGAGGAGAAGAGCCGGAGTCGCAGGAGGAGAAAGGCCTTGACCGCCGCAGGGCGGCGCGCGGCTGACCCGCCCGTCTACCAGCTCGCTGTACCACCCGGACACCGGCTTGACGAGTCCCGGTGTCCGGCGTTCCATATCTTTTCCCGCGCTCGATGTCGAAGCCCGGGAAAATGTCGCATATCGCGACTCAGGACTCCCGCCGACCCCTCTTTTCCAGCAGCTCCCGTAGCCGGTAGAGTGCTTCCAGTGCCTGGCGCGGGGTGAGTCCGTCCGGATCCAGATCGGCCACTGCCTGCTCTATGGGAGAGGGTGGGGGCGGTGGTGTGAAGAGAACCGGTTGCGTCCCGCCGGCGCCCCTCTGCCTGGAGGGGCGGTGTCGTTCCAGCTCTCCCAACTTCTGGCGTGCCCGCTGAATCACCTCTCGCGGCACGCCGGCCAGGGCCGCCACCTGTAGGCCGTAGCTCTGGCTGGCGGGTCCCTCCTTGACGCTGTGCAGGAAGACGATGTGCTCATCCACCTCCTTGGCATCGAGATGGACGTTGGCTACACCGGGGACCATCTCGGGGAGTCGCGTGAGCTCGAAGTAATGGGTCGCGAAGAGGGTGAAGGCACCGATCTCGCGGACCAGGTGCAGGGCGCTGGCCCAGGCGAGGGAGAGTCCGTCGAAGGTGCTGGTACCCCGGCCGATCTCGTCCATCAGTACCAGGCTGTCGCGGGTGGCGTTGTGCAGGATGTTGGCGGTTTCGGTCATCTCCACCATGAAGGTGGAGCGGCCGCTGGCCAGTTCGTCGGAGGCGCCGATGCGGGTGAAGATGCGGTCCACGGGGCCGATGAGCGCTTCCCGGGCCGGAACGAAGCTCCCCATGTAGGCGAGCAGCACGATGAGGGCGGTCTGGCGCATGTAGGTGGACTTGCCGCCCATGTTGGGGCCGGTGATCAGCAGCATGCGGCGCTGGTGATCCAGCAGGAGGTCGTTGGGAACGAAAGGGTTTTCCTGTAGCTGCTCCACCACCGGATGGCGTCCCCCGATGATGCGGATCTCCGGCCGATCGGTGAAGGATGGTGTGACCCAGTCGAGGGAGGCGGCCCGTTCTGCCAGATTGTTGAGGGCATCCAGCTCGGCCAGTGCGGCGGCGCATCGCTGCAGTTCGGTCAGTTTTTCGGCTATCCGATCCAGCAGCTGTTCGTAGATCCGTTTCTCCCGGGCCAGCGCCCGCTCATTGGCGCTCAGCACCTTGTCCTCGAACGCCTTGAGTTCCGGGGTGATGTAGCGCTCGGCCCCTTTCAGGGTCTGCCGGCGCTGGTAGTGGTCGGGAATGGTGTCGGAGTGGACGCGGCTCACCTCGATGTAGTAGCCGTGCACCCGGTTGTAGCTCACCTTGAGGGTGGCGATGCCGGTCTGCTCCCGTTCGCGTCGTTCCAGCTGGAGGAGGTAGTCGCCGGCGTTCTGCTGCAAGGCGCGCAGCTCGTCCAGTTCGGTGTCGAAACCGGGGGCGATGACGCCGCCGTCCCGGATGAGTTGGGGCGGGGACTCCACCACCGCCCGCTCCAGCAGATCCAGCAGTTCCGGAAATTCACCGATGCGCCGATGCAGATCGGCAAGCAGTGGGGTCTTCCTCTGCTTCAGCAGGGCCCGGAGTTCCGGTAACCGGCCCAGCGCGGTTCGCAGCTGGACCAGGTCGGCGGGCCTCGCCGAGCGCAGGGCGATGCGGGTGAGGATACGCTCCACGTCTCCGATACCCCGTAACCGTTCGTGGAGCGCTTCGTAGCCGGAGTCGTCCAGCAGCGTGGCCACCGCCTGATGCCGCCTCTCCACGGCGGCCTGATCCCGCAGCGGCCGGTTGAGCCAGCGCCGCAGCAGCCGTCCTCCCATGGGGGTGGCGGTGTGGTCGAGAATGGCGGCCAGGGTCTGTTCGGAATGGCCGGAGAGGCTGGTCTCCAGCTCCAGGTTGCGGCGGCTGGCCGCGTCCAGGATGATGCTCTCCTCCCGCCGCTCCACGTGCAGGGCACCGATGTGCGGCAGATGGCTGCGCTGGGTGTTGTTCACGTAATGGAGCAGGGCACCCGCGGCGCTCACCGCGAGGGGAAATGGTTCGCAGCCGAAGCCGGCCAGGTCCCGGGTACCAAACTGTTTGCAGAGCAGTCGCCGGGCGGTCTCCGGCTCGAAATGCCAGGGTGGAAGGCGCTGTACCCCTTTCCGATCGCTGAGAAAGGGGAGTGAACCGTTTTCATCGACGATCAGCTCCGCCGGCCGCAGCCGCTCCAGCTCACTGGTCAGCGCCTCTTCACCGTCCAGCTCCATGGCCAGAAAACGGCCGCTGCTCACCTCCATCCAGGCCAGCCCGAAACGCCCTCCCTGCGCGTGGAGGGCGGCGATCAGATTGTCACGACGCTCCTCCAGCAGCGCTTCCTCGGTGATGGTGCCAGGGGTGACGATACGGGTCACCCGGCGCTCCACCGGTCCCTTGCTCGTGGCAGGGTCGCCGATCTGTTCGCAGATGGCCACCGACTCTCCCAGTTTGACCAGTTTGGCCAGATAGCTGTCCACCGCGTGGTAGGGGACCCCTGCCATCGGGATCGGTTCGCCGGCCGATTTCCCGCGGGTGGTGAGGCTGATGTTCAGTAACCGGGCCGCCTTGCGGGCGTCGTCGTAGAAGAGCTCGTAGAAGTCCCCCATGCGGAAGAAGAGCAGGATGTCGGGATGTTCCGCCTTGATGCTCAGATACTGCTGCATCAACGGGGTGTGTCGCGGTTTCTCTGCGCTCATCCAGGCAAGTGTAGCGAAAATCGGGTTTGCGGCCAATTTGCCCGCCGGGGGGCTGGCACGGTGAAAAGGCCAAGAAAAGGTCAAATCATCATGCGTCTCCTTGCGAATTTATTAACCCGGCAACAATATATG
>WFNS01000144.1 GCA_015488495.1 Gammaproteobacteria bacterium | reverse complement strand
TCATATTAACCCGAAAACGTTCGGGCTCGCCATTCGTTGCAGACCTTGTGGAGACCTCTATGGAACCCAACCGAGACAACCTCATCTGGATCGACCTGGAGATGACCGGTCTGGACACCACACGGGACGCGATCATCGAAATCGCCACCGTCGTCACCGATAGTCAGCTCAACGTGCTCGCAGAGGGGCCGGTACTTGCGATCCATCAGGAAGAGAGGCTGCTGGCGGGCATGGACGAATGGAATACCACCCAGCATACCAAGTCCGGTTTGGTGGATCGCGTACGCAAGAGTACCATCGACGAGGCGGAGGCAGAGGCCCGAACGCTGGCTTTCCTGGAGCGGTACGTCCCAGCCGGCGCCTCTCCCATGTGCGGCAACAGCATCTGCCAGGATCGCCGTTTCCTTGCCCGTTGCATGCCGAGGCTGGAGGCATGGTTCCACTACCGTAACCTCGATGTGAGCACCATCAAGGAACTGGCCCGTCGCTGGGCGCCCGAGATCTACAAATCCTTCACCAAACAGTCCACCCACCTTGCTCTGGCGGACATCCACGACTCCATTCGCGAGCTCGCCTATTATCGGGAACACTTTTTGCATCTCCCACGGCAGGATGCCTGAAGAGAAGCGCTCAAACAGGATTGACTGCTACAAATGTCGGCATTTCTACATTACCTGGCAAGCCGCCTTTCCATACGGATGCCGGGCAATGGGCTTCAAATCCCGACGTAGCCCCGCGCAACAGGTTCTTCAGACATCCGGCGTGCAGTGTCTCTACTTTCTGCACAAGTAGCGCCGGAATACCGCCACTCAGCTCACTGACGTGTCCAATTTTCCGGCAGAGGTCAGAAACCTCCTGTTGCGGAGCGTATCTGCAGCGGGAACAGCCGTGGAGTGAGTATCGTGGGAACAGCAGTAGCTTATGACAACACTCGAGTCACCGATGTTTCAGTCGATATCGGCGTCTCCGAAGAACTGGTGAAACTTCACACCCCGCTGGTGAAGCGGATAGCGCATCATCTGCTGGGACGCCTGCCCGGTAACGTCTCGGCAGACGACATGATCCAGGCCGGCATGCTCGGCCTGCTGGATGCAGCTCGCCGTTACGACGCCAGCCAGGGGGCAAGTTTCGAGACCTATGCCACCTTGCGTATCCGGGGAGCGATGATCGACGAACTGCGCCGCAACGACTGGGCGCCCAAATCGGTTCATCGCAAGGCGAGAAGCCTTTCCGCCGCCGTGCAGGCGGTCGAGAACCGTACCGGCCGGGACGCCCGGGACGAGGAGGTGATCGCCGAAATGGGAGTATCGCCATCCGAGTACTACAAGATTCTGCGGGACAGCTGCAACAGCAGGATCTTCAACCTCGATGACCTTGGCAACGAGCAGGATCCGCTGAACACCATTGCCGGCAACGGAGCCAATCCGCTCGACGAGGTGGAGAACGACCGGTTCCGCCATCGGCTGGCGGAGGCCATCGCGTCACTGCCCGAGCGGGAACGGATGGTGCTCTCCATGTACTACGACAAGGAGCTCAACCTGCGGGAGATCGGCGGAGTGCTGGGGGTCAGCGAATCACGCATCAGCCAGATCCTGAGCCGTTCGTACGCGCGGCTGCGGGCCCGGCTCAGCGACGCGTAGGAGTGGCGGTCCCGGATTCGGGTCCGCCATCATCTCATCGCCCCATATGTTATTTAACATAATATACATTATGCGAACCATCGTAGCAGGCGAATGGGGGGAAGTATCCGAAAGGTCAAGTTTTTTTATCAGCGACCGTTAATGTAACGAAACCCGACCTCTCTAGATACAAAAAGAAAGGAAATAGCTATGGCTTCTCTGTGTCCTGATGATCTGATTCGGCAAAATATTGAACTGGCCTCTCTGCCAGAGATCGTGATACGGCTCAATCAGGCGGTCGATGATCCCTACAGCACCGCCAAGGACATCAGCGATATCATCAGCGAGGATCCAGCGCTGTCGGCGCGGCTTCTGCGTATCGTCAACAGCCCTTTCTACGGTTTCCCCTCGCAGATCGATACCATCTCCCTTGCGGTCACCATCGTCGGCACCCAGCAGCTGCGTCTCCTGGCCCTGGCCAGTTCCACCATCCGCCAGTTTGCCAATCTGCCGAACCAGTTCGTCACCATGGAGACCTTCTGGCGTCACAGCTTCTCCGCCGCCGTGGTCGCCCGGGCCATCGCCAAGCTGGCCAAGGAGCACGACTCCGAGCACTACTTCATCGCCGGCCTGCTGCACGACCTGGGCAGCCTGATCATCTACAGCACCATCCCGACCCTGGCCAAGGAGGCCATCAACCACGCCCGGCGCAAGAACTGTCCCTTGTATGAGGCCGAGCGTGCCATCATCGGCTTCGATCACGCCATCGTCGGTTCGACACTGCTGCGCTACTGGAACATCCCGGAGACGCTGGTGGAAGCAGTCGCCTGTCACCATCAACTGGGTGACACCGGGATTGCAGGAAAGTACAAGGCCATCGCCCACTTGGCCAACGTGGTTGCCGACTCCATCAATCCCGGATTGCTGCTCTACCGCCAGAATCTGGAGCCTGATCCCGAGGCCTGGGAGCTGCTGGGACTGGAATCCGATAGCCTCGACGAAACATTGGACGACATCGAAAAGGAGATCAATGAGGCCATCTCCGCCTTCTCGCTGCACAGCGTCGCGTAGCCTTCACCGCGGCAGACGTCAGCCCTCCCCGTCTTTCAGGGTGCTCTTGCCGAACAGCCCGTAAACCGGGCAGTGACCGATGAGCCCCGACAGCACTCCCAACCATCCCAGGAGAACCAGCCAGAACTCCTGGGTTGGAGTGACTGCATCCGAGAATGAGAGACCCAGCAGGGCGACGCCGACCACCAGACGAACCACCCTTTCGGAGCGATTGACGTTGGCCGGGAAACACCCTTTCAGGAATTTCACGATGTTCATTCTCTGTTTGCTCCCTCGCTCGTCCACTGACGCCCCACTATAACATCGAACTTCGCCACACGCAGTCCGGCTTCGTGAGCGGGTCGGTTATATCGGGGTACCCACAAAAAACCAACGGCTATCCACATGGGTCGTCGGTGGCCCATCATGCATACAAAATAGCTTGTTATTCAATTGATTACGATATTTACCGCCTGTACCCATTTGGTGGTAAATCCCCTCTTCTCCAGCATTTTTCACCCGTTGTATTGAATCCCTTTTCATGGTTTTTTACGCCCTACAACGATGACACAAACGGCCGGACCCCCCCGGTTTTGAGAAACAGGTGAAGAAGAGGAAACAGACCATGACAGATATAACGAAATGGGATCCTGAAGACACCGAATTTTGGGAAAAAGAAGGCAAGAAGATCGCAAACCGAAACCTGTGGATATCCATACCCAGCCTGCTCTGCGCGTTTGCGGTCTGGCTCTACTGGGGAATCATCACGGTACAGATGATCAACCTCGGGTTTCCCTTTACCAAGCCGGAGCTGTTTACCCTGGCGGCCATCGCCGGACTGACCGGCGCCACGTTACGGATCCCCAACAGCTTCTTCATCCGAATCGCCGGCGGGCGAAACACCATCGTATTCACCACCGCGCTGCTCATCATCCCCGCACTGGGTACCGGCCTGGCACTACAGAGCAAGGAGACCCCGCTGTGGGTATTCCAGGTCCTGGCATTCCTTTCCGGCATCGGTGGCGGTAACTTCGCCTCTTCCATGTCCAATATCAGTTTCTTCTTCCCGCGTCGGATGCAGGGGCTGGCCCTAGGACTGAACGCCGGTCTGGGTAATGCCGGAGTGACCACCATGCAGATCGTCATCCCCTTGGTGATGACCGCCGGCATTTTCGGTGGTGCTCCGATGATCTTGGAGAACACCTCCGGTACCCTGATCGGCAAGATTCCCGCCGGGGCGGAGACCTGGATTCACAACGCAGGTTATGTCTGGCTGGTAGCCCTCATTCCGCTGGTGATCATCGGCTACTTCGGTATGAACAACATCCGTACCGAAGAGGTGTCACCCCATATTGGTGGCTTCTTCAACAGCGCCATGAAGATCACCGGCATGCTGGCGATGGGATTTATTACTGCAGCCATCGGGCTCTACATCATCCTCCCAGCGCCGGTGGGTCTCGGTGCACCGAGCTGGGCCAAATGGCCGGTCATCGCCGGTGTGATTGCCGCCACCGTCTTCCTGCTCAAGCTGATCCCCGGTGAGGTCAAACCCATCCTCAACCGCAGCTACGCCATCTTCAAGCACAAGCACACCTGGATCATGAGCATCATCTACACCATGACCTTCGGCAGCTTCATCGGCTACTCCGCCGGTTTTGCCCTGGCCATCAAGGTGGTATTTGGATTCCAGCACATCGTGGTGGACGGCGTAATGACCCATGATACGGCCAACCCGAATGGTCCCTCAGCCCTCATGTATGCCTGGATGGGTCCCTTCATCGGCGCCCTCATCCGTCCCCTGGGTGGCTGGATGTCGGACAAGGTGGGTGGTGCCCGGGTGACCCACTACGTATCCATCGTGATGATCATCTGCGCCCTCGGGGTGGCCTACTTCCTGAAGGCGGCATATCAATCGGCCACTCCGGAAGAGTACTTCGTACCATTCTTCCTGCTGTTCCTGGTGCTGTTCGCAGCGACCGGCATCGGTAACGGCTCCACGTTCCGCACCATCGCCATGGTGTTTACCAAGGAGCATGCAGGTCCGGTACTGGGATGGACTTCCGCAGTGGCGGCCTACGGCGCGTTCATCATTCCCAAGGTGTTCGGCGAGCAGATCAAGGCAGCAACCCCCGAGTACGCCTTGTACGGCTTCGCCATCTTCTACTTCGTTTGCCTAGTGCTCAACTGGTGGTATTACCTTGGACCCAAGCGGGAGCACGACAATCCCTGATGGGAATCAGGCGGTGAACCCCTGAGGGGCCGGGAAGGACTCCGTTTCTTCCCGGCCCCGAGGGACACAAGACAAGACAACGATTCGGTTAATCAGGAGAATCAGATAATGAGTCACTTTCTCGACCGGCTGAAATACTTCAAAAAGGTTCATGAGACGTTTTCCGATGGGCACGGCATCACGACTGACGATGACCGTGAATGGGAAGATGCCTACCGGAGCCGTTGGCGCTTCGACAAAGTGGTGCGCTCCACCCACGGGGTCAACTGCACAGGCGGCTGCTCCTGGAAGATCTTCGTGAAGAACGGTCTGGTGGCCTATGAAATGCAACAGACCGATTATCCCCGCACCCGTACCGACATGCCCAATCACGAGCCACGGGGATGCCAACGGGGCGCCAGTTTCTCCTGGTATCTCTATAGCCCGCACCGCATCAAGTATCCCCTGATCCGTGGCCGTCTGGTGGATCTCTACCGGAAGGAGCGGGCCAGCGGCAAGGATCCGGTGGAGGCCTGGGAAGCCATCCAGTCGGATCCCGACAAGCGCAAGCGCTACACCGCGGTGCGTGGTCTGGGAGGATTCGTGCGCAGCACCTGGGACGAGGTCACCGAGATCATCGCAGCGGCAAACGTCTATACCATAAAGAAATGGGGACCCGACCGGATCTACGGCTTCTCCCCCATTCCCGCCATGTCCATGATCAGCTACGCCGCCGGTTCCCGCTATCTCTCCTTGATTGGGGGTGCCTGCGGTTCGTTCTACGACTGGTACTGCGACCTGCCGCCCGCCTCTCCCCAGGTATGGGGTGAGCAGACCGATGTTCCGGAATCGGCCGACTGGTACAACTCCAAGTATCTCATCGTATGCGGCGCCAACCTGCCCATGACCCGGACGCCGGACGCCCACTTTGCCATCGAGGCCCGTTACAACGGCACCAAGGTGGTCTCCATGGCACCGGACTATGCCGAGTACGTGAAATTCGCCGATCTCTGGATGCCGGTCAAACAGGGCACCGACTCTGCTGCCTTCCTGGCCATGGGGCACGTGGCGCTCAAGGAGTTCCACATCGACAGGCAGGACCCCTACTTCACCGAATATGCCAAGACCTATACCGATTTCCCCATGCAGGTGATTCTGCGCCAGGATGGAGACCGGTTCATTTCGGATCGCTATCTGCGGGCTTCCGACTTCGACGGCAATCTGGACGAGGAGAACAATCCCGAGTGGAAGACCATCGTCTATGACAGCAGCAGCAACAGCTTCGTCTGCCCGAATGGTTCGGTGGGATTCCGCTGGGGTGAAGAGGGTCGCTGGAACCTGCACCGCAAGAGCGGCAAGGAGCAGAAGGAGATCGATCCCGAACTCTCCTGCCTGGGACACAGTGACGACGTAGTGGATGTCGCCTTCCCCCACTTCACACCTGACGAGGAGAATCTGCTGATCCGCAAGGTGCCGGTGCGCAAGATCAGGCTGGCCTCGGGTGATACCGTCCACGTGGCCTCGGTGTTCGATCTTCAGGTGGCACAGTACGGTATCGATCGCGGGCTGGGTGACAACCTCGCCACCTCATATGACGACGAATCGGTGCCCTACACCCCCGCCTGGGCCGAGAAGATCACCGGCGTCAAACGGGAGGACCTGACGCGTACCGGACATGAGTTTGCGGAGAATGCCTCCAAGACCCGGGGCAAGTCGATGGTTATCCTGGGTGCCGCCATCAACCACTGGTACCACAACGACATGCACTACCGGGCCATCATGAACCTGCTGCACATCTGCGGCTGCGTGGGGCAATCCGGAGGCGGCTGGGCCCACTACGTGGGTCAGGAGAAGCTGCGTCCGCAGGCCGGCTGGGCACCCATCGCCTTCGGTCTCGACTGGCACCGTCCCCCGCGCCACATGAACAGCACCTCCTACTGGTATCTGCATACCGACCAGTGGCGGTACGAAAAGGTGGAAGCGGACGACGTCCTGGCGCCCACCGCGAAGGCGAAGTACAAGGGCTACCAGCTGGTGGACTACAACGTGGTGGCCCAGCGGCTCGGCTGGTTGCCATCCGCTCCGCACTTCAACAAGAATCCGCTGGACATCGTGGCCGAGGCAGAACAATCCGGTGCCACCGACGAGGCCGGGGTCGCTGCCTACATGATCGATCAGCTCAAGAGTGGCGATCTGGCATTTGCCTCCGAGGACATCGACGCCCCGGAAAGCTTCCCGCGCAACCTGTTCGTCTGGCGGGCCAATCTGCTGGGCTGTTCGGCCAAGGGGCACGAGTATTTCCTCAAGCACCTGGTCGGTGCCCAGAACGGCGTCATGCAGGAAGGCGTCGAAGGCCAGCGCTCCAAGGAGATCAAGTGGCGGGAGAAATCACCGGTGGGCAAACTGGATCTGATGGTGGACATCAACTTCCGCCTCAACTCCACCGGAGCCTACTCGGATATCGTCCTGCCCACCGCTACGTGGTATGAAAAGAGCGATATCAACACCACCGATATGCACCCCTTCATCCATCCGCTGGATGCAGCGGTGAACCCGGCCTGGGAGTCAAAATCGGACTGGCAGATCTTCCGCACCATCGCCAAGCGTTTCTCCGAGCTGGCAGAAACCCATCTGGGTACCCGCAAGGACGTGGTGGCGTTGCCGATGCTGCACGACACCCCTGCCGCCCTCGCCCAGCCGCTCGGCCAGGTCAAGGACTGGAAGAAAGGGGAGTGCGAGCCGGTGCCCGGCAAGACCCTGCCGCTGCTGAAAGTGATCGAACGGGACTATCACAATACCTACAAGAAGTATTGTGCACTGGGCCCGCTGATGGTCAAGGTGGGCAATGGCGTCAAGGGGCTCGACTGGAATACCGAGCAGGAGTATGAAGAGCTCAAGGAGCTGAACGGCGTCATCAGGGAGGAAGGCATCAGCCAGGGCATGCCGTCACTCGAAGAGGACATCGGTGTCTGCGATGCGGTGATGCGCATGGCGCCCGAGACCAACGGCGAGGTGGCCCACAAGTCGTGGCAGGCCCTCTCCAAGAAGACCGGCGTGGATCACAGCCATCTGTATGAAGGTCGTCACGAGGAGAAGATCACCTACCGGGATCTGCAATCCCAGCCGCGCAAGATCATCACGGCCCCCACCTGGTCGGGTATCGAATCGGAGAAGGTCAGCTACAACGCCGGCTATACCAACATCCACGAATACATCCCATTCCGGACCCTCACCGGCCGGGCGCAGTTCTATCAGGATCATGAGTGGATGCTGGACTTCGGTGAGGGCTTCTGCGCCTATCGGCCGCCCATCGACATGAAGGCACATCACGATCTGCCGGAGCAGCTGGCGACCAAGCTCAAGGGCAAGAAGCACCTGGTGCTCAACTGGATTACCCCGCACTCCAAATGGGGTATCCACTCCACCTATCAGGACAACCTGCGCATGCTTACCCTGTTCCGCGGTGGTCCCTACATTTGGGTGGCGGAAGAGGATGCCAAACAGATCGGATTGCAGGACAACGACTGGGTGGAGGCGGTCAACACCAACGGTGCCACGGTGGCCCGCGTGGTGGTCAGTCAGCGCGTCCCGCGGGGCATGGCGCTGATGTATCACGCCCAGGAGAAAAACGTCAACGTACCCGGTTCCAACACCACCGGGAAGCGGGGCGGTATCCTCAACAGCGTGACCAGGGTCATCGTCAAGCCGACCCACATGATCGGTGGTTACGCCCAGTTGTCCTACTTCTTCAACTATTACGGCACGGTCGGTTGTCAGCGTGATGAGCACGTCATCCTCCACAAGATCGAGGACAAGAACATCGATTGGCTGGAGCGCCCGCTGACACCGGAGCGCGAAGCCCAACTCAATCCGGCCGGGATCAAGAACTGAGGAGAGAAACAGCATGAAGATCCGCGCACAAATTGGTATGGTACTGAACCTGGACAAGTGTATCGGCTGTCACACCTGTTCAGTCACCTGCAAGAATCTCTGGACCAACCGCAAGGGGGTGGAGTACGCCTGGTTCAACAACGTGGAGAGCAAGCCCGGTGTCGGATTTCCGAAGGAGTGGGAGAATCAGGACAAATGGAGAGGAGGTTGGGAGAAGCGTGACGGCAAACTGGAGCTGAAATCCGGTGGCCGTCTGAGCAAGCTGATCAACATCTTCAACAATCCGGACATGCCGCAGATCGACGACTACTACGAGCCGTTCGACTACGACTATCAGAAGCTGCAGAACAAACCGCTATCCGAAGCAGCTCCCACTGCGCGCCCGGTATCGCAGATCACCGGCGAGCGGATGGAGAAAATCCACTGGGGGCCGAACTGGGAGGATGACCTGGCGGGCGAGTTCGAGAAGCGGTCCAAGGACAAGAACTTCGAAGGCATCCAGAAGCAGATGTATGCGGACTTCGAGAAGACCTTCCACATGTACCTGCCGCGGCTCTGCAACCACTGCCTGAATCCGGCCTGCGTGGCGGCCTGCCCCTCCGGCGCCATCTACAAGCGTGAGGAGGAT
>WFNS01000143.1 GCA_015488495.1 Gammaproteobacteria bacterium | reverse complement strand
TGACTGGTGCGGAGTGTATTTGCCTCCGATGCCAAAGACTATGACATAACGGGTGCGACAGGCGTAACGGCGGTGGATGATATCGATAGGATGCTGTTTTGCAGCAGGGTCAGGTTTTGGCTGTTGACCGGGGGCAGGCTAATGGGTGACCGGGGGCAGGCTAATGGGTGACCCCCCGCATGTTTGGTTCCAGCCTCTCGTAGTGGAATCCTAGTAGCCGGGTGAGTCATTTCCGGGAAAGGAGTCTCTAAGGCAGTTTCTTTCTTTTGGTCCTGGCCGCGAAGCGATCGAAGACGATGAGATCGCCCGCCCGATTGATGGTATGGATCCCCATTTCCTCCAGTTCGGGGCGGGGCAGAATCCGCTGTACTTCCACCTCTTCATAGTGCTCCGTGTCGAGACGGGTCACCTCATTGATGGAGAGTGCGTAGCCGTAGCAGACGGAGCAGTCCTGGGCAGGCCGCAGAAGCCGGCCGTCCTGTTCGAACAGCCATCCGCCGGGTCGGGCCGCGCGTACGTCGGAGCGGACAGGGCTGCATGGGTGGGGGGTCCAGGGCCCGAACGGGCTGTCGGCGAAGAAGAGTGATACCTCGTCCCATGCCTCGCCGTTGTTCACCGCCAGGCTGACGAACATCCACCAGCGGCCATCACGCTGCAGCAGGGTGGCATCCACCGCCTTGACCCCCTCCATCAACACCTTGTGCAGCTCCCACTTGTCGGGGAAGGAGACGCAGCGGTAGAGCTCGATGGTGTTGTTTTGCATCGTCTCCGGCAGCATGTAGAGCTCTCCTTCCCATTCGAACAGGAACGGATAGGAGAGGTGGTAGTCCTTCTCCAGAATGGTGACCGGCTCTCCCACGCTTCCGTCCCGTTTTACCTCCATTACTCGCAGGATCCCTTTCTCGTCCGAAAACATCAGTTCTTCGAAAAAGATGTAGTATCTGCCTTCATGCCGCCAGGGGAACGGGTCGGCCCAAAATCCTCCTTTGGGCGGGGATATGACCTGCAGTCCGCTGATGTCCAGGGGATCCCCCCCAAAACGGAACGCGATGTCCCAACGCGCCTCCATATCCACCTTCCGCTTGTAGACATCTTTCAGGAATCCACCCACGAGGCGTGAAAAGGCCCATGTCATCTGCAGGTTGTTTGGTGTTCCATCCCCCTTGGGAGAGGGGAGTGATTCGTCGGCATCTGGGCAGGGACACAGCTCCGGCTCCAGCGCCCGAGGGCCAAAGTGGTGTAGCTGCTCCAGCTTACGGACCGCAAACCGGGCGGTTTTCAGATAGATGTGATTTCTGATCACCGCCGGTGATATGTTGTCTCCAGGCGCGACCGAGCCATAGATCTGGCGCTCTTCCGTTTCCTCATCGGCGCAGATGTAGAGGCCAGACGGGATGGTCGGGATACCTTCCACCACTTCCCAGAAGGCGGGGGGCTGGTGATCACCGAACTGGAAGGCCCAAAGCCCATAGCGGGCGAGACGGGGAATCGGGCCCCAGTATCCTTTTTCACCCGGGAAAAGGAGCACATCCAGCTGCTGTTCTCGGATGTGAGTGGCGTCTGCTGTGGAAAAGGTGGTGTCCTCGCCGTTGTGAACGAGCCGGATCTCATGCCAGGGGAACTCCTGGACCAAGTCGCTGATGTCGTTACGCTGCAGGACGTTCGGGCCCTCCAGGAACTTGTTCTTGTCGAACTGGCAAAAGACCCGATAGAAAAGGTGGCTCCAGCCCTTCACCATAGGATCGTCGGGCTCCCTGTCCAGCAGTGATGCGTCCAGGAAGATGGCGACGATCTCGACCGCCGGTGAAGCGCTGACCCAGCGAATGGCTTCGTGCGCCCAACGGGGCTGATGGATGGAATCCAGCAGAATACCTACCCGCAGTGGCGGGTGGGCATGGTTTGCGATCTCTGATTGCATATTTGGCTGGCGACGATAGAATAGCGCTCAAAGCTTGCTCGAAGCATCAAACGCCATTCGATCGGCTCCCCCCTCTCCAGCTGATTTGCTTGCTTGACTTATTAAAATACCCCAATCTTTGTCCGGAGAACAATACCCGGAGAGTAAACGGTATGTGTCCTTTTGCAAGGATGCGAGCGTCATGAAGATACGCGGAATCTGTCGAGGTAGCTGTGTGAAGTTTGAAGATGAAACGGGCGTTTTAACCATCTCTCTGGATTTCGAGTTGCGTTGGGGGGATCTGGAGGGCTTTGCCCGGGAAACGTACCGGGAGAACCTGCTCGGCGTCCGGGAGGCCATCCCCGGGATGCTGAAATTGTTTTCAGAACATGGTATTCATGCCACCTGGGCGACCGTCGGCTTCCTGTTTTTCTCCGGGCGGGACGAACTGCTGGAGAATCTGCCGACCATCCTCCCCGAGTATACGCGGGAAGATCTCTCCCCTTACCCCCACATAGCCCGGACCGGCAACAGCGAGGAGGAGGATCCCCTTCACTACGCTCCCTCTCTCATAGAACAGATCGCCGTTACCCCTGGGCAGGAGGTGGCGACCCATACCTTCTCCCACTACTATTGTCTGGAGGAAGGGCAGACGGCCGCCGCCTTCAGCGCCGATCTTCGAGCGGCGCAGCAGATTGCCGCCCGGCAGGGGATCGAGTTACGCAGTCTGGTGTTTCCCCGCAACCAGTTCAACGAGGAGTATCTCTCCATATGTGCGAAGCACGGGATCATCGCCTACCGGGGGAATCAGCGGAGCTGGATGTACGAGGCGTCCACCACCGATGGAGAAGCTCGCTCGAAACGCCTGGCACGCCTGGCCGACGTTTACCTCAATCTGTCGGGATATAACGGCCATGATGCAGGAGTGATGGGGAGGGAGGTCCCGTTCAATGTCCCGGCGAGTCGTCTGTTGCGGCCCGTTTCCCGGGTGGCTGCACCGCTGGAGCCATTGCGCTTGCGGCGCATCAAAAACGAGATGAGTCATGCCGCGCGCAATGCCCTGCTCTACCACCTCTGGTGGCACCCTCACAACTTCGGCGCGGATATCGAAGCCAACCTGGAATTCTTGCAGCAGGTTCTCGTCCACTACCGCCTGCTCAAAGAGGAGTACGGGATGGAGTCCCTGACCATGGGTGAGATCGCGCAGCGACAGCTGGCGGCGGTGTCGTCGTGAAGCAGGGAGAGATTCACCGCTGGGGCGTCTCCCCCAGAGAGGCGATTGCCATTCAGCAGCGGCTGCGTGAACTGGTTCGCCTTGAAGACTGCTTCGATGAGGTGAAACGGGTTGCAGGGGTGGATGTGGGATTCGAGCAGGGCAACACGGTCACCCGCGCCGCAGTGGCGGTTCTGGAGTTTCCGGGTCTGGAGCTGGTGGATCAATCCATCGTCCGTCAGCCTACCCGGTTTCCCTACGTCCCCGGCCTGCTCTCCTTTCGTGAGGCGCCCGCAGTGCTCGAGGCCCTGAGACAACTGCGGGAGTCACCGGACCTGCTGCTCGTCGATGGGCAGGGGATCGCCCATCCGCGCCGTTTCGGCATCGCCTGTCATCTCGGGGTGTTGAGCGGTATCCCCTCCATTGGGGTGGCGAAGAGTCGTCTCGTCGGGCACCATGAAGAGGTGCCCGACGAGCGGGGCAGATGGGTTCCCCTGGAGGACAAGGGTGAAATCATCGGTGCCGTACTGCGCAGTCGGAAAGGGGTCAGGCCGCTCTATGTCTCCCCCGGTCATTGCGTGACCCTCGCCACCGCCATCGAGTATGTGATGGCCTGCGTCACCCGCTACCGCCTGCCGGAGACCACCCGCTGGGCGCACCGGTTGGCCTCCGGTACTTGAAAGCGCATCGGAGAGTTCGTTATCATCGGCTAAAACAACTAATTAACCCGGTCACACATCATGTGGCCGGCTTGATGGAACTTTCCTCCTTACTTTAGGTAATCAAAGCCATGAGAAAAGTGAAGAAGGCCGTATTCCCGGTAGCAGGTCTGGGTACCCGCTTTCTGCCCGCCACCAAGGCGAATCCCAAGGAGATGCTGCCGGTGGTGGACAAGCCGCTCATCCAGTATGCAGTGGAAGAGGCGGTTGCAGCCGGGATCGAGGAGCTCATCTTCGTCACCAGCAGCAGCAAGCGCGCCATCGAGGATCATTTCGACAAGAACTACGAGCTGGAGTCGAAGCTCGAACTGGACGGCAAATACGAGCTGTTGAAGACGGTGCAGGACATCGTGCCCAAAGGGGTGGTCTGCCTCTACGTCCGCCAGCCGGAGGCATTGGGTCTGGGGCACGCCGTTTTGTGTGCCAGGCCGCTGGTGGGTCAGGAGCCGTTTGCCGTCATCCTCGCGGACGACCTGATCAAGAGCGAGGGAGAAGGTTGTCTCAGCGAGATGGTCAAGGCCTTCTCCTATCACGGGGGAAGCATCCTGGGAGTCGAAGAGGTTCCTCCCTCCGAGTCGGACAAGTACGGTATCGTCTCCACCACCGTGGTGGACGAGCGCATCGCCCGGGTGGATGCCATCGTGGAGAAGCCGAGTCCTTCCGAGGCGCCTTCGAATCTGGCAGTGGTGGGACGCTATATCCTCTCACCGGCCCTGTTCGAGCTGCTCGAGCGTGTGGAGAAGGGAGCTGGCGGGGAGATACAGCTCACCGACGCCATTGCCGAACTGCTGAACCACGAACAGGTTCTCTCCTATCGTTTTACCGGTCGGCGCTACGATTGCGGCAGCAAACTGGGCTATCTGCAGGCGACGGTGGAGTTTGCCCTCGACCACCCCGAGCTGCGAGGACCTTTCCGCGACTACCTGCGTTCGGTGGCGGGCTGCGAGGTCCCGGCGGTGTCGGTGGCGGGCTGACGCAGTGGTGGTTCAGCCGCCTTTCCAGCCCTCCAATATCTGCATACAGATCTCCTGCATGGTTTCCACCCGCTCCCGCGAGTCTGCCTCGTTGTAGCAGCGGAGCTCGGGCGCGTTGCCGGAGGGGCGGAGGTGAACCACCTCTCCGTTGGCGAAGGTAATGCGCAGACCGTCGGTGTCGTCGATGGTCGCCACTTTCCCGAAATGGCGGCCGAAAGTGGCCTGGATTCGCTCCCGGGCAAGCGTCTCGTCCCGGGGGTGGAGCCAGGCCAGTCTGGCGCGGCTCTGCTCGGTGGGAAATTCCCTGATACGGTCGCTGGCGGTAAAGCGCTGTGGCAGCTCCGTCAGCAGCTGGCTGATGGTGCACTCCTTCTCCCGGGCCGCCTCCAGGATCGCCAGGATGACGAGGGTGGCGTCCCGGGTGGGCAGGGCCTTCAGTTGTCTCCCCTCCCTTTCGATGTCGGAACCGGTCAGGAAGCCGCCGTTGGCTTCATAGCCCACCACCGGGGTGCCGCCGTTTGCCAGGGCCTCCTCCATGGCTGCGATCACGAACGGCGATCCGATGCGGGTGCGGATCACCCGGGAAAACCAGCCGCTGCGTTCCACCGCGCTGTTGCTGCTCACCGGGGTCACCACGGTATGGGCGTGGAGGTGGCGGGCGCAGAGGATGCCGGCGATGTCGCCCCGCAACCACTCCCCGTTTTCATCGCTGATCAAAGGGCGATCGCCGTCTCCGTCCGCGGAGACGATACAGTCGAATCCGTGCTCCATGGCCCATTGGCGCGCCAGTTCGGTGTCTTCCTGGCGGATCGCCTCGGTATCGACCGGGATGAACCGTTCACTCCTGCCCAGCCTCGTCACCTCGGCCCCCAGCCCCGAAAGGATTTGGTAGAGGGTGTCCCGAATCACACTGGAGTGTTCGTAGAGGCCGATGCGTCGTCCTGCCAGACAGCCCGGCGGGAAGAACTCCAGGTAACGCCGGATGTACGCCTCCTCGGCTTCGTTTTGGGCGGGAGGAAGGGGCTCCGCTGCGCGCAGGGATCCTTCCGGGGTAAACCGGTCCGGCGGCAGCTCGATCCGTTGCGCCCGGATCCCGGCTTCGTCCGCCTTGAGGATCTCTCCCTCCGCATGGTTGAATTTGATGCCGTTACGGTCATCCGGGATATGGCTGCCGGTGACCATCAGCGTGGGGATCCGCTTCGTCAACCCATGGAAGGCGATAGCCGGAGAGGCGATGTGACCGGCGTGGATGAGCGGGTGGCCGCGGTCCCGGATGGCGGCGGCGCAGGCGGTCAGGATTCTCTCCGTGCTGGGGCGCAGGTCTCCGGCGATGGCCACCGGGGTATCGTTGCCCAGCCCTCTGGAGTGCTCCAGATACTGCAGGAACGCCACCGTGTAGCTGTAACAGACCTCATCGGTCATCCGCTCCACCAGACCGCGCGCCCCGCTGGTCCCGAACCCCACCCCGCTGGTCTCCATCAATTCCGCAATGGACAGCCTTTTCATTGCCCCCTCCTCACGCGCACAAAAAAAGGTTGTGCGATTATCGCACAACCTTTTTTGTATGGCTCCCCCGACTGGACTCGAACCAGTGACAGACGGATTAACAGTCCGTTGCTCTACCAACTGAGCTACGGGGGAATGGCAGGGCGCGTATGATAAACGATTGGGTTCGAAGGGGTCAACCGCAGTCGAGGCTCTGTTTGCGTACCCGGCCGGTGGGACCGACTATCAGGGCGCGGCCCTTGCCCCCGGCAGCGCTACAGATCCGGAATGTGCCGGTCGCCAGACCGGTGGAGGTGCCGTCACCCTTGTATGAGAGGCTGCCCCGTGAGAAGGTGAGGACGGTGCCTCCACGTAATGGATCGTGCACGCGAAGCAGGTTGTTGTTGGCATCGATGACGATCCACCCCTTGTGCCAGGCATCCTTGTCATTGCTGCAAGAGGTCAGGTTCTCGCTCTGGCAGACGGTGACCCGTGTGCCCCTCTTGATGGCTTCGCTGCGGGCGAAGCTGAGATCCCCGAGCAGTCCGTTCGTCTGAGAAATCAGGCGATTGTCGCGCAATACCTTGCTGATTGCCGGGCCGGCGGCGCTCACCACGATGATGAAGACCGCCAGGGTGACGATCAGCTCGATCAGGGTGATGCCCGACTGCCGGTCTGGCAACGGTTGGTTACGGCTCGTTTGCATGGCTCCACCGAAGCGGTTGTTGGCGACTGAAACGGTTTCGAGCGAAAAGGAGGCGCGAAACCTCTGTGTGACCCGGACGATACGAAACAGCTTCGTCGCTCTCCGCGCTCTCTCGTTACCTATCGGCGTAATGGTGGTGAATGTTTAATTGGATATTTGGAGGGAACTGCGGGTGTCTTTCCCGCCAGCGTCCCGAACTCCCGTTCATGAACGTCGAACCGCCGATTCCAGCCGCTCCATCGCACGCTGCAGCTGTTCCATGCCGGTTGCGAAAGAGAGGCGAACATAGCCGGGTGCGCCGAACGCGGAGCCGGGAACGACGGCCACTCCCGCTTTTTCCAGCAGGTATTCGGTAAACTGGAGATCGTTTTCCACCCCCGGGAGCCTCTGCATGGCCTCCCGTATCCGGGGAAAGGCGTAGAAGGCCCCTTGGGAAGGGAGGCAGCGAACACCGTCGATCCGGTTCAGGGCATCGGTGATGAAGTCGTGACGCTCCTTGAACGCCTCGACCATCCGCTCGATACAGCCCTGGTCCCCTTCCAGGGCTGCCTGCGCGGCCACCTGGGAGATGGAGGTGGGATTGGAGGTGCTTTGCGACTGGATCTTCTTCATCGCCGCGATCAGTGGTGTTGGTCCCCCGGCATAGCCGATACGCCAGCCGGTCATGGAGTAGGCTTTGGAGACACCATTGAGGACAATGGTACGAGGATAGAGTTCGGGGCAGGCGTTGACGATGTTGACGAACGGACCGCCGGTCCAGCGGATGTGCTCGTACATGTCGTCACTGGCGATCAGAATCCCGGGATGGCGGAGCAACACCTCGCCCAGCGCCGTCAGCTCTTCGCGGCTGTAGGCGACGCCGGTGGGATTGGAGGGGCTGTTGATCACCAGCAGGCGGGTGCGGGGTGTTATGGCCGTCTCGAGCTGTTCCGGCGAGATCTTGAATCCCTGCGCGATTCCCGCTTCCACGATCACCGGCTTGCCGCCGGCCAGCAACACCATGTCGGGATAGGAGACCCAGTAGGGGGCGGGGATGATCACCTCGTCTCCGGGATTGAGCAGCGCCTGTGCCAGGTTGTAGAAGCTCTGTTTGCCGCCGCAGGAGACCAGGATCTGATCCGGGGTATATTCCAGTCCGTTGTCGCGCCGGAACTTGTCGATGACGGCCTGTTTCAGCTCCGGGGTTCCGTCCACCGCGGTATATTTGGTGAAGCCGTCCCGAATCGCCTGAATTGCAGCCTGCTTGATGTGGTCCGGCGTATCGAAATCGGGCTCACCGGCACCCAGGCCGATGATGTCCTTGCCGGCTGCCTTCAGGGCCTTGGCGCGGGCGGTTATGGCGAGGGTGGCGGAGGGTTTGATCGCTTCGACGCGATTTGAGAGTTTGATGTCCAAGCCGGAGACTCCAGTGACGCAGGTGCTCAACAATGATGGAATTGGTGTAATATTACTCTTTCAAGGTAGTAAATCAGGATTCAGTTGGTCTGTCAGCGTTCAGGGCAAGGCGCTCCTCGCAGCGAATGGCCGTCGCCCTTTGCAAGAGGAGCAACGCCGCCATGGCCGCTGACAGACCAACCCTTCGGGCGCCCCTGTGGTGTTCCGCCGCGGCGTTGCAGTGCTTGACAAGGGAACAACCATTGCCTGCGCACTGCGCCTTGCCGCGAAACACCACAGGGACGCTGAATCCTGATTTACTACCTTGAAAGAGTAATATACTCGAAGAGAGCGTTCTACAGAATCCCCCCATGTCTCGACCTTTCCAGCTGAATGCCCCTTTCGAGCCGGCCGGTGATCAGCCGGAGGCGATCCGGCGGCTGGTGACTAACCTGCAGGCCGGTCTGGCTGGCCAGACGCTGCTGGGGGTGACCGGCAGCGGCAAGACCTTCACCATCGCCAGTGTGATCCAGGAGGTCCAGCGTCCTACCATCATCCTGGCACACAACAAGACCCTCGCGGCGCAGCTCTACGGGGAGTTCAAGGCCTTCTTTCCGCACAATGCGGTGGAGTATTTCGTCTCTTATTATGATTACTACCAGCCCGAGGCCTATGTGCCGGCCACCGATACCTTCATTGAGAAGGATGCCTCCATCAACGAGCACATCGAGCAGATGCGGCTCTCAGCCACCAAGGCGATCCTGGAGCGCCGGGATACCATCATCGTGGCCACAGTATCGGCCATCTACGGTCTGGGGGATCCGCAATCCTACCTGAGCATGATGTTGCATCTGTCGCGGGGGGAGCTGGTGGACCAGCGTCAGATCCTGCGCCGGCTGGCGGAGCTGCAGTACACCCGCAACGACGTGGAGCTGCGTCGCGCCACCTATCGGGTGCGGGGAGAGGTGATCGATATCTTCCCCGCGGAATCGGAGCGGGAGGCGGTGCGTATCGAACTGTTCGACGACGAGGTGGAATCCCTCTCTTGGTTCGATCCGCTCACCGGTGAGGTGCTGCGGCGGGTGCCACGTATCACCATCTACCCCAAGACCCATTACGTGACGCCGCGGCAGACCATTCTGGATGCCGTCGAGCAGATCAAGGATGAGCTGAAGGAACGCCTCGAACAGCTTCGTTCGCAAAACCGGCTGGTGGAGGCGCAGCGGCTGGAACAGCGGACCCGTTT
This sequence comes from Gammaproteobacteria bacterium, assembly GCA_015488495.1. Lineage (GTDB taxonomy): Bacteria > Pseudomonadota > Gammaproteobacteria > Thiohalospirales > Thiohalospiraceae > DRMK01. The sequence goes on along the minus strand of WFNS01000143.1, from coordinate 9,794 downwards.
CGACATCGAGATGATGCTGGAGCTGGGATACTGCTCCGGCATCGAGAACTATTCGCGCTATCTCTCCGGCCGCCGTCCCGGCGAGCCACCGCCCACACTGATGGAATATCTGCCGCCGGATTCCTTGATGATCGTCGATGAGTCCCACGTCACCATCCCGCAGGTGGGAGGGATGTACCGGGGGGATCGGTCCCGTAAGGAGAATCTGGTGGAATACGGTTTCCGTCTCCCCTCGGCACTGGACAATCGCCCGCTGCGTTTCGAGGAGTTCGAGCGGCTGATGCCGCAGACCATCTTCGTCTCCGCCACCCCGGGGGAGTACGAGCTGGAACACTCCGGAGAGGTGGTGGAACAGGTGGTGCGTCCCACCGGACTGCTGGATCCCGAGATCGAGGTGCGTCCGGCCACCACCCAGGTGGACGACCTGCTCTCCGAGATCCACCAGCGGGTGGAACGAAAGGAGCGGGTGCTGGTCACCACCCTCACCAAGCGGATGGCAGAGGACCTCACCGACTATCTGGCCGAGCATGGCGTGCGGGTACGCTACATGCACTCCGACATCGACACCGTGGAGCGGGTCGAGATCATCCGCGACCTGCGGCTGGGGGAGTTCGACGTCCTGGTGGGAATCAATCTGTTGCGTGAGGGGCTGGACATGCCCGAGGTTTCTCTGGTGGCTGTTCTGGATGCGGACAAGGAGGGTTTCCTGCGTTCGGACCGCTCACTCATCCAGACCATCGGCCGTGCCGCGCGCAACCTCCGTGGCAAGGCGATTCTCTACGCGGAGACCATCACCGGCTCCATGCGCAGAGCCATCGACGAAACCGAGCGGCGCAGGGCCAAACAGATGGCTTTCAACGAACAGCACGGTATCACTCCAAAAGGGATCCATAAAAAGGTACATGACATCATGGAGGGGGGGTATCCTGGAACGTCCGGTTCCCCCCGAGCTTACGCCAAGGTGGCCGAGGAGGTCGCGGAGTACGCCGCCCTGTCGGCTGAGGCGTTGGAAAAGCAGATCAAACAGCTCGAAAAGCAGATGTTCCAGCACGCGCAGAACCTGGAGTTCGAGCAGGCGGCGCAGCTGCGGGACCGTATCAAGATGCTGGAGGAGCGGAATCTGGGGCTGATGGTGGAGGAAGCCCCGGAGTTTGTTGTAAATCCGCAACAAAGCTAGGCGGGCGTGTACTACAATTGACACATATCAAGGCCGGTTTTTTCCCTTGGGGTATCGTGGGCGCATGGCTGAGGTTACGACGGCCTGCAGTTGTCGATTGGATTTTGAGTGATAATTCAGGAGTGATAGAAATGGTTAAAAAGGCACATATTTTCGCGTTGGCAAGCGCCGGCTTTCTGTTGGTTCCGGGAGTACAGGCTGAAACGGGCCATGATTTCACCGGGGCGCTCACCGGCGGCAAGGCAACGCTGGACATGCGGTTGCGGTCGGAGACGGTCAGTCAAGAGACAAAGCCGGATGATGCGAATGCACTGACGCTACGCACCCGACTGGGCTATCAAACCGGGGATTACGAAGGATTCAAGGCCTTCATGGAGATGACGCACACGGCGGCCATTGAGAACAATGATTATCTGGTTCCAAAGGGGCCGGGCGCCAATGGCAAGACCAACTATCCTGTTGTGGCCGATCCCGAGATCAGCCGTCTCAATCAGGCGTGGGTGACCTACGGCGGCGTTTCCAATACGGTATTCAAGGTAGGACGCCAGCGGGTCAAACTCGACAATGATCGTTTCGTAGGCAACGTCGGTTGGCGCCAGACTGAGCAGGTTTATGATGCACTGGTGATTGCCAACAGCTCACTGCCGGACACCACGCTGATCTATGGGTATGTGACCCGCGCTTACAACATCTTCGGGGCCGAGGTGCCATCCCAGTCACACCTGATCAACGTCAGTTACAATGGTTTTTCGCTCGGCAAGATCGTTGGCTATGCTTATATGCTCGATCTGCTGCATGACAGTGGTGCGGCCGATAGCCAGACCTTGGGCCTGAGCTTCAATGGCAAATATGCCATGAACGACGACTTCACTCTCCTTTATGGCCTGGAGTTCGCCCAGCAGAGTGATTATGCTGACGCCCCCGATACAGTGGATGCCAACTACACCAAGTTCGAGATCGGTGGCAAGTTCAGAGGTGTGACCGCTAAGATTGGACAGGAGACTCTGGGTAGTAACGATGGTCAGTACGGTTTCCAGACGATACTGGCGACCAAACACGCCTTCAACGGCTGGGCTGACCAGTTCCTGACCACGCCGAACGATGGTCTGGTGGACAACTACTTCTCCATCGGCGGCAAACCAATGGGGGTCAAGTTGCTGGCGGTCTATCATACCTACACTGCCGACAACGGTGGTGACGACTACGGTAAGGAGCTCAACCTGCTGGCGGCGAAGAAGTTCGGCCCATATTCTGTGGGGCTGAAGTATGCCAACTATACGGATGACACACCCGCTGCGGATGATGTGACCAAGACGTGGTTGTGGGGTCAGGTCAAGTTCTGAGCTGAGCGGTCCGACAAAATAAACCGGCGGGAACTACTCCCGCCGGTTTTTTATTGGTGTGCCTAGCATGGGCGTAAAAAAAAGAGCGGCACCATGCCGCGCGCCGCTCTGCCGTGATTGTTTTCCGTTTGTTTAGAACTTGACGTTGAGGTTGAGCTGGATACGCGAGCGTTTGGAATCCTGGTTGTCGATTCCCTTGGTGATGATCTCGCTGTCGAAATAACGTATATCCAGGTTGGTATTGTTAGCTATTTTGTAGTCCAGCTGCAGGCGATAACCCTCGAAGTTGTCTGCAGACGGTTGAGCGGAAGGAAAGTTGTCCTGCGTAAACAAGCCGTCTCCCAACGTGGCGTATGTTTCTACATGATAGAAATAGGCTCGCAAGCCGATGGTGTCGGTTGCCTGGTATCGTACTTGAACCACGTAAGCGGTGTTTTCTTCATCAGCATCACCCTGAACATAATCGAATGCCGTCAGCCAGGCGCTACTCTTGAGTTGTCCACTGACAATCCAATGGCTCATTGAGTTGAAGGCATCGTTCCCTGCGCTGTCTTCAGCCGTCAGGGACGCTCCCCCGGCAGCCAAGGTGTATTTCATCCCGTTGGCAAAACCATTATTCAAGACTGCTTGATAAAGAAGGGCGCTCCAGTCGTTACCCCACCCCCCTTCCTTTATGATTGCGTAGGCACCGTTGAGCGTAACAGGGCCCGCTTGATACACGGCTGCCAGAGCTTCAGGGTTGTCATCCTTGTCCCACCAGATCTCTGCGGTTTGCCAGAAATTGAGAGGCGTCTTTCCCACAACCAGAGTCAGGTTTTCAACCCCTTTGTAGGCGATTAGAGCGGTATCAAGGCCGATGAAATCGGTGCTTGGTACGTTACCCCCTTCAGTAACATCATTCACGGTTTGCATCGTTTCATGGGGAGATCCTTGGGTCGAACCGGTAGACAGTCGAATCCTGCCTGACCAAATGTCATTGGGGGTGAAGGAGACGCCCAACCGGGCTCGAAGGCGAAGACGATTTCGATCCCGATCGGTTCCATCCTGTTTGGTGCTGTTGTCGGCTTCGGCGCGAAAGCGCATGTCGCCAAACATCTTCACCTTGCCATCGGTATCCAGAGCAACGGCGGCATCGGCTGTGCCGGTTCCCACAGCAGAGAGTAGTACCATTGCGGAAGCAAGCCCCAAGCCACCAAGCCAAATTGCTGACATATTGTTCGTTTCTTTGATCATTTTGATTTCCCCTCGGGTCGGTGATGACACTTGAAAAGAAAAAGATTGTAATACCTGATAAAGTAAAGTGCAGCCATATGAATACCGGTAATCGGCTACCGGTACATTGCTGGTGATAATTTCGTATGAATCGAACCACCTTTTGTTGCTTGGGTGCAACGAGCGACCACCACGTGCTCGTTGATTATTAACGACTTGTGAAGAGTGGATTATTGATATGATGGTAGGTTGCTGGTCGCCGCCTGAAGTTGGTCTTCAAGTCAGTAGCTCCGTGGGGTTGAGGGCGCGTACAAGAGGAACGATCGCCTTTAACGTTTTGTGCAGACGGCGGTTATTTGTTGAACATTACATTTCATCGCAGTGGATACAGGGTGGGGCTGTCCCCTAGCTATTTTTTGGTATTTTCGTATGTGCAATGGTTCTAAAAAAGCTGTGTTCTAGAGGTAATATTCCTGTAATAATTGCTTGCTATTCTTCTGGCCGTCTAAATTTAAGCGAGGAACTTTCAACAATGATGAACCAAACCGTCAAAGCGGGTGTTGCCGGAATGTCAATGGCCTGTTTCGGGATTGCAAATGCGGCAGGGATCACGGTCTATGAGCAGGATGAGCGGTACGTCAAGCTCGGAGGAAGGATTCAGGTCCAATATCGCCTGGAATCTCCGGATGGTGGTGACGACAAAGACAGCATCTTCCTGCGCCGTTTTCGTCCTTACATAGAGGGAAGTCTGCACAAGGACTGGAAAGGAATGATTCAGTGGGAAATGGGTAAAGCCAAGGATGACAACGAACTGGCGGTCAAGAGTGCCTACATGCAGTACAAGGGATTCTCCAGTGGAAAGCTCACCTTCGGTAACGTCAAGATGGCCTTTTCCCGAGAGAACTTGACTTCCTCCAAGAGGCAGCAACTGGTGGAGCGGACCTTTGTCGGGGATCACAACTATGGTGTTGCTGAGTACATGCTGGGGCTTCGTTTCGATGGTTATGCCGCCGACAAGAAGGTCACCTACACGCTGTCGGCGGGTGGTATGAACATTGACCCCGACGACAAAAAGCTGGACTTCGATACCCCGGCCAACACGGCAAAGGACTGGAATGAAGGCTGGGTGTTTGGTGGCCGCATCGACTATCATCCCTTTGGTTATCTTCCCTTTTCACAGGGTGATTTTGAGAGAGAGCAGAAGCTGACCATTGGTCTGGGCGCCTTCTCCTGGAGCAATGACGGTGACAACAACACTTATACGAAAACACCAAAAGCAGGCAAGGCGGATGTGGACAGCGCCAACGGAGTCGAGCTCAGTGCCGCCTACCGGAACGCCGGTTTCTCCGCGGACGCCCAGTACAACCTGATCAACGCAAGTACCGTAGATGGAACCTACAGCGGGGGCATCTTCGAGGATGGTGAGACCAGTATCACCCAGATGTCCCTGAAAGGCGGCTACATGGTGATTCCCTCCAGGCTGGAACTGGTGGCTGGCGTCCAGTCCATGGATGCCGACGGATATAGTAAAACCTGGACGCGCAACTCAGTGGGTGTCAACTGGTTCCTGCACAAGCATGATATCAAGGTGCAGCTTACCTACCGCCAGGGGAAGAACCTGAACGGCAAGGACGGCGATGATCAGAACGAGCTGTTTTTACAGACCCAGTACGTATTCTGATCATCCCTTACCAGAAGGGTTTTTCCGGAAAAAGGGCGTGCATGAAAGTGCACGCCCTTTTCCGTTTGTGGAATAATCCTTTATCCATGTCAACCGAATGGCTCCCGTTTCGTTAGATTGAAGTAACGGCACGATTTCCGGTGGGTGCACAACACGATGAACGAATTTCTGGCCTCCGTCGAGCGGCGCGCCTACCGCATGGCATATATCGCCACCGGTAACCGCGAGGAGGCGCTGGATATCGTTCAGGACGCCATGTTCAAACTGGCGCAACGCTACGCCGACCGGAACGCTGAGGAGTGGGGGCCGCTGTTTCAGCGCATCCTGCAGAGCCGCATTCGAGACTGGTACCGGCGGACCAGGGTGAGGAGCGTCTGGCAGCGTTTCACGGGGAGTGGTGAGGAGGAAACAGGTGATCCGATGGACAGGCTTTCCGGTTCAGGGGCGGAGGAGCCGTTGAAACGGATTGGAGAGCAGATGGCCATCGACAGACTGGACGAAGTGTTGCGCGAGCTGCCGCTGCGTCAGCAGCAGGCCTTTCTGCTGCGGGTGTGGGAAGGGTTGGACGTGAGGGATACCGCGCGCGCCATGGGTTGCTCCGAGGGGAGCGTGAAGACCCACTACTCCCGCGCGGTGCATCGGGTGCGCGAACTGCTGGAGGAGCATTGGCCATGAGCGACGAACGGAAAGAGATGTTGGCGCAGATCAGAAAGGCGCTGGATGAGAGCAGCGACAATCTCGATCCCGCCACCCTGGGGCTGCTGCGGGAGCGCCGTCGCCGGGCCCTGGCGGGGGAGCCGGCACGGGCAAGCGGTACTGGCAGGTTTCGCCAGTGGTGTACGGCGGTGCTGGGCGGAGGAGATGACGGTGCCCGCACTCCCGCTGCATATCTGCTGACCTCGTTGGCCATAGTGGCGGTTGCCGGCTGGTTCTGGCTCTCCCGTCCCGCGGAGCTGGCGGACGTCTCCGCACTGGGGAACCTTGATCTGTTGACCGCCGCGGAGGATCCGGAGTTCTATGAGCAGCTCGATTTCTATATCTGGATGGAGCATGAAGAGCAGGGCTAGCGCCTTCTGTCTGCTTGGCCTGATCTCCATCGGAGCCATCGCGGAACCGGAAGATGCGCCCAGCATGGAGCTGCTTGAGTTTCTGGCCGGTCTGGAAACCGAAGAGGGGGAGCAGGTCGATACGGTACAGCTGCTGGAGTCAGACTCCCTGGTCCGGCCAGCCGATTCAACAGAGAGCGAAGACGATGAATAGACGACCGATTTTCATCCTGCTGCTTGCCATCCTTACCGGTCCGGCGTGGGCCGTTGCGGACGAGGGGAAGGCCATCCCCTGGGAGCAGCTCACTCCGGAGCAGCAGCGCATCCTGAAACCCGTCCGGCAACAGTGGGACCAGCTTCCACCCCGGCGGCAGCAGCGGCTGCGCCAGGGGGCTGAGCGCTGGAGCAGGCTGTCACCCCAGGAACGGCGGTTGGTGAAAAAGCGCTTCAAGCGCTGGCAGTCACTCTCCCCCAGGCAGCGGGAGATGGCAATCAAGCGTTTCAACAGATTCCGCAAGCTGCCACCCGCCGAACAGCAGCGGCTTCGCCAGCGCTACCAGTGGTTCCGGAAGCTGCCCAGGGAAAAACAGCGCGCCATCCGCGAACGCTGGCGCAAGATGCCTCCGCGCGAGCGGATGAGACAGCTGCAGCGGCGTTTGCCGGGGCGGCGTTGAGATTTTTTTTGGCTGCTTTCGGTTCTTCTTGGCCGCGGATTCAACTCGCTGGCGCAAATCAGTCTGGTTTTTGAGGGGAAAGCCCCGGAGAGATCACCCACGAGCTTCCCGTAAGACAGGGGATTCCTGTAAGCGTCTTGCCGGTTGATACCGGGAAGCGTTTCCGTGTCTGTCCGATGCGGAGAACCTTTCTTCAACCATGCAGCTTGACTCCGTACCACGATACGGAGTCTATGCTATGGTCCGGAGGCTGGAGGAGGGCGAAACGGTGTCAGAGCTGAAATCGGGTGGAGGTCGTTCCTTGCTGATGGCCGGTGTGGCGGCTGTTGGGGCATCGCTCTGCTGTGTCGGACCGTTGCTGCTGTTGTCGCTCGGGGTGGGTGGTGCGTGGATCGGCGGTCTGACGGCGCTCGAGCCGTACCGGCCCATTTTCATCGGGATCACGCTGCTGTTCCTCTGGCTGGCGTTTCGCAGACTCTATCTCGTACCGGAGATCTGTCGACAGGAGGCGCTGTGTGCCAAGCCGGCCGTGCGCCGCAACCAGCGCATCCTGTTCTGGGTGGTGACGGTGGCTCTTGGCTTGTTGATCACCTTTCCCTGGTACGGGGTGTTGCTGCTCGGTTGATCTGCAAAGGAGAGATTTCATGATTCGTACTACGTTACGCATGTTGCTGTTTGGATGGATTGCCCTTTTGTTGTTGCTGCCGGTGGCGCAGGCCGGTGAGGCTCCCCGGCAACAGGGTGTGACGCTGCTGGTGGAGAACATGACCTGCGGCCTCTGCCCCGTTACCGTGCGCAAGGCGCTGGAGAAGGTGCCCGGTGTCATCGGGGCCGAAGTGACGGCGGTGGGTGATGGCACGGGTCTGGCAAAGGTAACCTTCGACCCGGCGGAGACCGGGGTGGAGGCGCTGGTGCGGGCGACCACGGAGGCGGGTTACCCCTCCCGGCCGAAGGTCGTAGAGTGACGGCAAACCCAGGTCCCAGCCCGGAGATCGCGATCATCGGCAGCGGTTCGGCCGCCTTTGCAGCGGCCATCGAGGCGGTGGAGCAGGGCGCGCGGGTCTCGCTGGTGGAGGGGGCGGAGCGGATTGGCGGAACCTGTGTGAATATCGGCTGTGTCCCCTCCAAGATCATGATCCGCGGGGCGCATATCGCCCACCTGCAGGCCCATCACCCCTTCGACGGGGTCGAGCGCCACCAGCCCCGCATCGATCGGGTGGAGCTGGTCCGGCAGCAGCAGCGTCGCGTCGCGGAGCTTCGCCGGGCCAAGTATGAGGGCATTCTGCAGAACAATCCGGGAATCGGACTGGTTCGCGGCTGGGCCAGTTTCAAGGATGCCAACACACTGGAGGTGCACCGGGGTGACGGTTCGAGGCAGATCCTTGCGGCGGATCGCATCCTGATTGCCAGCGGCGCCCGCCCTGCCATCCCGGATATTCCCGGTCTGGATGAGACCCCCTACTGGACCTCCACCGAGGCGCTGGTCGCGGAGCGGATCCCCCGGCATCTGGTGGTGATTGGTGGGTCCGTGGTGGCGCTGGAGCTGGCGCAGGCCTTCCTGCGCCTGGGCAGCCGGGTTACCATCATGGCGCGCAGCCGGCTGCTGTCGCGGGAGGAGCCCGTTATCGGGGAGGTGCTGGCGAAGGTGTTCGAGGAGGAGGGAGCGCAGGTGCTGTTGCATACCCTGCCGGACTCGGTGGCGTACCGCGATGACCGGTTCATCCTGGCATCGAAGGCAGGGGAGATCTGCTGCGACCGGCTGCTGGTTGCCACCGGGCGCCGTCCGAACACCGCCCTGCTGGAGCTCGATCGTGCAGGTGTGGCGACCGCCGCCAATGGCGCCATCGTTGTGGACGATCACATGCGCAGCTCGGTGGAGTCCATCTATGCCGCCGGCGACTGCACCGATCAGCCGCAATATGTCTATGTCGCCGCGGCCGCCGGGAGCCGCGCCGCCATCAACATGACCGGTGGAGATGCCGCGCTCGATCTCACCACCATGCCCGCAGTGGTGTTCACCGATCCGGCGGTGGCAACGGTCGGGCTGGACGAGCAGCAGGCGGCCGCCAGCGGCATCGACGCCGAGTCGAGGAGACTGGCGCTGGAAAATGTGCCGCGCGCACTGGCCAATTTCGACCATCGGGGATTCATCGAGCTGGTGGCGGAGAGGGAGAGCGGCCGCTTGATCGGCGCCCGGATCGTGGCATCCGGGGCCGGGGAGATGATCCAGACCGCAGCGATCGCCATCCGCAACCGGATGACGGTTCAGGAGCTGGCGGCCCAGCTGTTTCCCTACCTGACCATGGTCGAGGGCATCAAGCTGTGCGCCCAGACCTTCAGCCGGGACGTGAGTCGGCTCTCCTGTTGTGCGGGGTGAATCCGGATGGCGAATCCCCATGATCAAAAGCGCTCCGCGGCGCCGTTGACCATCGGCCGGGTCGCCAACGCGGCGGGAATCAACGTGGAGACCGTGCGCTACTATCAGCGCATCGGACTGATCGACCAGCCAGCGAAGCCGGCCTGTGGGCACCGCCGTTACCCGGACGCCGTGGTAGAGCGCATCCGTTTCATCAAGCGGGCCCAGGAGCTCGGTTTCAGCCTCGCCGAGATCCGTGATCTGCTCTCCCTCGGCGAAATGGAGTGCGATGAGGTGCGCGCCAT
>WFNS01000142.1 GCA_015488495.1 Gammaproteobacteria bacterium | reverse complement strand
GGGAAGGGGGTCAGGCCTGTATTATTGCGTTAAAGGATATCCAGCTGGTCAACTCGGATGCCTGTGTGGGTCCGCTGAGGGCGGAAGCGGAACATTTTCCGGAAGCCCACTGGCAGCGGCGCGTCGTTCACTTATTACTGGAACGTATTCACTGTAGTACCCAGTGCGCATATGCACGCCGTCTCGGGCATGCTAAAGGCGGTCCACGCCAGTGAAGACCGCGAGGCGGCGGTCCGGCTGCGACCTATTACCGGAACGCGGTGGGGAACAAAACGTTACCGAGAATGGGCTTGCGCGGGACCCCGACGCTGCTGAGAGCCGCACGGCATGACCGCGGATTGGAGACATCGCCGAACGAAAGTGCGAAACATTCTGGGCACTACCGGAACGGCGGCCATGTTTCTGGTGGAGGCGGCATGTTGCCGCATGGGCTTTGAGCCGTCATCTGGTGGAGTGGTTCGACGCCAGCGGAGGGTTGTCGGGGATGGTGGTGCCGCTGGTGATGGCGGGGCTGGTCGGTGTCGTCTCGGGTGGGGTGGTGTTCGCTTTGGTCTCCTTGTTCGTGCGGCTGCGCCATGCGCAGGCTGACGGGAAAGAGGGGGCGGGAAAGGGCGGCTGATCCGGCTTTTCGGGTTTGGGCTCAGCGGGCTGCCCTCTTGCCTGCTTCGGTATCTCCAGTGTCGGCTATCCAGATTTCTTGTACCATATCGTTGACGATCAGCGCGGACCAGCTTCCCCATGACCACAGTTCGCTGTCGCCGAGGGGCTCGATGGCGAAGGGTTTTCCGCAACATTGAATCAACTGCTGCGGGGATCGACTCGGTTGCTCCATGGAAACCGCAATGGTCAGCCGTGAATCGATGGCCAGCCAACTGTTTCCGTTGGCGGCAATGAACAGATCGACCGGTAACGGGCCGATCTCCCTGCGCTGTCGTTGCCAGTGTTGCAGCCCTTTTTTGACGCGGGGAGAGCCGATGTCCATTCCGGTCTTCAGGTCCAGTGCAAGGGGAGGGAGAGTGCTGGCGGGATGGGGTGCGGTGGCGTCGCAGATGGCCGGATCGGGAATCTCCTCGCAGGCGATCCGTAAATAGCCCTGGGGCAGGGGAAGGTCCTGGGACAGCAACTGCTTCCAGTAGCGCCGGGCAGCGTCATGGCGCCCCCGTTCTTCATGCAGACGCGCCAGGTTGTAGAGGGTGCTCGGGTTGGGAGGGGCTATCTCCTTGAGAAGGCGGGTTGCCACCGGCCACATGTCGATCTCTTTTTCCTGCCCATACAGGACCAGCGCTCGCAGCTCGGAGACACGCTTTGAATCCGGCGCAAGAGCGCGGGCCTCCTCGATGACGGCACGTGCCTTGTGGTAGTCCCCCCCATAGATGTAGGCGGTGGTCAGGTTGAGGCGGCTGGTCACGTGAGTAGAGTGTGCGTTGACTGCCTTTTCCAGATATCCTACTGCCCGTTGCAGGTAGCGCCTGGCATGGGGCGGCAGGGTATCACCCAGACTTCGATTTCGACCGGCGATGGAGGGGACATCATCCATCAATAGCGGCATCCAGAAGCGGTATCGAATCGAAGCGGGCATGTGTTTGCGTGCCAGCTGGAGGTTGATATAGCCCAGGTTGTTGAGTACTTCGTGGGCAGGGAACGCATTGCGGAACTCCTCGAAAAAGTAGGCGGCGTCTTCATAGCGGCCGAAGTGAGCCAGCCGGACCCCGGACATGAAATATTCCACCTTGGAGATGATGGCGCGGAAGCGGTTGCGCAGGAACTCCGACCGTTCTTTGGGGCTGAAGTGGAGCTCGCCCCCCATGCTCCTGGTTTGAGTTACCCAGTGATCGAGAAAGTCCTTTCCACCATGTTTGCCCGAGAAGATGGAATCGGTGCGGAAGCCGGCCAGGGAGGCGTAGGTAAATCCTACTTCATCGGCTCGCAGCTCTTTGTTGCGTACGGTCTTGCGCCAATCTCCATCCGCCGAAACCCCTGCCGATGATCGAATCAGGCCGCTAATCTGCTCCAGAGAGGAGCTGTTCTGCATGCCGGAAAGACTGAGATAGATCCTTCGGTGCCAGAAATCATTGGCTGTCAGGTGGGAAAGCTCGTGGCCCAGCACGAATGCCAGTCGGGCGTCACCCGTATCCTGATCCACATCCTGATAGCAGATCTCCAGGGCGGCGCGAGAGAGAATGATATGCCCGTCGGGCAGAGCGATGGCCCAAGGCCTTCCATCGCTGTCGATTACCTTCAGTGCAGGAGTGACGCCAATCGGATCCTCGGCTACCTGATGGACCCGCTCGAATATTTCATATGCCCGTCGGGCAAGGGGCGACTTCCCAGAATCGACTGCCCCATAGGTATCGATGTAGAAGCTGGCTCGGGCACGGGGGTCGTCAGGCTCTTGGGCCATCGCTCCAGCCGGGGAAAACAGCAGCGCCACGGCCAAGCCCAGAATAAAAGTGATCGACCCTCTAGCCAGATATCCCGCTACTTTTACGAAAAACGATGAGTTGGGGAGGATGTGTGCGGCCCGTCTCTGCGTTGCATTTTCTGATGAGGAGGCAATACCCTGTGAGTTGCACCTTGTCACGAACTCCAGTGGTTGTCTTGAAGCCGATGTGTTTGGCCGCCGGATCGATGGCATGGCTGGTTACTCTTTCACATCAGGGCCGCTTTTATTTTCCGGAGCAGGCGGTGATACTGGCGAATCCCCTCTGGCGTAGGCTTGGCGGCCATGTCATCCAGCCGAGTCATCAGTCTGGAGACGGCGGGAGAGGGCTCGGGGATACCGATTTTGCCCTCCTTTCGCCACTGGGCCGAGAGCTCCTCCAGCAGTCGCTGGTTGTCGGGGGAAGGATGATCTTGTATCGCTTCGATGGTCAGCAGGGTAGTCTCAACCCATTTTCCCAAGCGAAACATCGCCGCTTGCTGGTGGGTGCCGAGCAGCTGATCCACCGCGCGGGCAACCTGGTTCGGACTGGAATTCCCCTTTTCGTTTGCCGAAGAGAGCCCGGTTGCATCGACACCCAGAGAAGGCAACGTCTCCAGCATGCGCTCGATGATTGCGTCAGCGGCCGGATTTTCCCGGCTGGAAGCGGCCAGCAGATACAGATCGGTTGTCATGATGCCAAGTCGAAAGGCGGCATTGGCCGGCTTCTCTGTATCACTGAAGCCAAAGCTGGCCGATGGAGGGGGAGGCTGGACCCGTTTGGCCAGCCGGGAGGCCTGCGTCAGCAGGGTGGTGGGGATACCATTGCTGGCATAGCCATGTTCACTCATTCCCATCCATCCCGGTCGAGGCAAGACGATGGTCAGGACCGCCACCAGAATCAACGCTGGCACGGCGATCTGCCAGCCGGGTTGCGGAAGCAGTTTGCCAAACTTCGTTTGCAAGGCGTCGAGCATCATGCGCCACCGTTCGAGCAGGCGTCCGACTGCAGAAGGGCTAGGCCGATGACTCCGCTGCTCCCGCTGCCTCCGTATAGCGGCCAGGATTCCGGCGATGTGCTCTTCCCGTCGCGGATCGCGTTGCGCCTGCCAGGTTTTGAACAGTGCGGTGACCGGTTCCTTGGCATCGCCTGCTACCTCCCGTTCGGAAGGGGTCCTCTTTTGGCGGGACATGGAAACGATATTCCGGATATCGGCCCCCTGATCCGGGGAACGGGAGGAGCGGTATTCCTGGTAGAGCTTGTCGATTTCCGGTTTTTTCATGGGCACGATGCTCCAGCGGCGCGAAACCGGCTCACTCTCTCTCCCGAAGTCCTTCGCCGAGCTTTTTCAGGGCGGCGCGGTAGCGGGTCTTCAAGGTATTGGTGGAAACATTCAACAAGCCGGCGAAGTAGTCCCAAGTGAACTCCTCCAGTTTCGATGGACGCTGCGCCTGGGTCCACACGAGGAAGATCAGCAGTGACTCGCCATCCAGCTCCTCCTCCCCGCTGCGATGACCACCGTGTGCCCGTAACAGGAGCTTGTTGCGTGCCTGCTCGAAGCGGTGCCAGGCGCCCGATTCGTCGATCCCGTTCAACTCTGCAATGTGGTTCCAGCCCAGGCGCTGTTTTCCTTCCCAATATTCCGACTCGTGCCTCAGCAGGAAAGCCAGCCGTTGTTCCCATGGCAAGGCGGGAATGAGCTCTTTTACCAGGTAATCGATCTCTTGCTGCATTTCGCACCGCGTTTGAGAGTCCCCATCGGATGCCGGAGCCAGCGAGATTGGATCGGGTTCACTTTGCTCGAGGTGTTGTTCGATCACCTTGTTTCTGATTCCCTTGCGCCGCCAGTAGTCGGTTAGCAAGTTGGTTGAGATTCGGTTCAGAAATGCATGGAAGCGTCCGTCTTCGCGGTAGTTTTCCAGGGAGTCGATAACGCGCACCCACAGTTGTTGGGTAAGATCGTCCGCATCACCCGCATGCCGGCAGTGGGAGAGAAAGCGCCGGCGGGTAGAGTCGTAGTAGCGCCTTACCAATGTCTGAAGGGCCTCTTCATCATTGGCTTGCAGATATCGCTTGATCAGATCCCCGTCGGTCAGTTCGTCCTGCATGTTCTCCACATTGCCTTTGCCTGGCGATAGCCAACGCCCCGACATTGGGATGCCGGGCATCGCTATGCTATCAAAGGTGTTGGCTCTATGCATGCCTGTTGTCTCTTTCTGCTGGATTCCGTCAATGATGAATGCTCCCTGTTTAGTGGGAACATCTCTTATAACGCTTGGTTGAGAGGAAAGTTTTTCCAAACCGGAAAAACTTCCTTTTCCTTGATGCGCATAACAAAGCGGTGACTGGATATATGAGTGATGGGGCGAAGAGAGGTGCAGAAATCGATTCTGGCATCGTGCTTCGACGGAGGCATCGATGGAAGCCTGTAGCCTATTGGATGGAAGTGTCTGCCGAACAGAAATGAGCCGGGCAACCCGACGTGCCGTCGTTCGGTCAGGCTGAACCCGGATGATCATAGGCTGTTGTTTGAAGAACAACCGTATATTATTATCTCCAAAGTGCTCGCGGGTAAGCGAGGGTCAAGCGGGCATTGCCGACGAACAACCAAAAGGGGAGAGGGCACGATGCTGCGCAAGGTTCTCTGCATGATATTGGTTGTCGGGCTGTGCAGTGCTGTCCCTCCTGCCGCGCATGCGGCCGACCGGGTCGCCCTGGTCGTCGGCAACAGCCGGTATCAGCAGGTGGAATTTCTGCCCAATCCGCTGAACGATGCCCGAGCCGTTGCCCGCAAGTTGGCCACCCTGGGTTTCGACGTGATCGAATATCACGATCAAACCAGGGAGCAGATGCAATCTGCGCTTCGCCGGTTCAGCGAAAAACTGGGCCCCAACAGTATCGCTCTCTTTTTCTATGCCGGTCATGGCATCCAGCACGATGGCGCCAACTACTTGATCCCCGTCGATGCCGATATCAGCAAGGCCTATGAAATAGAGTACCGGGCGTTCAACCTCGGAATGGTTTTGTCAGCCATCAACGAACGCCGGCCGATGTTGGGTATCGTGATGCTGGATGCCTGCCGTGACAATCCCTTCGAACAGAAAATACGGGGGGTATCGCGAGCCGTCGGGGTTCGTGGCAACGGTTTGGCGGTCATAAAGAATACCCGAGGCACCATTCTCTCCTACGCCACCGAGCCGGGCAGCGTGGCCACCGATGGCAGTGGGAGGCACAGCCCCTATACCGAGGCGATGCTCAAATATCTGGACAGACCGGGGCTGAGTATTCAGGAGATGCTCAACGAGGTGGGGCTGGAGGTCATGCGGCTGACCCACGGCATCCAGAAACCATGGTTCTCCAGTTCGCCGGTGCCCAGGTTCTGCCTCGCTGGGTGCGAAGCGGGAGCCCACCCAGCGGCGGTGGCTGAGAGGCGTGATCTGTCGGGCTCCGGCAGCTCGACCATCGGCGCGACGGTTGCCGAGCGTATTCGGCTTGCCATTGCGGCCCAGGATATGGAGCAGCTTGCCAAACTGGCCTATCTGGAGCCAGAGCAGCAAACCCGGTTGCGAGAGCTTTTCGATCTTTATCCACGTATTGCCGTTGGCCCGGCGATTCCCTCGGCCGGAGAGGAGGATGTGTTGACATTCGAGCTGGTCGAGGCGGTCAATCGTGGTGGTAATCGGGTGCTCCCCTCGCCCGAATGGAAAAAGATCCGGATGCGGTCCAGGTGATGGCTACCGCCCTTTCGCGGGGAGCCCTGAAATCAAAGGAACGGTTCGCCATGCATTTCAACCGCTTGACCATGTACATCTTCTGGGTGCTCGTTTTCCTGGTGTCTTGTTCGCAATCCCAAGCGGCCGATTTTTCGGCCCCTCTCATTGTTCTTCCGCTGGATAAAGGGATCGAGGATGGCGTGCCCTTCAAAGTCACTGCAAGGATAACGGACGAAAGCGGGCTGGAGTCGGTGATGTTGTACTACCGGCCCGCCGGCAGTATGGAGGATTTCAAGGCCTTGCCGATGATTCCCGAGCGGGCCGGGGATCTCTATTCCGTCACCCTTTCGTCGGGCTTGTTGTCCGGAGCCGGTATCGAATACTACATCGAAGCCCGGGACCGGGCGAGTAACATCTCTCAAGAGCCATTCCCGGACAAGCCGAGGAAGATTCGCCTCGTTTCGAAGGAGGGACGCCCGGAAACCTTGGCAATTGAATCCGGTAGCCGCGACTCCAATACCAAAAAGTGGATATGGGTTGGGCTGGGGGTGTTGGTGACGGGTGCATTGCTGAGCGCTGCCGCCGATGGCGGTGATGACGGCAAGAGCGAAAGCACGACCCTGGTTATCGAGGCACCCGTTCCAGGTACAGAGTAAATAAAAGAACCGTTTCCCTTTGGCTTTCGGGAAAAGGAAGCGCTTGCGATCTCAGAAAGGTTGTGGATACTCAACCTTCGATTCGGTTGCAGCGTTCAGATCCCCATTGTTTTTGCATGACATGAAGATCCCGAACAAGAAAACGCCCCTTGCCGGCTGGATTGTATTTGTCGGCGTGGTAGCGGGAGCCGGTTGCACCGGCAATGAAGAGGGCAACCGGGTGAGCGCCTACAAAGCCTCGTTTGCGCTGCCAGTAGCAGCACTGGCGAGAGATGTGCAAGATGATGGTGGAGGGATGAAGGCCTGTGTCAGGATCAATGAAGAAAGGCAGAAGGGAAATGTTCCTTGCCGGGAGATGACCATCGTCGATGGTATGGCAAAGCTGACCATAGATGGGCTTGAAAAGAATCGAAAGTATATGGTCAAAGTTGAGTTTTATTCCCATTCAAAAACCTATGGGAAGGTGGTTTTGGC
>WFNS01000141.1 GCA_015488495.1 Gammaproteobacteria bacterium | reverse complement strand
CCGCGTCGCTCAGACCGTCCCCGTCGCTGTCGGTGACCGCCAGGCAGGCGGCGTTGTCACCGTTCGGAATGCAGGGATCCATGTTGGCCGGGTCCTGCTGGTCCACCACCCCGTCGCCATCGGCATCCGCAGTGGCAGAGTCCAGCGCATCGATGATGCCGTCACCGTCTCCGTCCAGCGGCGCCGCCGGGTCGGCCCCCACCTCGGTGCCATCGTCGATGCCATCACCGTCGCTGTCCAGGTTGTTCGGATCGATCCCCAGCGCCGCCTCGGTCGCGTCGCTCAGAGCGTCCCCGTCACTGTCGGTGACCGCCAGGCAGGCGGCGTTGTCACCGTTCGGAATGCAGGGATCCATGTTGGCCGGGTCCTGCTGGTCCGCCACCCCGTCACCATCGGCATCCGCAGTGACAGAGTCCAGCGCATCGATGATGCCGTCGCCATCTCCGTCCAGCGGCGCCGCCGGGTCGGCTCCCACCTCGGTGCCGTCACCGCTGCCGTCACCGTCGCTGTCCGGGTTGTTCGGATCGGTCCCCAGCGCCGCCTCGGCCGCGTCGCTCAGACCGTCCCCGTCGCTGTCGGCCATCGCCTGACAGGCGGTCAACTCGTTCTCTTCACCCTCGCTCAGGGCGATCGCGCGATAACCCTCCAGCGTCCCGGGCTGCACGGCCCGCTGCACGACGGCTCCTCCCAAGAACTGGGCTGTAACCACATAGACGGTGTCGGGCTCGATGCCCCCGAAGTGTGCGCTGGGCGCTCCCTGACTACCGTGTCCCATTCCACCATTGATCTCGCGAACACCCGAGACCGGGTTGCCTTCGCAGTCGTGAAGCCGTACGGTGGCTCCCGTGGCATCCCGTCCACCGCTCTTCAGGATGACTTCCAGGTAGGCGATGTCGTTTTGCCCGTTGCGCCAGAGTTCGGAAGCGGCCCCGTCGCGGTTGATCAGCAGGTCCAGATCCCCGTCCCGATCGAAATCGGCAAACGCCGCCGCAGTGGCCGGACCGGTGCTGGCGATGCCCAGATTGTCCTGGGAAAAGTTGAAGTTGCCATCGTTGAGAAACAGTTGGCTCGAACTGCCATCCCGGGCGGCAAAGAAGATATCCTCATCACCATCGTTGTCCACGTCGCCGCAGGCCACCCCCATGAAACTGCCGCTGAAGGTCTGCTTGAGGGCGAACGTTCCGGTGCCACCGCCGGCCTGTTCAAACACGCCCAGGGTGCCTGCATCGGTACGTACCAAGTCGAAGTCCCCATCACCATCGAAATCACAGAACGCTGCACCTCCTTTCTGATCATTCAACGCATCCTCGTTGATGGAGACGTTCCTGGAAAAGGTGCCGTTCTCGTTGATGAACAGGTCCGCTTCGGCATCGGTGTCCGCGGTACCGGGCCGGCGAACATAGAAATCCACGTCGCCATCCGTGTCCAGGTCGGTGGCCGCCAGATACTCACCGTTCACCCTGCCGGTGTGGATATCCATATAACGGTCACCGGCAAGGCCACCTTCATTGAGGTAGATCCGCAAACCAAAACCATCGTTCTCGAGCAGCAGGTCGAGATCGCCATCCGCATCGTGGTCGATCCAGGCCATTCCCTCGGAGTTGCCAGGATTGAATTGCGCCGCCACGGCAAACCCGGAGGACTCCCCGGTGACATTCCGGTGAATGACCACCAGACGGGAAGTATTGACCGCCAGGTCGACCCGCCCGTCATTGTCGAAATCCCCCCAGACCACTGACCGGACCGGTACCGCCTCGTTGAAACTCCTGACGAGAGAAAAACTGCCGCTGCATGCGCCATTCTGCATCCCCTGCTGGTACAGCAATGCGCCGGAATTGGTAGCGATTACGGCATCCAGGCAGCGATCACCGTTGAAGTCCGCCCATGCAACACCTCCTTCCTTTTCTCCCGGTGCATTCAGCTGGCCCTCGACCACCCCCTCAAAGGCTGCCCACGTGCTACCCAGGGGGGCGGCCAGCAAAACCGACAATACAGTCCAAAGGCCAACGCCGCTCAGGGGCTTGAATCCGATTCTGTTACGCATGACGAAACTCCATTGTTGTTTGACCTATCCCTGAAACCGGAAGGAACCGCAGACGGACCCGGACGCACGAAGGGCGCAACCGTAACCTTGGAAAAGAACTGGTGAAGACAGTCGTGAACAACAGGCGGGCCTTGAAAAAGGCGGACGGATTGAACCACGTCCAATCCTGCCGAGTCCATTCCCGTTCGTAGCGAACTCCATCGCTCCCTCTCCCTCGATTCTTCTTGATTATATTCGACGACAAATCGTACTGTCGCCAAAAGTAAACACTAACATAATAAATGTCAAGTAATCGTCAACCAAAACAGAGATAAAATCGTTCCAGAAAGAGGAGGGAACGAACCGGAACAACAGTCCTTCACAACCCCTCTTTACTAGTCAAGGGGTTATCCTTCCACATTCCAAGTTCCTCTATCTACGGAGAGGTGATCGGAGGAAAGCCGACCGACAACCTTATGACGAAAAGAGGTCGGGGATCGTCCGGCAAACGCGACACGCCGCCGGGGAATGGCAGAGGCCACCCACCCTATTTCCGCTCATGGAGCTCAACCCGACGATTCAACTGCCGCCCCCGCGCGGTATCGTTGCTCGCCACCGGCCTCCGTTCTCCATGAGCCTTCGCCACCAGGCGCCTTTTCTCGATTCCTTTCACGGTCAAATAGTCGATTACCGCTCTCGCCCTGCGTTCCGACAGCGCCTGATTATAGGCTTCGGTACCACGACTGTCGGTATGCCCCTCCACCTCGACGATGGCACCGGGGACACGCAGGAGTTCGGAGGCCACCTCGTCCAGGACCGCACGGGCCCTCTTGTCCAGTTCGGCGGAGTCGGTGGCGAAGTAGACGGTACCGAGCTCACCCAGCTTTACCTTCTCTTCCGCTGGAGCGGAGGAAGGTAGCGGCGACGGGGCAGTCGGTGCCGGGGACGACACGACAGGCGACGAAGGCTCTTCCCGCCGCAGGGGTTCCTCCGCTCCCTGCCAGCCAAAACGGCTCAGCAAACCGATGGTCACGAGGCGGGAATCGGCGTCGTAGAGATCCAGATCCGAGCGCAAGGCAACCCCGTTGGCGAATCCATACTGGAAACCCGCCCCCAGCAGAAGATGGGTATCATTCAATCGTCTGTAGGGCAACTCGGTCTTATTCTCCATCTTTCCCGCCCCTGCGCGGAGAAAAAAGGCCAATCCCCGGTGACTGTCGCGCTGCTTGAAGAGATAATAGAGAGCGCTCAGACCATAGTCCTTGTAACCGATATCACCTCCCGGCACCGCCGGCTCGGTGCTGCCGATCCTCGCCTCCCCCAAGTCGGCGTAGTAGGCCTCGACGCTGAAGCGCTTCGACCAGTCATATCCGAGCAGCAGCTTGCCGCCCCTGCTTCGGGTCTCCTCGTTGAAGTAGATGGTGGTATCGGGATCAGGTTCCAGCCTGGAGATACCTATACCAAATCCTCCATACCAGTGCTGTTGGAATCCATCCGCAGCCTCGACCGGGCCGGACGCCAGCGTCATGCAGACAGATATGGCAAGGAAGAAGAACGCCACGAACCGAACGGCCGAGCCATTGGTGTCGGCGCCAGCAGCAGAGCGCCGGGAGAAGAGGCCAGTCGTGACGGACCCCCGCCAGGGAAGGGAGCGCAATGGATTCATTGTTGTCATTCTTGTCAGGAAATCCACGACGGGTTCCGGGCGCCCAGGGAGTGGTCCACTCGACACGGGGTTGCCGTCTGGTCGGATTATTCTGCTTAACCTGTAAATTATAAAAGAAAAATATTAGCAACGTAAATCCAGCATCGCTTCGCTCCCGAAGATGTCCAAACTACAGAAATCCACCCCGCGGTCGATTATCCCCTGGGGAAAGTCTGAAAATCCCTCCACGGTTTTTTCAGACAAGGTAGGTGAAAACGCAGTTTCCGCCTCCCTTCCGCCAAATCAGTGACTTGTGTCAGCGATTTGCGTACAGCCCGTTCAGTGGCTGCGGAAGCCCCGGGGAACCGGCGCTTCCCTGGAAAAAATTTCAAGGACCTCTCGACTGCAGAATGGCTATATTCACCAACCGATACAACGAAGCACCCATCCACCACAGGGCCATCAAATGAACGGCCGCCTTCTGCTTCTCCCTTTTCTGGCGCTGCTGCTGGTGGCCTGCGACCAGCGCTCCAGCAACGATCCGCCCACCTACGGCGTAGCCGGCACGGTCACCTCCGCAATCGGTGTGGCGGTCGACAGCGATGCCAACGACCCCGGTGCCCCACTCGAGACGAACGACATCCCCTCGGTCGCCCAGCAGCTACCGAATCCGGCCCTGGTCGGTGGTTTCGTTTCGCGCAGCGCCATCGGACACGGAAGATTCGCCGACCAGGGTGACCGCACCGACGTCTATCAGGCGACCCTCGCCAGCGGTCAGGCGATCACCCTGTTCATCAGTGACCACGATCCCGCCGATCCCTACGCCGTCGATCTGGATCTCGAGATCTATGACACGGCAGACATCAATATCGATACCCGACCGGTGGCCTACTCCATCAGCGCCACTTCGGGAACGGAAAGGGTCCGTGTACCCAAAAGTGGCAACTACTATATCTTCGTGCGATCCATCCGCGGCGCGTCGAACTATCTCCTCTCCATCGGCCAGCCCGCAACGATGACTGCAAAAGAGGAGCCCCCTTTCGTCCCCGGCGAGATCGTCGTCCGTTTCAGGGAGACGAACGCCCCGATGAGGGCAGCCGCCGCCCCCGAGCTGTTTGCCGCCTCGACCGGGCTGGTGCACGAGCGGGGTGCGCCGGGGCAACCCATCCTGTTCACCCTGGGCAATGCGGCGCAACTCCGCGCAGCGTCGGCGAATGACGAATCCGCCACCGAACGGCTGAAACAGGAGACCATCGAAATGGTGAGGGCGCTGCGCAAGCACCCTGACGTGGAAACCGCGGATCTCAACTATATCCGCCGGCCCACAGCGATACCCGACGACGAACACTATCCCCTGCAATGGAATCTTCCGCTGATCAACCTGCCGCAGGCCTGGGAGGTCACCACGATGCCGAACGGGGACGCCCGGCAGGTGATCGTCGCCGTGGTGGATACCGGCGTCTTCCTCGCCCACCCGGATCTGGGCCCCAATCTCCTCGATACCGGCTATGATTTCATCTCCAACCCCTCGATAGCCGGTGACGGGGACGGTATCGACAGCAATCCGGACGACCCGGGAGACAGCGCCACACCGGGTGGAAGCTCGTTCCACGGCACCCATGTGGCCGGCATCATCGGTGCCCTGACCAACAATGGCACCGGTGTGAGCGGCACCACCTGGGGCACCGGCACCCGCATCATGCCGGTCCGTGTACTCGGCCGCGGTGGTGGCACCACCTACGACATCATCCAGGGAATACGCTACGCGGCCGGATTGAGCAACGACTCCGGCACCGTTCCGCCGCAACGCGCCGACATAATCAACCTCAGCCTCGGTGGCCCCGGTTTCTCGATGACCGAGCAGGCCGAATACAATGCGGTGCGCGAAGCCGGTGTGATTGTGGTGGCGGCAGCCGGAAACGAGAACAGCAATCTGCCCAGCTATCCGGCAGCCTATGACGGAGTCATCTCGGTCAGCGCGGTCACCCCGAACAGGCAACGGGCACCCTATTCGAATTTCGGACCCACCGTGGACGTCGCGGCACCCGGAGGCAATACTGCGGCGGACGGCGACGGCGACGGCTATCCCGATGGTGTTCTGAGCACCCTTGCAGACGACACCTCCGCCACCCGCAAGCCGGTCTACTCTTTTGCCCAGGGAACCTCCATGGCCACGCCTCATGTCGCGGGGGTGGCCGCCATCATGAAAGCGCTGGATCCGACTCTGGATCCGGACCGCTTCACCACCCTGCTGGAAACCGGCAAGCTGACCGTCGACCTCGGCGCTCCGGGCAAGGATGAACTCTTCGGCTACGGCCTGATCGATGCCCTCAAGGCGGTGGAGAACATCGACATCTCACTGCCGCCCGTGCTCGCCATCGACCAGGCCGGTCCCCTGGACTTCGGCCCGTTCATCGAGCAACTCATTTTCACCGCCCGCAACGCGGGGGGTGGTGAATTCACCCTCATCGAGGCGAGCGACGACGCAGACTGGTTGCAGGTGGATCCGCCATCCATCGCTGGCAACACGGGAACCTTCACCGCCACCGTGGACCGCTCTCGACTGGTCGATGGACTCTATCGCGCGACCATCTCCCTGAGCACCGATACCGCTGCCAGCCTCTCCATCCCGGTGACCCTCCAGGTGGGCCAGATCCACGAAAAGGGGAACACCGGACATCTCTATCTGATCCTGGTGGAGCCCGCCACCATGAAGACCGTCCGCACCACTCAGGCAGAGAATGTGAACGGCAGTTACCGCTATCGATTCGATGGTGTACCATCGGGGCACTACTACGTGGTTGCAGGCAGTGACTTGGACGACGATGGCGAGATCTGTGATCCCGGCGAAGCATGTGGCGGCTACCCCACCATTGAACGCCTGCAGGCGATCGATGTCCAAGGGGAGACGGCCGGTATCGATTTTGGAACCAACTTCAATATCGTCTTGCAGGCGCTGAACGAGGCGGAAACCGGAACCGCTCGACGGGGTTTCTCACGTATCACAGATGACTGACAAAAGGCTCACTGTTCTTCTGCTCCTCACGCTGCTGGCAGCCTTGGCGCCGCTTTCCGCCGCCCCCGCGGGGGGCGGGATGCCAGCGGTAGAGCTGCTGGACTCCGGGGTTCAGTGCACCCCCGCCAACGACCAACCGGAGGCGGTCCTGATCGACGATCGGCAACGGCTGCAACGGTTCGCTTCACGATTGCGGGGCACCATACTGTCACCGTCGAGCCCCCGGCTTCCTGCCATCGATTTCGAGCGGCAGCGGGTACTCTACATCTCGGCCGGGAAACGCCCCACTGCGGGATACTCGCTGACCCTCGACGAACCACCGTTCACCCTGGATAGAGAGACCGCCGTCCTTCACCTGCGCCTGAATACCCCACCTCCCGAGAGGATGGTCGCGGCGGTGGTGACCCATCCCTGCATCCTGGTCCAGATTCCGGCGCAGGGATACTCTGCCATCGAAATCCGGGGTCTTGGACAGGTACTCGAGCTGCCCTCACGGTGAACCTCCCGATTCCCCGCCGCGAAGCTTCCCGCCTCCCCGTCCCGGGATTTGAAATCACCGCAAATGACCTCACATTGAAGAGTAGTTCCGTTGGCAAAAAAGGAGACCATCCGGATGACATCCCCCCTCCACGTCGTCTGTCCCCATTGTGACACCGTCAATCGCATCCCCGAGGATCGGCTGGAAGAGCGCCCCAAATGCGGCAAATGCAAGCGACCGCTGTTCACCGGGGAACCGGTGGAGCTGAACGCACTCAATTTTCCCATCCACCTCAATCGCAGCGATCTGCCGCTGGTAGTGGATTTCTGGGCCCCTTGGTGCGGGCCCTGCAAGATGATGGCACCCGCCTTCGCCCAGGCCACCGCACAGCTGGAACCCCGGGTACGGCTGGCCAAGGTCAATACCGAAGAGGAACAGGTGCTGGCCGGACAGTACGGCATTCGCAGCATTCCCACCCTGGTCCTGTTCAAGAATGGAGAAGAGGTGGTGCGCCAGCCAGGCGCCATGGGTGCGGCAGATATCGTCCGGTGGGTCCATACTTACTTGTAGAAGAACCATCCGCAGCCGGCGACAAGGAGAGGCAGAGATGCAGAAGAACAACTTCTCGACGGGAAAGAACAACGACAAGCTGGACATCAATCGTCCACCCCAGCTCAAATTCTGGCAACGCCCGGAATTCACCCTGCTGGCCTATGTGCTGTTTCTGCTGGCCTCCTTCTACCTGTGGCAGAGCGCGGAAAAGGTCCAGCGGGAGGAGATCCCATACAGTGAATTCCTCAAACACGTAGAGAAAGGGGAGGTGGCGGAGGCGATAGTCACCAAAAACCTGATCACCGGCACCCTGACACTCAAGGATCCCAAGACCCAGCAGCCGCGCCGTTTCGTCACCGTTCCCCTGTGGGATACCGATCTGGCCAAGGAGCTCGAGAAGGCCGGCGTCACCTACAAGGTGCGTTCCGGGGAGAACTGGCTGACCAACTTCTTCTTCAACTGGGTGCTGCCCTTCGGTTTACTGTTTCTGCTATGGGGATGGATGGTCAGGCGGATGGGGCCGGCCGGGAAGGGATTCCTCAGCATCGGTAATCGCATCCGCATCCATCCGGAGGGAGACATCAAGGTCACTTTCGACGACGTAGCGGGCAACGAAGAGGCGAAGCAGGAGCTGGCGGAAACCATTGAGTTCCTCAGGGATCCCAAGTCCATCCAGCGTCTGGGCGGACGCATGCCGAAAGGGGTGCTGCTGGTGGGGCCGCCCGGCACCGGAAAAACCCTGCTGGCGCGGGCGGTGGCCGGTGAGGCAGGCGTCCCTTTCTTCAACATCAGCGGTTCGGAGTTCATCGAGATGTTCGTCGGGGTCGGCGCCGCCCGGGTCCGCGAGCTGTTCGATCAGGCGCGGCAGAAGGCCCCTTGCATCATCTTCATCGACGAGCTGGACGCCATCGGCCGGGCCCGGGGGATCGGTCCGGTGATGGGGGGACACGATGAGCGCGAACAGACCCTCAACCAGTTGCTCACCGAGATGGACGGCTTCGATCCCTCCGTGGGCGTGGTGGTGCTGGCCGCCACCAACCGTCCCGAGATCCTCGACAAGGCGCTGCTGCGCGCCGGGCGGTTCGACCGCCAGATCGTGGTGGACAAACCGGATCTGGAGGCCCGGATCGCAATCCTCGAGCTGCACACCCGCAAGATGAAGCTGGCCGACGACGTGGATCTGAAGGTGGTGGCCCAGCGCACACCGGGCTTCGTGGGCGCCGATCTGGCCAACATCGCCAACGAGGCTGCCATCCGTGCCGTGCGCCACAAACACGAGGCGGTCACCATGTCGGACTTCGAGGAGGCCATCGATCGGGTGCTTGCCGGTCCCGAGAAGAAGACCCGGGTGATGAACCCTGAAGAGAAGCACCGCGTCGCATATCATGAATCGGGACACACCCTGGTGGCCAAGAGCGTCCCCACCGGAGAACCGGTGCACAAGGTCTCCATCATCCCGCGCGGCGTGGCGGCGCTGGGCTACACCCTGCAGCTTCCGGAGGAGGAGAAGTTTCTGGCCACCGAGCAGGAACTGAAGGACCAGATGGCCATCCTGTTGGGGGGGCGCACCGCCGAGGCCATCGTCTTCGGTAACGTCTCCAGCGGCGCTGCCAACGACCTGGAGAAGGCCAGCGAGATCGCCCGCAACATGGTCACCCAACTGGGGATGAGCAAGAAACTGGGTCCCCTCACCTGGGGCAAGCGGCAGCAGCTTGCCTTTCTGGGAGTAGAGAGCCAGGAGGAGCGCAACTACAGCGAGGAGACAGCCCGTATCATCGACGAGGAGGTACAGAGTCTGGTGGAGGAAGCACGCCAGCGTGCCGAAGAGATCCTCACCGGGAAACGGGAGCTGCTCGACAAACTGGCGCGCGAGCTGGAGAAGAAGGAGATCCTGAGCGGGGAGCAAGTGGACGAAATCCTGGGCTCCCCCAAGCACGGAGAGGAAACGCAAGCCGACACCGTCAGCAAACCGGCGCATGACGGCTGAACAGGGCACATATCGTTGCCGGGTTATTGGTCACAAACAGGACAGACAGCCATGAATGAACAGAAACGTAACGACGACGAAAAACTGGTCCACGGCTATGAGCGCATGCTGGAGCGGGTAAAGGATTTCATGGAAAAGGCCGTCGAAGAGGAGGCTCCGAGACTGCGCCAGGCCATCGAGCACGCCCGTGACAAGGCGGTGGAACTGGGCGAACTGACCCGTGAAGAGGCGGAAAAGCTGGCCGAATACCTGCGTCGCGACATCGAGGATGCCGCCGCCTACCTGAGCAGCGAGCAGGCCCAGGAGCTGAAGGAGTGGTTACGGTTCGACATCAAACTGATCGAGGAGCGGCTGGCGGATATGTTCCTCAGCGTTGCCGACAAGGCCACGGTGGAATTTCTGAAATTCCGGGAACAGCTCCAATCCACCGTCCGCTATCACACCGGCGAGATCACCGGGCCCGGCACCCTGGAGTGCGTCTCCTGCGGAGAACACCTGCATTTCCACAGACCCAGCCGGATCCCTCCCTGCCCCAAGTGCCACTACACCATATTCAAGCGGGTGGCCGACGAAGAGGAGAGCTGATCCAGATATTTCACCCGGCGGGGTTCGCCTGCTCCCCGATGCGCTCCAGCTCCGCATCGCTGAGCTTCGCCTGCGCCACCTCGAACAGCTCCTGCTCCTCGAAGCGGACATGCTGCCGAAGCAGAGTGGCCAGCTCGCGCAGCGCCTCGCTCCGATCCAGTCTTTCGGACAGCTCCAGCATTCGGGCGTGTTCGCGGAGCGTACGCTCCACCAGCATACCCTCCCCGTGTCGTTCCAGCGCGGGCAGCAATAGCTCCTCTTCCTGGACGAAATGGGGCTGCAGCTCGTCACGGCAGAACGCCTCGATCGCCTGCAACGCCGACGCATCGGGCCTGTCGGCCTCGCTCGCCCTTTCCATCTTGCGAGCCATCACCAGCGCACGATGGTGATCGCTGGAGAGAGAACGCAGGCGGGGATCTCTTTTCATGGCAAAATCCGGTTGAATACCAATACGGATCTTCCCCAAGTCGTGGGGTGAAATGGCAAATCACCGCGTAGCGGCTTCGTCCTTGACAGGCGGAATGCACGCCACATGCTCGGTAGTCAGAAGGGGATTGGGGCTGTCTGGCCGGGGACAAGCGATATCCACCACCTGCGCCAATTGCAACCGGTTCGGCTATCCCAAAGTGTCCCCAATCCCCTTCTGCCGACCATCTTCCGGCGTGCATTCCGCCTGTCAAGGATGATTTGCCATTTTACCCACACGATTCGGAGAAAACCCACTAACACAAGCCCGATTGGGTAAACTGTAGCGCATCCCTGGAAGAGAGGAAACCGCCTTGAGGGTTCTCATCATCGGCTTCGGCGACATCGGACGGCGCGTTGCGCTGCTGGAGCGGCAAAAAGGCAGCGAGGTGACGGCGCTGGCACGCAACCCGCGGCAGATGGAGGGCATATCGACCCTCCGTGCCGATCTGGACCATCCCGCGACCCTGCGGGATCTGCCCGGAGGAAACTGCCTGATCTACTACTTCGCCCCGCCGCCTGCGGAGGGCACGGTGGATCGGCGCATGCAGAACTGGCTCGACAGCCTCTCCCCCGAAGATCCGCCGCGAAAGATCATCTATATCAGCACCACGGGGGTCTACGGAGATCAGCGCGGCAGCCGGGTGGACGAGGCCACGCCGCCCGCCCCGCGGACGGCGCGCGCCAGGCGCCGCTTGGATGCGGAACAGAGGCTGCAACGCTGGAGCGGAGAAAGGGGCGTTCCGGTGGTGATCCTGCGGGTCGGCGGCATCTACAGCCGGGAGCGGCTGCCGGTGACGGCAATCCGCCAGCGCCGTCCGGTCCTCCGCCAGAGCGAATCCCCCTTCTCCAACCGGATCCATGCCGACGATCTCGCGCACGTCTGTGTCGCCGCCGGCCATCGCCGCACCGAAAGCACCCTCTACAACGTCACCGACGGCCAGCAAAGCACCATGACCGACTATTTTCACGCCGTCGCCGATGCCCTCGGCCTGCCCCGCTGCCCCGAGATCACCCGTGAAGAGGCCGAGAAACGGCTCTCTCCCGCCATGCTCTCCTATCTGGATGAATCGCGACGCGTCGACAACGGAAAGATGTTGCGGGAACTGGGCGTTACGTTGCGCTACCGAGACCTGAGTAGTGGACTGTCAGTGGACGATTAGTGACGGCGACTCCGATACCATGCCACGGTCTCTTCGATAGCGATGTCGTGGGGGGTGCTTACATCACCAAATCTCTCCCTGTACTTGCCATGCTCGACGATGTATGGCTGCTCCCACTCATACATCATCTCCTCCACCTCTTTCAGCATGGGGCTAAAGAAGCCGAGAAACGAAACCATACGTCTGCCGGAAGCCCGTACCTTTATTGGCCGCCCTATCTTCTCCTCGACTATTGAAACCAGTTGTCTGGTCGTGATGGTTGGCGCACTTGGAACATGCCAGATCTGGCCGTAGGCATCGCAATGATCGCTCAGGGTGACCAGCGCCCTGGCAAAGTCTTTGATGTAAGTGTACGTGTGCGGCAAATCCACGTTTCCGAGCAGATTGACCGGCTTGCCCGCAAATGCTCTCAGGAAAAATTCCTCGCCAACAAGCGCGTTGGTTACCAGAGGCCCATAGAAATCGGAACCTCTGCCGATGACCGTTTCGACGTCCGGGTCACCGAGCAGCATCTCCGCCATGGCTGCCCGAACCATTCCTTTTGGCCCCGTGGCCCTGTTGGGGAGCCCCTCATTCAAGGGCGCCCCCTTGACATCTCCGTACCCGTACAGATTGTCGCCATAGATCAGCCGGCAACCCGCTCTTTTCACCCCCGCAAGAATCCCTTTCGTCAACGGCGGAAATCTTTCAGGCCATTGCGTGTAGGGTGGCATGGCGCAATGAAACACCGCATCCGCATCCTTGCATATCTGGTAAACCACATCGGGATCATTGGCATCACCTTTTTCCACCTGTATCCGGTCGGCTATCCCTCCGACCACTTTTCCGCTTCGATTGACTACAGTCACCTGCTTGTCCTGCTCCGCCAGCAGTCGTGCAACCCATAGCCCAAGGGGACCTGTACCAAAGACAATGTTTTTTCTGTTCATCATAGACACCTGGCGACCGTCAGCCTTCCTGAACCACCCTCAGGCCGTTCAAATAGTGGATCAACCCATTCCCGCAGGCATAGAGCACATCCATACGCTGCGCTGCCTTGGCGCTGCCGACACACCCTTCCAGTGCGGCAAGCACAAAAATTGCGGTTTGTTCTGGATCGATATCCTTGCGCACCTGCCCCCGCTCCTGCGCACCCCGCAAAGCGTTGGCAAGTGCTTCGCGCCAGGAGGAGAAGATCCGTTCCAGCCGCTCGCGGAAGCCGGCATCGATGGGAGACATCTCCTGGGCCAGATTATTCAGCGGGCAACCCAGCCGCAGCATCTCCATGCCGGTCTCCTCCGCCGCCTTGTACATCAGTTGGGTAAAGGTTTCGATGGGATCCTCCGCATCCCGCAGCGGCTTGATCCAGAAATCTTCGATGGAAGTCGCGATGATCTCATCCACCACCGCGTATCCGAGATCGAATTTGCTGCTGAAATGGTGATAAAGCGCTCCCTTGGTTACGCCGGCATTCTTCAGAATACGTGACAGACTCGCCGCCTGAAAACCGTATTCATAAATTTCGTTGAATGCTGCTTCCAGTAACTGCCGACGAGTTTTTTCGGAACGAGAATCGCTGCGGATGCAACATTGGTGGAGTACCCATTTGCTTCTTTTCGATGCAGATTCATTCATGATCATATCAAACCCCATACATACCAGTTGGTATGACTCCAGCCTACATTCATACCGGTCGGTATGTCAATGCCAATTTTTGATTCCAACGTCTTACGAGTGAGACGGGGGCCGACGCAATGTTGCAGATTTCAAAGTATCACCTGCCGCAACGCAGGTTCCAGATGGGGATACCGGAAATGAAAGCCGGCCTGCTCGAAGCGGGCCGGCAGCGCCCGTTGCCCTCCGAGCAGGAGCTGGGACCGCTCTCCGAGGATCGGCTTCAGCAACCAGGCCGGGGCAGGCAGCAGTGCCGGGCGGTGCAGGACCCGGGCGAGGGTTTCGGTGAATTCGCGATTGGTCACCGGATTGGGGGCGGTGGCATTGAAGACCCCTTCGAGGGTGTCATCCTCGAGCAGGCGATGGAACATGGCGAGGTAGTCGTCCATGTGCACCCAGGACATCCACTGCTCCCCGGAGCCAATACGGCCGCCGAGGCCCAGCCGGAACGGCAGGAGCATGGGTTGCAGGAAGCCGCCGCCCCTGCCGAGTACCAGGCCGGTACGCAGGAGGCACAACCGCACTCCGTACTGGCGAACCTTCGCTGCCTCCTCTTCCCACTCCCGGCACAACTGGTGGCTGAACTCGTCCCGGCCCGCGGCCCCCTCATCCAGCGGCTGGTCTCCCTGATCGCCGTAGTAGCCCACGGCAGAGCCGCTGATCAGCAGTTCCGGCTTCTGTTCACTGCGGCCGACGAAATCCACCAGCTTCGCCGTGACGCCCACCCGGCTGTCGAGAAGGATCCGCTTTCTCCGCTTCGTCCAGCGTCCACCGAAGATGGGCTCTCCGGAGAGATTGATGATGGCGTCGAAACGGCGGCTGCCGTCCAGCCTGTCGAGATCAGTGATGAGCTCGATGGAGTCATCGAGGATCCCGGCGGCCCCGGCCGGATCCCGCGTCAGCACGGCGAGGGTGTGGCCACGTTCGACCAGTGATCGACACAGCCGGCGCCCGATGAATCCGGTTCCGCCGGTAATCAGCAGCTTCATCCCTGGCGACCTCCTGCCCACTCTTATAGACCAGAAAAGCCGTCGGGTAAAGGAAGCCGGTTTCCGATGAAGCAGCGAAAAATGGTTGCGT
>WFNS01000140.1 GCA_015488495.1 Gammaproteobacteria bacterium | reverse complement strand
GCCTTGCCCGGTTGATACAACGGGCGTTCGACAACTATCCCGAGCTGTCGCTGGCCGATCTGGATCTGGAGCACGCCCGCCAGGAGCTGCCCAAGGTGAGGAGCCGGCTCGGGTTCATGCTGGGAGGCAAGGCGGGCTATTCACGGGATCTCTCTT
This sequence comes from Gammaproteobacteria bacterium, assembly GCA_015488495.1. Taxonomy (GTDB): domain Bacteria; phylum Pseudomonadota; class Gammaproteobacteria; order Thiohalospirales; family Thiohalospiraceae; genus DRMK01. The sequence goes on along the minus strand of WFNS01000140.1, from coordinate 3,510 downwards.
TCATCGGAACCCCGAGCGACATCTTTTCTGCCGGCGGGGAGTTGAGCCGGGTGCTGGAGTCCGGCGATCGGGTTTCGCTCTCCACCACTTATCGGCGGGAGGACAACTCCGGGGGCTCCTTCTTTCGCGGTTATCCCAATCCCGCCAACAACGTCAACATCGATCTCGAGTACCGCAGGCCGCTGCGGAAGGGGGCGGGGAATCCCGAATACAATCAGGGTCTGGTTGTGGCCGGGGAGCAGGTGGAGATTGCCGAGGCTGGTCGTCGTGAGCAGCGCGAGCAGCTTGCACAGCAGGTCATCGACCTGTTCTACGGGGCGCTGTTCACCCGCTACCGGCTGGAGAGCGAACAGCGGGCCATCGACCGGGCGCTCCGCCTGAAGCAGTACATCGACCGCAAGATGGAACTGGGGCTGGCGGAGCGGAAGGACCAGCTCCAGGCCGAGGCCCGGCTGCGGGCGGAAGAGGCGGCCCAGCGCTCTCTGGAGCTGCTCCGGCAGCAGCAGCGTGTCGCTCTCAACCAGCTCATCGGCGCGCCGTGGGACAACCGTCTCCGGTTGTCGGAGGAGCTGGAACGCTTTCCCGTCTCGGTGGACGACATCAATTCGTTTGTGGACGATGCAGTGGCCTTCAGCCCCGCACTGCGAAGGCTCAGGGGGCGACTGAAGATCGCCGAGGCGACCATCGCGCAGCGGCGGGACGAGCGCAGGGACAAGCTGGATCTCGTGGTGGCCGCAGGGGTGCAGAACCTGTCGGGGGATACCGGGTACGGTTCCGTCGACAGATCGAATCTGGCCGGGGGTGTCTCCCTGGAGTTTCAGCGGGCCCTCGATCAGCGGGGGTTCGATGCCGCGCTCTACCAGGCGCAGCTGGAGCGGGAGCGGGTGCTGAAGGAGATGGAGAATCTGCGTTACCGGCTGCGTTACCGGATCGCTGGTCTGGTGGCCGAGATCCTGGAAAACCGGAACGCGTTGGAGAGTCATCGCCGGCGCCTGAAGAGTGAGGAGGAGAAGTATCGCGAATCGGAGCGTCTCTACCGGGATGCCCGCATCGACACCAATCTGCTGATCCAGCATGAGGCTGAACTGCAGGCGGCCGAACTGGCGCTTCACCAGCAGCAGGTGGAGCTGCAGAAGCGCTATGCCACGCTTGCACTGCTGAGAGGCAGACTCACCCGATGACGAGGCTGATCCGGTTTTTCGTCGAGCGGGGCCTGCTGGTCAACCTGATCTCCCTGGGGGTCCTGCTGCTCGGACTGTTTGCGGCCTATGAGATCAATCGCGAGGCCTTCCCCAACGTCAATCTCGACCAGATCCAGATCGGGGTCACTTATCCCGGCGCTACGCCCGAGGAGGTGGAGCAGCTGGTGATCACTCCCATCGAGCAGGAGATCAAGGCGCTGAACGGCATCGACAAGATGATCTCGGTCTCCTTTCCGGGTTCGGGGACCATCACGCTGGAGCTGGATCCCGATGCCACCAATCGCGATCGAATCACCAGCGACGTGCAGCTGGCGGTGGACCGGGCCGATCTGCCGGACGATCTGCCGAGACAGCCCTATGTGCTGGAGATCGACGGCACGGTGTTTCCGGTGATCCGGCTGGCCATCTCTGCACCCCTCTCGCCGGTGGAGCTGAAACGTCTGGGGGATCGCATCGAGCAGGACATCCTCAATCTGAAGGGGGTGGCCATGGTGCAGCGGCCGGGCGATCGCAAGACCGAGCTGCGGGTGGTGATCGATCCCGAAAAACTGCGCCGGCACCGGGTCTCCATCGGGCGTATCAGTGAGTTGCTGCGTGGCTGGAACGTCAACGCCCCGGTGGGTGAGCTGGATACGCCGACGGGCCAGAAGGCGTTGCGCATCGTCGGTGAGTTCAGGAGTCCGCAGGATGTGGCCGATCTGGTGCTGCGGGCGAATGATCGGGGCGATGTGCTGCGCCTCGGGGATGTCGCCACCATCGAAGAGAGTCTGGCCGATGCCCGCATTCTCTACAACGTCAGCGGCGAGAATGCGCTCTCCATGATCGTCCTGAAGAAGACCGAGGCGGACATCATCGAGGTGGTGGATCGCATCAAGGGCTATCTGAAGGAGGTGCCCCGGCTCTACGGAGAGCAGGTGCATGTAAAGACCTTCGAGGATTTTTCCCGCTTTACCCGCATGCGCCTCGCGGTGTTGACCAACAACGGTGCCGCGGGGATCGTCCTGGTGTTTCTCTCCCTGTTTCTGTTTCTGCGCCCCTCCGTTGCCATCACCACCACCTGGGGGCTGCCCATCGTCTTCTTCTGTGGCCTCTATATCCTCTACCTGTCGGGGATCACCCTCAACCTGATCTCCATGCTGGGTTTCATCATGGTGCTCGGCATGCTGGTGGACGATGCCATCATCATCGGCGAGAACATCACCTATCACATGGAAAAGGGGATGCGCCCCCTGGAGGCTGCTGTGAAAGGGGCGGTCGAGCTGATCGGCCCGGTGACCACCACCGTCGCCACCACCATCGTCGCCTTCCTGCCGATGCTGTTCATGAGCGGCATCATCGGCAAGTTCATCGTTTCCATTCCCGTGGTGGTGATGCTGATGCTCGCCCTGTCGCTGCTGGAGTCCTTCTTCATCCTTCCCAGCCACGTGGCGCATATCGCTCATCCGCACAAACATCCCAAGGAGCGGGCGTGGATCGTCGCCCTGGAGAACGGTTATGCGAAGCTGTTGAAGCTGGCCATCAAACTTCGCTGGCTGACGGTTCTCATCTCCATCGGAATGCTTGCCGGGGCCATCTGGCTGGCGAAGACGCAGATGTCGTTCCAGCTGTTTCCGCCCGCCGGGGTCGATCAGTTCGTCCTGCGGGTCACGGCCCCATCCGGCATCACCCTCGAACAGATGCAGAAACGGATGCTGGAGGTGGACGAGGAGGTTCGCGGCAGTATCGATCCGAAATATCTGGAGGCGACCATCGTCACCACTGGTCAGATTGCACTCGATGCGGGAGATCCGCTCACCCAGCGCGGTTCCCGTTACGGGCAGATCCGCGTGCTCTATACTCCGGCCGTCTCCCGACCGGAGCACAATGCGATGGATGACATGCATCGCCTGGCCAAGGTGCTTCCCGGACAGTTTCCCGATCTCAAGATCGCTTTCACGGAGATCAAGGGAGGGCCGCCCACCGGCCGTCCCCTGGAGGTGGAGATTGTCAGCAAGGAGAACGCAGCGGGAGAGGCCGCCGCGCGCCGCCTGATCGCCTTTCTGGAGCAGGTGGACGGCGTGACCTCGGTGGAGAGCGGCCTGCAGCGGGGAGACGACGAACTGCATATCGTGCTGGATCGCAAGCTGGCTGCCTGGGCGGGCATCGACCTGGCCACCACCGCCAACCATCTGCGCGCGGCGGTGGATGGACTGGTGGTCACCACGCTGCGCCGGGGAACCGAGGAGGTGGATGTCACCATCCATTATCCCGACTACGGAAAGAAACAGCTCGAGCAGGTTCGCCGGGTGGAGATCCCCAACAAGCATGG
>WFNS01000139.1 GCA_015488495.1 Gammaproteobacteria bacterium | reverse complement strand
GGGTTGGGAACAGCACCAGGCTGTGGCTGTTGGCTGTTGCAACCATTGGAAGCAGGGCGATTAGCAAAAGGAGGGTAGTCTTTATGGTCATGAAAAGCTCTCTTATATCTCTTGTGCTGGGGGAGACACCCGATCGCCGCGGTGAATGGCCTGACGGGAGTTGCTCCCACCCCAAAACTGCAGCAGTGAAGGACAGTCGACACGGCATGCAGAGCTTGAACATCCGTGCCTCCTGTTCCTATGGAAAAGTTCGATAGATCAATTGGTTATATTTTTTCCAAAGGGGCCCGCCTTTGAAACGGTGCAGGATCAGGTACCTTATCGGTAAAAAAACGGTCAACTTTAATTTTTGTTGTCATTCCCCAAGAACCGGCCTGAGGTAATGGAGGAATCTGAGTCTTCAGTGCCGATCGTGGCAAGAGTTGTAGTTTTAATGTTTCACCCGGGAGCGCGGTGATCGTATCGGAGTCGTTGTCCAGGCGCGTATTTGGTGACCGAGTCAACAGCCGAATCTGACGATGATTGAGTGGGTATGCCTGATGGGTGGTGGGATCAGTGCGAGGGCGCGTTCAGCGGTGCCCGGTTTTGTTGTATTCCAGGCGGTGCTGCCGGCTTGCCCTCCCAATGTCAAGGATGGTCGTTTTTTCTACCTTTTATGATGACCACGGTAGCGTGCGGCGTCTTTCCTGCCAGCCAAGTTGCCGGATCTCGAGAAGGGCGGAATCATTTTCTGGTTCTTCAGGGAACATTGAAAAGAGTTTGTGTCATTCGCAGTATTGGCGGCGTATTTCATTACATATTGTCTAATATAGAAATAGTATTTTGTTATCCGTCGACGGGGGAGCAAGGGGGGGCGTTTTTTGAGATGAAACAAAGTGATAACGCAACAAACTATTAACAGTTGTTCATTGACGCTGCGTTCTATTCCTATATGTTAATAATAAACAAGAATGGTCGGACCGACATCGGGCCGCTGCCGGAAATCTGTTCCATCATACCCTGAAACCGCAGGAAATCGACGACAAGCTGGATCAGTCAATCCCGGATGGGGGCTGTCTGCCAGATGTGTTTGCTGTTGTCCAAGAGTGGTTCATGACAAGAAAGGTCACTGAATAATGATAAAGAAGTTTCTTGCTCTATCTCTGGTCTTGTTGTTGACAGGTTGCGCAATGTCGCCGGGGATGAGGATGTCGCCTGGCGAGGGGGCAGGTGCCGATGTCCGTCTGGTTCCCATCACTGCCTCTCTGATCGAGGCACAGCACAGGGCCTCCGTGGAGGGGAAGGGGGTTCAGCCGATACCAGAGCAGTTTCGGGAAGAGGATGAACCGTACCGGCTGGGCGTCGGGGACATACTGAGCATCACCGTCTGGGATCATCCGGAACTCACCATCCCCGCCGGGGAGTATCGCTCGGCAGAAGCGGTGGGCCATCAGATCGCCAAGAACGGTACCATCTTCTATCCCTATATCGGGCGAGTGAAGGTGGCCGGCAAGACGCTCGTCCAGACACGTTATCTCCTCGCCCGTCTGCTCTCCAAACACATCACCCGGCCCCAGGTGGATGTCAGAGTGGCCGCCTACCTCAGCCAGAGGGCGTTCGTCGTCGGCGAGGTGGCCAACCCCGGTCCGCAGCCCATCACCAATGTTCCACTGACCGTCGTCGATGCGATAAAGCAGGCGGGAGGGACCACCGCCAATGCCGACTGGAGACACGTGACGTTGACCCGTGGGGACAAACGCTACGTCATCAATTTGCTGGATATCTATGAAAAAGGGGACACGCGGCAGAACCTGCGCCTGAGGGATGGGGATGTGCTGAACGTCCCGGATTTGCAGGGGCAGAAGATCTTCGTCCTGGGTGAAGTGGCGAATCCCTCACCGCTCTATCTGAGAAAGGGACGAATGACGCTCTCGGAGGCGCTTGCCGAGGTGGGTGGCATCAAGCCGGAAACCTCGAATCCTGCCCGCATATATGTTCTTCGCAGCGGGGAAGATGGCCGGCCCAGTATCTTCCATCTGAATGCCAAATCGCCGGATGCCTTGATCCTGGGGGACCAATTCAAGCTCAGCGCACGAGACGTCGTTTATGTGGAGACCGCCGAGGTGGTGCGCTGGAACCGTGTCATCGATCAGCTACTTCCCACCACCAATTTGTTGCGTAACGTCGTGGAGACCGACTACACGCTGGGCGCCGACAGGGGAACGAGGTGGCGGCCGTAGAGGATAGCTGGTAACCGGCAGAAAGTATCAGTAAGTCGAGGGGATATAATCGCATGTTGCAGAGAACCAGAGACTCCGCCCGGATTACCCGGCGGGAATCGTCCTTCACCGGCCGTGGTGGCAGCGAGTTTGTTATCGGTGAACTCTTTCTCATCCTGGCAGAGTCGTGGAAACTGATCCTGGCGGCCATCCTGGTGACTACACTGGTTGCACTGGCCTATGTTCAGCTGGCGAAGCCAATATACCGCGCCGAGGCGCTCCTCCAGGTCGAACGCCAGGCACAGGGGATCGGGGCACTCGCCGATCTCTCCAATTTTTTCAAGGAGGAGTCGGCGATCGTCTCCGAGTTCCAGATCATCCGTTCCCGTATGGTCTTGGGAGAGGTGGTAAAGCAGCTGGGGCTGGATATTCGTGTGGAGCCCAAGGGCCTGTGGGGTGGCGGTCCCGTTCGGGTGGATGAATTTACGGTGCCAAAGGGGCTGGAAGGGAAGAATTTTTCCCTGGTGGCCAGTGGCCAGGGGCGCTACAAGCTGCTGGGTCCCGAAGGGGAAAATGTTCTGCTGGGAACCGTCGGGGAGCTGGGCAAGGCGCCGTTCGCCGACGGCATGATTGAGCTGTTCGTCTCCCGTTTGGATGCGGAGGAGGGGGATGAGTATCGGCTCGTCAAGCAGCCCCTGCTGGACAGCGTCAACCAGCTGCGGCGGGAGCTGCGCATAGAGGAGATGGGCAAAGACTCCGGCATCCTGCGGCTCAGCGTGGAAGGGCCCGACCCGCGACAGATCACCAGGCTGGTCAACGCCATTGCCAATGTATATGTACGCCAGAATGTGGAACGCAAATCGGCGGAGGCGGAGAAGACCCTGGCTTTCCTGGAGGTGCAGCTGCCGATCCTGAGAGAGCAGATGGAGAGTGCAGAGGCCGCTCTCAACAGTTACCGGCTGCAGCGGGGAACGGTCAATCTGCCCCTGGAAACCCAGAGCCTGCTGAAACAGGCGGTGGAGCTGGAGGCGAAGATCTCGGAGCTGGCCACGAAACGGGAGGAGCTGCTGCAGCGGTTTCAGCCCAAACATCCGCGGATTGCGGCCCTGGATGCCCAGGTCAATGCACTGAAGCGTCAGCTGTCCAAGATCGACGAGCGTGCCCAGAGCCTGCCCGGTACGCAACAGGAGCTGTTGCGTCTCTCGCGTGATGCACAGGTGAGTACCACGCTCTATACCGCCCTGCTGAACAAGGCCCAGGAGCTGAAGGTGGTCAAGGCGGGGACCGTGGGCAACGTGCGAATCGTCGATGCCGCCCTGCAACCCCATGTCCCGGTAAAGCCGGTCAAGGGAGTGATCCTGTTGCTGGGGTTCATCCTGGGGGCGTTGGCCGGAGTCGTCATTGCGGTGGTGCGAAAGCGGCTCCATGGAGGTGTGGAGGATCCGGAACTGGTGGAGCAGCTGGGACTGCCGGTGTACGCCACCGTTCCCAACAGTCACCGTCAACGTGAGTTGGATCGCAAGGCGCAGGCCGGCAGCGGCAAGGCGGTGGTGCTGGCGGCCGTGGCCCCCGATGATCTGAGTGTCGAAAGCCTGCGCAGTCTGCGTACTTCTCTGCACTTTGCCCAGCTGGATGCGAAGAACGCCATCATCATGGTGACCGGCCCCAGTCCGGGGGCTGGCAAGAGCTTCATCAGCGCCAACCTGGCCGTGGTCCTTGCGCGTTCCGGGAAGCAGGTCCTGCTGATCGACGGGGACCTGCGCAAGGGGCGGCTGCATACGATGTTTGGTCTCGAACGCAAGCAGGGTCTGTCCGAGATCATCGCCGGTGAGTCGAACATCGAGGAGGTAATCCACAGTAGCGGGATCGACAATCTGGATCTCATTCCCACCGGCACCTTGCCACCCAACCCCTCCGAGCTGTTGCTGCATGAGAATTTCGCCCTGGCGCTCGAGCAGATCGTACCGTTCTACGATCACATCCTGATCGACTCACCGCCCGTGCTGGCAGTGAGTGACGCCTGCATCATCGGCAGCCATGCCGGTGCGACCCTGCTGGTGCTCAAGGACGGCCAGCATCCGCTGCGGGAGATCGAGCAGAGTGTCAAGACGTTGCGCCAGGCCGGGGTGAACCTGCGCGGCGCCGTGTTCAACCGCATGGGCCGACTCAACAGCCGCTACGGCTACGGGCGTTACTACGGCTATAGCTACAGCTACGGGAAATAGAGACCGGGCCGACAGGGCACCAATATGCACAGGATCGCCTCCCTCTCCATCTGGCTGCTGATCTTCACCATCCCCTGGCAGGACATGTTGATGCTGCCGGGGATCGGGACGGTGAGCCGGTTCGTCGGGATCCTGGTGATCGCGGTCTCGTTCTTTGCAACTCTCTACCTGCAGCAGATACGGGTCCACCTGCTCAATCTGGCCATGCTGTTTTTCTGGGCGTGGGGCACCACCACCTACCTCTGGAGCATCGATCCGGAAGGGACCTGGACCGCCATCATCAGCTATTTCCAGATCATGGTAATGATGTGGCTGCTGCTGCAATGGACCACACGGCCGGAGGAGATCGAGCGTTTTCTCAGCGCCTACGTTCTGGGTTGCTACGTTTCGGTGGGTGCCACCCTGTTTGCCTATCTCTATCACATGGAGAGTGCCTACAAGAGGTTTGCAGCACCGGGGTTCGATCCGAATGACCTCGCGGTCATCATGTCGCTGGGGATTCCAATGGCGGGCTATCTGGCGGTCACAGCAAGACAAGGGGTGCTCTGCTGGCTCTATCGAGCCTATCCCCTGATGGCGCTGGGGGTGGTTTTCCTCACCGGCTCCCGGACCGGCTTCCTGGTTGCCCTTCTGGGTTGTTCCTACATGCTGTGGACCTACCGGGATCTCTCTTTCGGCAAGAAACTGGCCTTTCCGTTGCTCGGTATCGTCGCGTTCCTGATCATCCTCCCCTATATACCGGTGGACTCTCTGGAACGGATCCATACCATCGGCAGCTCCGTCTCCTCGGGGGATCTCAACTACCGGACCCGGATCTGGGCGGCCGCCATGGAGTCACTGGAGCACGACCCGCGTGGCGGGCTGGGGGTTCTCTGGGGTGTGGGATGGGACGGGTTTCCCATCCTGGTCACACCCTATCTCGGGGAACCCTACGTCTCCCACAACGCCTATCTCTCTATCATCATGGAGACAGGGCTAATCGGTTTCACCCTGTTTTGCCTGATATTTGCCATGGTGTTGTACCATGTCTTCCGGATGCCGCGCCGGGAACAGGGGCTGTGGCTGACCCTCCTGGCCATGTGGGCCATCGCCGCAATGGTTCTGAACTGGGAGTTCCGCAAGGAGACCTGGTTTTTGTTTGCGCTGGCGGTCGCTCATGCATCGGTGGCTGTCGGGGAAAGAAAAGAGGGTGCGGACACGCCGGCGGTTTTTCCCTCTGGCAAGGGGCTGGAACGGTGAATCATACAGGGTGATTGTCGAAAGGCATGCACTCCGAAGGGGGCGCTCTTTTTGGCCTTGTCGGACTGTTCGGATAGAATGTAGCCAAACAATAACCGATTCAGCTCATCCCCCAGTTTGCCGATAACCCGTCAGAGTTGCCCTCTGCCACCGGGCGAGATATTCCATCTCCATCCCGGAGCTTCCGGTTGCTGGCCTGGAGTAACTGACCGTATGAACAAGAACAGAATGGATACCTCACGAAAGATCGCTCTTTTCCTGCCATCCATAGGCTATGGCGGAGCGGAGCGGGTGACGGTCAATCTGGGCGGAGGGATCGCTGCCCGAGGGTTCGATGTGGACCTGGTATTCGTCACCTCCGACGATCCTCCCCTGCTGACCGACATCCCGGCGGAGGTGAATCTGGTCGATCTGGAGGCCGGCAGAGTGGCGGCCAGCCTGCCGGGGCTGATCCGCTATCTGCGTCGGGAGCGCCCGCTGGCGCTGCTGTCCGCCCTTGAACATACCAATGTCATTGCGCTTCTTGCAGCCCGCCTCGCGCGGGTCGATACCCGGATTGTGGTCAGTGTTCACACCACGGTCAGCCGGGCCATCGAGGACTCGACACTGTTTCGCTCCCGGCTGTTCCCGTGGCTGATGCGCTGGTTCTATCCGTGGGCGAGCAAGGTGGTGGCGGTCTCGGAGGCGGCGCGGAGCGATCTGCTGGCGGTCGCCGGATTGCAGCCGGACAGTATCCAGGTGATCAACAATCCGGTGGTTACCCCTCGACTGTTCGAGAGGGCGAAGGCTCCACTGGACCATCCGTGGTTTGCGGCCGGGGAGCCGCCGGTGATCCTGGGGGTGGGGCGACTGGTGACCGCCAAGAACTTCCCACTCTTGTTGCGCGCCTTTGCCCTGGTGCGGAAAGAGCAGCCGGCGCGGCTGCTCATCCTGGGCGATGGGGAGCAGCGCCAGGTGCTGGAGTCGCTGGCGGATGAGCTGGGGCTCGCTCCCCACGTGGCGATGCCGGGATTCGTGGACAATCCATACCCCTACATGGCCCGAGCAGGTGCCTTCGTTCTCTCCTCCAGCTTCGAAGGACTGCCTACGGTGCTGATCGAGGCGTTGGCGTTGGGAATTCCCGTGGTATCCACCGATTGTCCCAGTGGCCCGTCGGAGATTCTGCAACAGGGGCGGTGGGGTACCCTGGTTCCCGTGGATGACGAGCGGGCCCTGGCGGAGGGGATTCTGCGGGCGTTACGGCAACCCGTGGCCGATCCCGGGGAGACTGGAAGCTGGCAACCCTACGAGCTCGGGCGGGTGGTCGACCAGTATCTCTCGCTGCTGACGGGTGAGGAGGCATAGGGTGGCACGGGTCTTCGTCCTGGGGAGTTTCGCCGATTCGCTGATCCTGTTTCGCGGCCGGCTGCTGGAGGAGATGGTGCGCAGCGGCCATGAGGTGTTTGCCTGTGCCCCTGACGCTTCTGAAAAGGTGCGAAAGGCGCTCGATGAAATGGGGGTCGTCTATCGTGATATCTCGCTGCATCGTACCGGAACGAATCCTTTCCGGGACCTGCGCACCTTTGTGGAGTTGTACCGCCTGTTTCGGGAGATCCAGCCAGAGGTGGTTCTGAGTTACACCATCAAGCCGGTACTGTACGGTTCACTGACGGCGAAGATCGCCGGGGTCTCCCGTAGCTACTCCATGATCGAGGGGTTGGGGTTCACCTTCATGGGCAGTGGATTCAAGAGCCGGGTGCTGGGGCTGATTACCCGCCGGATGTATCGCTTGGCCCTGAGATTCAATCAGAGGGTATTTTTTCTCAATCCCGACAATCTGCAGGTATTCGTGGAGCAGAGACTGTTGCGAGACGGTTCCCAGGCGGTGATGTTGAACGGGATCGGGGTGGATCTGGAGCGTTTCTCGCCAGCGCCGCTCCCCGAAGGGATCTCTTTCCTGCTCATCGCCCGGTTGCTGGGGGACAAGGGGGTGAGGGAGTACGCCGCAGCCGCCCGCCGGATTCGCAAGAGATATCCGGAGATACCGTTTCGCCTGGTGGGCTGGCTGGATCGGGACAATCCTGACACCATTTCAGAGAAAGAGTTGGATTCCTGGATTCGGAGCGGTGACATCGACTACATCGGGCGGCTCGAGGATGTCCGTCCTGCAATTCGTGATGCCGCTGTCTATGTACTGCCCTCCTATCACGAAGGAACCCCGGTCAGCGTCATGGAGTCCATGGCGATGGGGCGACCGATCATCACCTCCGATGCCCCCGGTTGCCGGGAGACGGTACGCGAAGGGGAGAACGGTCTGCTGGTTCCCCCCGGTGATGTGGAGGCGCTGGTGGGGGCCATGGAGCATTTCATCGAGCATCCCGGAGACATGGCGCGTTTCGGGCGGGCCAGCCGCCGGATTGCTGAAGAGAAGTACGATGTGCACAAGGTGAACGCGGTGATGATGGATGCGATGGGTCTGAAAGGATGAGTGGCGTCGTGAAGCGAAGTGTCTTTCTGGCCTCCTGGCTGGTTACCCTGGGCTGGACGGTGTTGCTGGCCTATCTGCTGTTGAAGCCCGGTACGGCTGCCCATGCGGGCAGTTCCTTCTCGGATGCCTTTTTCAGATCCGACTTCTCACGTACCGACATGATTGAGGCGGTGGCGCACGTAGTGATGTTTGGTGCTCTCACCCTGCTCTGGGGATGGACCCTGGCCTTTCATTATCCGGCACGTTATGCTGCGGCGATGACGGTGATGATTGCGGTGCTGATGGGGACGGCTACCGAGTTTGGCCAGTACTTCGTTGCCAGAGGGGCGCTGATGCTCGACCTTGCGGCCAATTTCGTTGGCATAGCACTGTCTGCCGTCGTCCTGCGGCTCTTCGCTGTTTCTGCGTCAAAAAATGGCTTGAATGATCGTTCATGAGCAAGGAGTGACCGGAGAAGCGATGGAGATCGAGCGAACCATTCCCCCTCTGCGCCAGCGCCTGCGGGCGTGGCGCTCTTCGGGAGACCGAATCGCCCTGGTACCGACCATGGGGAACCTTCACGCCGGCCATCTGGCGTTGGTGGAGCGGGCCCGCGAGCTGGCCGACAGGGTGGTGGTGAGCCTGTTCGTCAACCCCACGCAGTTTGGTGCGGGCGAGGATTTCTCCTCCTATCCGCGGACCTTTCAGCAGGATGTGGAGTCGTTGACGCAGGCGGAGACCGACCTGCTGTTTGCCCCGGAGGTGAAAACGCTCTATCCCGGTGGGGCGGATGGCGGCAGTTATGTGGAGGTGCCACAGCTTTCAGAGGTTCTGTGCGGTGCCTCCCGTCCAGGCCATTTCCGCGGCGTGGCCACGGTGGTCTGCAAACTCTTCAATGTCGTGCAGCCGGAGATCGCTCTGTTTGGCGAGAAGGATTACCAGCAGTTGCTGGTGATTCGGCGGATGACACGGGATCTCTGTTTTCCGATAGAGATCGTCGGGGTTCCCACAGTCCGTGACGACGACGGCCTCGCCCTCAGCTCGCGCAACGCCTATCTGACCGAGGAGCAGCGCCGGAAGGCTCCGTTGCTTTATCGGTTGTTGACCCGATGCAGGGAGCGGATCCTCGCCGGGGAGCGGGACTACGCAGCGCTGGGAGAGGAGGCGCGGCAGGAGCTGCGGGCGGGGGGGTTCGAGCCGGACTACTTCGAGATCCGCAATGCGGCCGATCTGACGGTTCCGGACCCCGCAGAACGTCGGCTCGTGATTCTGGCGGCCGCCCGGCTGGGCAGGGCCAGATTGATCGACAACGTTACATTGTCATTGTAAATCAAACGATTATGTTTCTGGCGAACGGGACGTGCCCCCCTTTCGACCGTTGAAAAAAGGCTCCGATCCTTCCATAATAGGCTGTTCTGACCATCTGCGGATGGGATATTCCTTGTCATGAAGAGGAACGAATATGCAATCCACCATGCTCAAATGCAAATTGCACCGTGTCAGGGTGACCCATGTCGAGCTGGAATATGAAGGATCGTGCGCTATCGATAGTGAATTATTGGACAGTGCGGGGATCAGAGAATACGAACAGATTCACATTTACAACGTTTCCAATGGAGAACGTTTCGTAACCTATGCGATTCGGGCCGAAGCGGGCAGCGGGATCATATCCGTCAATGGCGGTGCCGCCCGCCGTGCTGCGCGGGGTGACATCGTGGTGATCTGTGCCTATGCAAGCCTGAACCAGCAAGAGCTGGCCACGTTCAAGCCGACGTTGGTCTACGTCGATGAGGCCAACCGGATCACCCACGTCAAGAACAGCATTCCCGTTCAGGCCGCCTGAGCGTGGCCGAAGCCTGCCCGCAATGGACGGGCAGGCTTTATCCCTTCTTCAGAGTCGTGCGTCGACCTGCTCCTTGGGCAGCACATATTTGACATCGTAGAGCACGCAGTGCTCCTTGCCCAGAGCACGGATCCCTTCGATTCCCATCTCCTTGAACTGCCTGTGGCCTACCGCCAGGATGATCGCGTCGTAGCGGTTCGCTGGAGGTTCTCCATCGATCAGGGTGATGCCGTACTCTTCC
>WFNS01000138.1 GCA_015488495.1 Gammaproteobacteria bacterium | reverse complement strand
GCGCCAGAACGATGGCCACGATCCCGAGCTGGTTCCAGCTCCGTGCCTTGATCACCGGATGCAGTATCCCCGCCGAGAGGGAGAGCAGGAACAGCATGTCGAACAGAAAAGCCACCTCCGGGAGGCCGGTGAACGGCGCCAGCCGCGCCGCTACCCAGAGCAGGAACACCCCCATCAACGCCGGGCCGTGAACCGTCTGGACATTGGTCCAGTTTTTCACCGCGGTGAGCAGAAAGCCGGCTATCACCGCCACGGCGTAGCCGAAGATCATCTCGTGTGCGTGCCAGACAGGCGCGGCATAGCCGGTGGGAGTGACATCGCCGCCAAGGGGAAAGATGACCATCCACAACAACATGAAAAGCACCGCCAGCACACCGGCCCCCAGAAAGAATGGACGGAAGCCGAGCCGCCAGAGGCCAAGTCCCTGATGGTGTTTCCCCTCTTCGATCTGTAACAGAGTCATGCGTGATGACAGCCACGATAATGGATCCCGGATCCGGTGGTCGTCTCCGCCGGCTCATCCTCCACGGTCATGCGCTGCATCCCGAGACGATGAAACAGCCGATCGTCGGCGCCAACCTCCCGGTTGGGAGTGGTCAACAACCTCTCTCCATAGAATATGGAGTTGGCCCCCGCCAGAAAACAGAGCGCCTGCATCTCGTCACTCATCCCCTCCCTTCCGGCCGAGAGTCTCACCAGTGAGTGAGGCATCAGGATCCGCGCCACCGCCACGGTACGCACGAACTCCAGCGGATCCAGCGGCTCCACCTCTTCGAGCGGGGTCCCCTCCACCTGCACCAGCAGATTGATGGGAACACTCTCCGGATGGGGATCCATGTTGGCCAGCTGCAACAGCAGGCCGACACGATCCTTGCGTTCCTCCCCCATCCCGAGGATCCCGCCGCAACACACCTTGATACCCGCCTCCCGCACATGGTGCAGCGTCTCCAGTCGATCCTGGTAGGTGCGGGTGGTGATCACCGTGCCATAGAACTCGGGCGAGGTGTCCAGATTGTGATTGTAATAATCGAGACCAGCCGCCTTCAGCCGCCTGGCCTGCTCCGCGGTGAGCATGCCGAGGGTCATGCAGGTCTCCATGCCCAGCGCCTTGACTCCGCGAACCATCGCCTCGATCCGCTCCAGATCACGGTCGGAGGGACTGCGCCAGGCAGCACCCATGCAGAAACGCCCGACACCGGCCGCCCGTGCCGCACGGGCCGCCTCCACCACCTGCTCCACCTCCAGCAGCGCCTCCTCCGGCAAGCCGGTGTCGTGATAGGCACTCTGTGGGCAGTAGGCGCAGTCCTCGACACAGGCCCCGCTTTTGATATTCAGCAGGCTGCTGACCTGGACGGCGGTGGGATCGGAAAAAAGGCGGTGGATGGTCTGGGCCCGATACAGCAGTTCGGGAAACGACAGCCCGAACAGCGCCTCTACCTCCTGCCGCTCCCAGTCATGACGCAACTGCTTCTGTTTGGAATGATTCACTGGCTGGACTCACAAGATCACGATACCCTGCCCGCATGGTACCGGCCCGACGGGAGTTGTCAACTTGCATCCAACCTATGGTTAACAAGTGGTCATACAATATCCAGTCACTGCTCTATCCCGGGCATTGTGTCCTGTGCGGGGAGAGCTGCCCGGGGGACCGCGACCTCTGCGACGGCTGCTTCACCATCCTCCCCCGCAACCTGCATTCCTGCCCGCGCTGCGCGCTTCCCTTGCCGGAACGGGCCGCGAACCGGCCTTGCGGCGACTGCCAGAAGCGACCACCCCCTTTCGACCGCTGCCTGGCCCCCCTGCACTATCGCCATCCGGTGGATTACCTGCTGACCCGCCTCAAGTTTCACCAGAAACTGGCCAACGCCCGGCTGCTGGGAAACCTGATGGCCCACTGGCTCCGCTCCGTCGAGCCGCCGGAGCTGATCATTCCGGTGCCCCTACACCCCGCCCGGCTGCGCGAGCGGGGCTACAACCAAGCCCTCGAGCTGGCCCGCCCGATCGGAAAAAGACTCGGCATCGCCATCGACTCCCGCAGCTGCCGGAGGGTGGTGGCCACCGCCCCCCAGACGGGGCTGAGCGCAAAACAGCGCCACACCAACCTGCGCAACGCCTTCGCCGTGACCGGGCAGCTGAAGGCCAGACACGTGGCCATCCTCGACGACGTGATCACCACGGGCCACACGGTGGAGGAGATGGCCCGTACCTTGCGCAGGGCCGGAGTGGCGCGCATCGACGTATGGGCATGTGCCCGGGCGCCGCGCCATGGGCGTTGATTTCCGCACCTTGCCGGCCGGGGGGCTTCACCCGTCGACCCGGCGAAACATCCGGTCGAGGATCAGAACATCGAGTAGCCGAAATTTTCCCGGAACCGCTCACCGAACTCCTCCACGGTGAAGCGGTGGTTCTGGGTGCCGTGATGCTCGATCTTCAGCGCCCCCATCAACGCCGCCACCCTGCCGGTGGTAGGCCAGTCCAGATCGTTGACCAGGCCATACAGCAGACCGGCGCGATAGGCGTCACCGCACCCGGTGGGATCCACCGCGGCCTCGATGCGGGCAGTGGGGACCTCGATACAGGTCCCGTCGGCATAGATCCGGGAGCCCTCCGCCCCGCGGGTCACGATCATCGCCCGCACCATGCCGGCGAGCTCTTCCAGGCTCTTTCCCGTCCGCTCCTGTAGCAGCTGGGACTCGTAGTCGTTCAGTGCCACCCAGCTCGCCTGCTCCACGAACCGCAACAGCTCTTCACCATCGAACATGGGCATCCCCTGGCCGGGATCGAAGATGAAAGGGATCCCTGCCTCGGCGAACTGTGCTGCATGTTCGAGCATCCCCTCTCGCCCGTCCGGAGAGACGATGCCGATACTCACCCCCTCGGCGTCGGTCACCCGGTTCTCGTGGGCATGGCTCATCGCTCCCGGATGAAAAGCGGTGATCTGGTTGTCGTCCATGTCGGTGGTAATGAAGGCCTGGCCGGTGAAGTTACCCGGAATCACCTTGATATGCTTCTGCTCGATACCGCAGCGCGTGAACCAATCCGCGTAGGGGCCGAAATCGTCCCCCACCGTCGCCATCGGCAGGGGGTCGCCCCCGAGCAGCTTCAGGTTATAGGCGATATTGCCGGCGCACCCCCCGAACTCGCGGCGCATATCGGGAACCAGAAACGAGACATTCAGGATATGTACCTGTTCCGGCAGGATATGGTTCCGAAACCGGTCGTGAAACACCATGATGGTATCGTAGGCGAATGAACCGCAGATAAGGGCAGACATGCTGATTTTTTCCTTGTTGTTGCTACCTGAAAGTGTGGCACACTACCCGCCGAATGGAGAAAATTCAATAGTCGAGATTCCAGTCCCGCCATGAATATCTTTCGTATCATCGCCGCTTTCGTCGTACTCTGGCTCCTGGTCCGCATGGTGAAGAGCTACCGCGAGCGGGCACGACTGGCCCGCTCGCGCCACAGCAGCGATCGCGGGACCATGGTCCAGTGTGCCCGCTGCGACCTGCACATTCCCAAAGCAGAGGCGATCAGGAAAGGGAGGCGTTACTATTGCAGCAAGGAGCACGCCGAAGAGTGAATATCCGCTAAAGGCTGTCCGTCATCCTGTCGATATGAGGCTTTGAGAGAGGAGTCCCAAACCACGCATCCTGACGCAGAGACAGCCACCATGAAGAGACACCCGCGACAACGGGGTTTTACCCTCATCGAACTGATGATCGTGGTCGCCATCCTGGCGATCGTCACCACCATCGCGGTTCCTGCCTACAACGGGTACATAAAGACGGCGGAGAACACTGAAGGATGGAACAATCTCAACAGCCTTCAGCTGGCCCTGGAGGAGTACTATATGGAAAATGGCCGGTACACCACCGACACCTCCGCCAGCGGACTCGATTGGACGCCGAAACCCCGATCCGGGGGAAGCAACCTGTTCGATTACACCATTGAGGCGGGAGACACTTCGGACATCAAGACCAGCTACAAGATCACCGCGACCAAGAAGTCCGACAGCAGCGTCAAGCTCATCCTGAAAGGACCCTAGCCCTGTAACACCGCTTTGCACGGGGGAGGGCGAAG
>WFNS01000137.1 GCA_015488495.1 Gammaproteobacteria bacterium | reverse complement strand
GTTTTCCAGGAGCTGGCCCTGTTTCCCCACCTGACCGTGGCGGAGAACATCGCCTTCGGCTTGCGGGGCGTTCCCCGGAACACTGTCCGGGAGCGCGTCGACACCCTGCTGGCGCTGGTGGAGATGGAATCAAGGCGGGATTGCTATCCCCACCAGCTTTCCGGCGGCCAGCAGCAGCGTATCGCCCTGGTGCGCGCCCTGGCCCCCCGACCGGCACTGCTTTTGCTGGACGAGCCGTTCAGCAGCCAGGACATGGAACGCCGTGAACAGCTGGTCGGGGAGGTGCGTGACATTCTGTTGGAGGAGGGGGTCACCGCCATGCTGGTGACCCACGATCAGCATGAGGCCTTCGCCTTCGCCGATATGATCGGAGTGATGAATCAGGGCCGGCTGCTGCAATGGGACAGTGCGTTCGACCTTTACCACCGACCGGCCAATCGCTTCGTCGCCGATTTCATCGGCCAGGGGGTATTGATCGACGCCGTCGTGCGGAATGAGCGTACCTTGCAGACCGAGCTGGGAGAGGTCCGCGGCGAATTGTCATGCCGGTTACCGCCGGGCAGTGAGGTGGAGCTGCTCATTCGCCCTGACGATGTGATCCACGACGACCGGAGCCTGGTCCAGGCACGAGTCGTCGCCCGCCTGTTTCGCGGCGCCAGCCATCTCTATACCCTGGAGCTGGAGAGTGGTACCCGGTTACTCTGTTTGGCACCCAGCCATCATAACCACCAGGCGGGTGAGCGGATCGGAATCCGCCTCAGCCCGGATCATCTGGTGATATTTCCCCGGGATGTCTAGCTCGGGATAGCGTCCGACATCCTGTCACGCCATAGCTTTCCCAAACCAGCCATCAGTATCAGTCCAGAGCCGAACAGCCAGACCGCCGCCGGGACCGGGACCGGAGCTGCAGTGACATGCTGGCCGCTGAGGCGCAGCTGGGCACCGGTCACCTCGCCGCTGCCATCGGTATTCACCGAAAGATACCACAACGAGAACTTGTCATAATGCCCCGCACCCGTTGCAGTATGGGGAACCGTCCAGTTCAAGGTGTCGTTGTAGGTAAAGTAGATGGTTCTCCCCTCCGCGTCGGGATTTCCGCTGTGCGTCGGTTTCACGAATATCCCGGCGGTGGCGTCAGGGGGCTGGGGATTGGTTTTGAGCTGTATGTCCCATGTGGGCAGCAAGGTGGAGATATCGAGTGTCTCCAGACCGCTGGAGGGGGTGCCATTCCAGTCGAATACGATATCCAGAGCATCTGCCGTGGCGGTATATAGCGTTGTGGTCTGGAAGACGGAGGCTGCGTTTGCAAGAGAGCCCATACCGAACATCATTGCCGCGACGATTATTGTTTTTGCGAATTTCATTTCCTTTTCCTCACCTTCGATTGGAGTTCCCCACGGAAAGTATTCATGCAAATCGGATGCCTGAAGGAAATCAGGCGGTTATTCAGTGGCTTGGAACCAATCCATCTTTGCCTTCAGGGCGGTGTGTAAACTTCATCGACGCCGCTGTTCCGGCATGGGGGAGAGGCGTAACGGAATGCTATGTAAAAACAGGCGGTTATGCCATGTTGGTGGGGAGTGCCGGCATGTATGTTTTCCTGACACGGGCAACCGCCCCGAACGGGAGCCGCCGGGCACCAATGAACCCGATATCGGAGGGTGGTTGTGTGCGGGATGGATTCCCGCCGGGGTTTACACCGCTATGGGTCAGCTGACATACACCACCAGCTCTTTCAGGTTCTGCGACAATCCCGACACCTCTTTGGTCAGTTTCACGGAGTATTCCGAGTCCTGCGCGGTCTTGTCCGCTTGTTCATGGATGGAATGGATACGCAGGTGGATCTCTTCCGCAGTCGTACGCTGGTGTTCCGACGAGTCGGCGATCTGGCCGGCCTTGGTAGCGATCTCGGAAACGGCGTTCATGATCGATTCCAGTGCGTTTTCCGCCTCTTTGGCCTGCTCGACACCCGTATGAGCATTCTTTTTGGCCCTCTCCATGGCAGCAACTGCGTTGTTGGTTCCCTGTTGCAGTCGTTCGATCATTTCATGGATTTCCTGTGCAGACCGCTGGGTGCTTGCGGCCAGGTTTCGTACCTCGTCCGCCACCACGGCGAAGCCGCGTCCATGCT
>WFNS01000136.1 GCA_015488495.1 Gammaproteobacteria bacterium | reverse complement strand
CCTCCGCCGTGCACCACCACGGGATTCATCCCCACCAGCTTCATCAGCACCACGTCCCGTGCGAACCCCTGCTTGAGGGTTTCGTCCACCATGGCGTTGCCGCCGTACTTGATCACCATGGTCTTGCCACTGAAACGGCGAATATAGGGAAGCGCTACGGTGAGAACGCGAGCGATATCGGTTGCAGAAGTGGGATCGAGACTCATGGGACGACGGTGCCGTTTGCCAAAAAAACAAGCCGGCATATATACCACATTTTCCCCCCCACCGGACAGCGACAGGGCCCGGATTCCCCCCAGGGGATGGCCTTCAGCGGTCGCTCAGGACCAATCGGACATTCAGAATGGCAGGGAGAGACCGGGTGGCGCCTCGGAAAGGATGAACTCCCGGATCCGTCTCTGTATCGCCTCCAGCGCGGCCTGGTTCTCCGCCTCGAAACGGATGCCCAGGGTCGGAGTGGTATTGGAAGCGCGGACCAGGGCCCATCCATCGGCGAACTCCAGACGCAGGCCGTCCAGGGTGATTGGGGTCGCATCGGGGAAATCGACCCGCTGCATCAGACGCTCGATCAGCTCGTAGTGCCGGCCGTCGGGCACCGGGATCTTGTACTCCTGGGTGTTGATCGCATCCGGCAGACGGCCGAACAACTCTGCACTGCTCTCCTGCTGACGGGCCAGGATCTCCAGCAGACGGGCTCCACTGTATAGCGCATCATCGAATCCGTACCAGCGGTCGGCGAAGAACAGGTGGCCGGTGAGCTCTCCGGCCAGCAGGGCGCCATCCTGTTGCATCTTGGTGCGCACCACCGAGTGGCCCGTGCGCCACATGAGCGGTCGCCCGCCATGCTGCTCGATGACTCCGTAGAGGTTGCTGGTGCATTTGATGTCGAACAGGATCTCGGCGCCGGGATGCCGCTTCAGCACGTCGATGGCCAGCAGCATCAACAGGCGATCCGGCCAGATCACCTTGCCGGCGGAGTCCACCACCCCGATCCGGTCCCCGTCCCCGTCAAAGGCAAACCCGATGTCGGCACCCGTTTCCTGAACGGCGGCGATCAGATCCTGCAGATTCACCAGCTCGGTGGGATCCGGGTGATGGTTGGGGAAGCGGCCATCGATGTCGCAATGGAGCTCGTGGACCTCACAGCCCAGCCTTCGGAACAGTCTCGGGGCCAGCTCGCCTGCCATGCCGTTACCGGCATCCACCACCACCCTCAGTGGCCGGTCCAGCTCTATCTCTCCGGATATCCGGTCCAGATAGGCTTCGCTGACGCTGATCCGGCGACACGCCCCTATCCCGTCCACCAGATCCGCCCGTTCGATACGGGTACGCAGCGCCTGAATCCCCTCCCCGTGCAGCACCTCGCCCTTCAACACGATCTTCATTCCGTTGTATTCCGCGGGGTTGTGGCTGGCGGTCACCATGACCCCACTGTTGTTGGCATACTGATGGGCAGCGAAATAGAGCAGCGGTGTGGGAACCCGTCCCACATCCAGCACCTCACATCCACTGTCGCACAGTGCCCGGATCAGCGCCCTGCTCAGGCTCGGGCTGGAAAGCCTGGCATCCCGCCCCACTGCCAGGGTTCCGGCTCCCCGCAGTGCGGCTTCGGCACCAATGGCCCGTCCAATGCTGTAGACACTCTCCGGCGTCAGGGTGCGCCCGGCGACGCCACGGATATCGTAAGGTTTGAAAACCGAAGCGCTGACCGGATCCGGATAGCGCGACGGGGTCTGTTGAAGGGGTTGGAGTGACATGATTGATACCTCCCTGTATCAATGACGGCCGGTATGGCCAAATCCGCCGGCACCGCGCTGGCTCGATTCGAACTCATCCACCACCTCGAATGCGGCCCGCACCACCGGAACGAACACCAGCTGCGCGATTCGTTCACCGGGTTGAACGATATACTCGTTCTGTCCCCGGTTCCAACAGGAAACGAACAGCTCTCCCTGGTAATCAGAGTCGATGAGCCCCACCAGGTTCCCCAGCACGATACCATGCTTGTGTCCCAGTCCGGAACGGGGAAGGACCACCGCCGCCAGCGAGGGATCTGCGATGTGAATGGCCAGGCCAGTGGGAATCAGCTCGCTGTCGCCCGCGCCCATGCGCAACGGCTCGTGCAGACAGGCACGCAGATCCATTCCGGCCGCGCCATCTGTGGCATAGTCTGGCAAGGGAAATTCGGTTCCAATACGTGGATCGAGGATTTTCAACTGGATCTTCTGCATCGACGCCTCCCTTTTCTGTGTCGACTTTGCAGCCGGAGATACAACAAGACAAGTATCGTCCATCGCCCCCCCTTTTTAATATTTATTTATTGTGCTATTGCTGGACATCAAACCTTGTCCAGAATACGCACATCTCTACCGTACGCCAGGAACTGGCTCACATTTCCACGATGCGTCAGCCGCGCGAATCGAGATAGCGTTGCGCAATCAGCTCCACCAACTGGGTCGCGATGACGTTCTTCGGTGCCAGCGGGAGCGTCGTGCCGCCTCCGGGCCACAGCACCTCCAAGGCATTCTCTTCGCTGTCGAACCCCCCTTCGCTCCCGCCCACCCGATTGGCGGCGATCATCGCCACTCCCTTGCCCTCCAGCTTTTCCCGCGCATGTTCCGCCACCCGCTCGGTCTCGGCGGCGAAACCCACGCAGAATGGTCCGTTCGGCAAGGCACTCACTTCGGCGAGAATATCGGGGTTGCGCTCCAGCAGCAGCTGAATGCGGTCCTGGTTCTTCTTTATTTTCTGCTCGTGACGCTGCACCGGCCGATAATCGGCGACCGCCGCAGCAGCCACAAAGATGTCACATGCGGACGCCCGCTGCAACACCGCCGCATGCATCTCCGCCGCGCTGCGGACCCGGACACAATCCACCCCCGCCGGAACGGGCAGATGGGTGACCCCGCTGACCAGTATCACATCCGCCCCTGCATCCCTCGCCGCAGCGGCCAGGGCGTAGCCCATCCTGCCGGAACTGCGGTTACCGAGATAGCGGACCGGATCGATCTCTTCCAGCGTCGGGCCTGCCGTGACCATCACCTGCACGCCCCGCAGGAGAGGAGGCACGAACAGCACCGCCAACTCCTGCAGCAGTCGCTCCGGCTCCACCATGCGGCCGGGCCCCTCCTCACCACAGGCCTGCTCCCCCTCTTCCGGCCCGAAAAACCGCACCCCACGCTCCCTGAGCGCCGCTACATTGGCCTGCGTCGCCGGGTGACGCCACATCTGCCGGTTCATGGCCGGTGCCACTGCCAGCGGCGCCTCACTGGCCAGGCAGGTGGTGGTGAGCAAATCATCCGCCAGCCCGTGATGCAACCGCGCCAGGGTATGGGCCGTAGCCGGCGCGATCAGGATGGCCTCTGCCCAACGCGCCAGCCGAATG
>WFNS01000135.1 GCA_015488495.1 Gammaproteobacteria bacterium | reverse complement strand
AGGGCCAGCCGGGGATCGTGATGGCCATAGGGTACGACGTCGGTGTCCAGCAGGAGCAACCCCAGCAGGATGGCGGCGAGCGTGAGCCGGTAGCGGTCGAGCAGACCCTGGAGCCGCTGGTCAGAGGGTTCCCGCCAGTGCCGGACGGAAAGGGGTTCCGCGCCGGGCTCAGTGATGATGCCCGGACTCGTCGTCATGGCGGGATGGGGCGGGCTGGCCGGGGATGCGGTGGGATTCACTGGCCCATTCCCCGAGATCGATCAGTTTGCAGCGTTCGCTGCAGAAGGGGCGCCAGGGGGATTTTTCATCCCAGGGGACCGGCTTGCCGCAGGTGGGGCATTTCACCTTCCTGGTCATCGGGACATCTCCTGATACCGGGTATGCAGCTGTTTCACCTGCTTTTCGAGCTGGCCAGGGTCGCCATCGTTGGTTATCACATCATCGGCTGCGGCGAGACGCTGTTCGCGATCCACCTGGCTGGCGATGATCTGCTTCGCCTCATCCCGGCTGAGCTGGCCCCGTTGCAGGATGCGTTCCATCTGGATCTCAGGCGGTGCATCCACCACCAGGATTCGATCCACTTCGTCCGTCCAGTTGCTCTCCAGCAGCAGCGGGATCTCCAGGATACAGTAGGGGGTGTCCGTCCGCCGGATCCGTTCTCTCATCTCCGCGCGGATCAGCGGGTGGAGAAAGCGCTCGAGATCCCGGCGTGCCTGCCGGTCGCCAAACACCCGTTTGCGCAGTTTTGCCCGGTCTAGGCTGCCATCCGGCAGGAGCATCTCCTCACCGAAGTGGGTCACGATCCATTGCAGGGCCGGTTCGCCCGGCTCCACCAACTCGCGAGCGATGGCGTCGGTATCGATCACGGGCACACCCAGGCGGAAGAACTGCTCCGCCACGGTGCTCTTGCCGCAGCCGATCCCACCGGTGAGCCCGATACGCAAGGGCCAGCGCATCTCCACGGATATCTCTTTTTTCGGTCTGCCGTATATTCTTTTCATCGCCTTCAGTGAAGCAGGTTCAGATAGGCCCGGGTGATGGGTTCTCCCCACATGAGCGCGATCCATCCCGCCGTCGCCAGGTAGGGACCAAAGGGGATCGGTGTGCCCCGGTCATGACGACGCAGCAGGATCAGGGTGATGCCGACCACCGCACCTGTCAGCGAAGAAAGGATGATGATCAACGGGATCGCCTGCCAACCCAGCCATGCGCCAAACAGGGCGAGCAGCTTGAAATCGCCATATCCCATGCCTTCCTTGCCGGTGACGACCTTGAACAGTATATAGACGCTCCACAGGGAGAGATAGCCAGCCATGGCGCCGAGGATGGCACTACGGGGATCGGTGAAGATCCCGAACAGGCTCAGGCCCAGACCCAGCCAGAGCAGCGGCAGGGTGATGTCGTCCGGCAGAAGCTGATGATCCAGATCGATGAAGATCAGGGGAATCAGCGCCCAGGTGAGCAGCAGTGCGGCGGCGGCCTGCCAATCGAAGCCGAAATGCCATACCACCAAGGCGGAAAGGAGAGCGGTGAGCGTCTCCACCAGGGGATAGCGCAGCGAAATGGGTTTTCCGCAGCCGGCGCAGCGTCCTTTCAGCAGCAGATAACTGAGGAGGGGGATGTTTTCCCGTGGGGTGATGAGGTGGCCACAGGCGGGGCAGCGGGAGCGCGGCGTACTGAGATTGAATGGTTCGCGGTCCGCTTCGTCGGGTGTGCCGCCCTGCAGTTCGTGGCACTGCAGACGCCACTCCCGCATCATCATCTCCGGCAGGCGGTGGATGACCACGTTGAGGAAGCTGCCGACGATCAGCCCCAAAATGGAGGCGGTGACCACCTGCAGCAGCGGGCTTCCTGCCAGAAGTTCCACGATTGTCATGAGCCCTCGTCAGCTTCCTCCAACCACGCTTCCCATCTGGAAGATGGGCATGTACATGGCCACCACCAGACCGCCGATCAGCACACCGAGAACGGCCATGATGATCGGCTCCATCAGGCTGCTCAGGGCATCGATGGCATCGTTGACCTGCTCCTCGAAGAAATCGGCCACCTTGGCCAGCATGCTGTCCAGCGAACCGGCCTCCTCGCCGATGGCGGTCATCTGGATCACCATGTTGGGGAACAGTTCGGTCTCCCGCATGGCGGTATGCAGGGGCTGGCCGGTGGCCACCTGGTCCCGCATCTCCAGCACCGCCTTGGCGTAGACCACATTGCCCACCGCGCCGGCCACTGACGACATCGCCTCTACCAGCGGTACGCCGGCTCCGAACATGGTGGAGAGGGTACGGGCGAAACGCGCCATGGCACCCTTGGTAAAGATACCGCCAAAGACGGGCAGTCTCAACGACAACCGGCTCATTGCAGCCCGCAGGGCGGGGGATTTCTTGTAGGCACGGATGAACAGCCACACGGCGGCAATGAGTCCCCCCAGAATGACCCAGCCCCATTGCTGCAGGAACTCCGACATGGCGATGACCACCCGCGTGGGCGCCGGTAGTTCGGCGCCGAAGCTGCCGAACAGCTCGGCGAATGCCGGAACCACGAAGATCATCAGGATCACCGTGATGATGATGGCGATGGAGATGACCGCGATGGGGTAGAACATCGCCTTCTTGATCTTGGATTTGATGCTCTCGATTCGCTCCTTGTAGTCGGCGATGTTCTTGAGCAGGATGTCCAGGGAGCCCGACTGCTCGCCCACGTTGATGAGGTTGCAGAACAGCTCGTCGAAATATTCCGGATATTTCCCCAGCGCAACGGCCAGCGGGGTACCGCCCCCCACGTCATTCTTGATGGCGGTGATGATCTCCCGCAGCAGCGGTTTTTCCACGCCGCCGGCTATGATATCCAGGGCGTTCACCAGGGGTACGCCGGAGTTGATCATGGTGGCCAGCTGGCGGCTGAATACCGCGATGTCACCCGCGTTTGGCTTGTTGAACAGCTTGTCCAGCGCGGAGTTGGGTTTTTTCTTGACCTTGGTGGGGATGATCCCGCGGCGGCGCAGCTCCGCCTTGACCTTGGCGCTGTCCGGGGCCTCTATGATTCCACTATGCTTGTTGCCCTCCTTGTCCTTCCCCTGCCAGACGAAGTGCTCGAGTTTTGCGGTTTGTTCAGCCATGTTCTCTGCTCTTTATTCTTTGGTTACCCGGTTGACCTCTTCGAGGCTGGTCTCTCCCAACACGACCTTCTTCAGGCCGGCGCCCCGCAGGTCGGGAATGTTCTCTTTCGCTGCCTGGTCGGCGATGGCCATGGCATCGGCGCCGCTCATGATCAGGCGTCCCATCTCTTCCGATATCGGCATCATCTGGAATATTCCCAAGCGTCCCTTGTAACCGCCGTTGCATTTGCTGCATCCCACGGGACGATAGACGGTGATATCTTCCAACTGTTCCTCGGAAAAGCCCTCCTTGAGCAGCGCCTCTCTGGGCAGATCCTCGGGTTGCTTGCAGTGTTCGCAGAGCCGCCGCACCAGACGTTGGGCGATGATCAGGTTGATGGTGGAGGCGATGTTGTAGGCTGCCACACCCATGTTCAGCAGGCGGGTAAGGGTCTTTGGGGCGTCGTTGGTATGCAGGGTGGAGAGCACCAGGTGTCCGGTCTGTGCCGCCTTGATGGCGATCTCCGCGGTTTCGAGGTCACGGATCTCACCCACCATGATGACGTCGGGATCCTGGCGCAGAAAGGCGCGCAGGGCGCTTGCAAAGGTGAGTCCGGTCTTGGTGTTGATGTTGACCTGGTTGATCCCCGGCATGTTGATCTCCGCCGGATCCTCTGCGGTACAGATGTTGGTATCCTCGGTGTTGAGGATGTTCAGCGCCGTGTAGAGGGTGGCGGTCTTGCCGCTGCCGGTGGGGCCGGTGACCAGGACCATGCCGTTGGGCTGCCGGATGGCATGATTGAACAGCTCTTTCTGCTCCTCGTCGAAGCCCAGTGAATCGATCCCCAGGTGGGAGGCCATGGGATCCAGTACACGCATCACCACCTTCTCGCCGAACAGGGTGGGGCAGGTGCTGACACGGAAGTCCACCGCCCGTTTCTTGGAAAGCTTGAGCTTGATACGTCCATCCTGTGGAATGCGCCGCTCGGAGACGTCGAGCTGGGCCATCACCTTGATGCGCGCCGCCAGACGGTTGCCCAGTTTCACCGGCGGATGGGCCACCTCCTGCAGGATGCCGTCGAGCCGCACCCGCACCCGGTAACTGGTCTCATAGGGCTCGAAGTGGATATCCGACGCCCCACGTTTGATGGCGTCCAGCATGATCTTGTTGACGAAGCGTACCACCGGGGTGTCATTGATGTCCGCCTCGCTTTCCTGGACGCCTTGATCCGGTTCGGCCTCTGTCTCGAGTTCGGCCAGGTCGTCGTCCCCCAGATCTCCGAGGCTGTCTTCGGCGCCGTCCAGTGT
Organism: Gammaproteobacteria bacterium; assembly: GCA_015488495.1. GTDB lineage: Bacteria > Pseudomonadota > Gammaproteobacteria > Thiohalospirales > Thiohalospiraceae > DRMK01. Next base: position 957 of record WFNS01000135.1, on the reverse strand, counting down.
CTTGCCGATGATCACCTGGAGGATGTCGTGGGGGGCCAGAACGGGCTCGATGTTCAGGCCGGTGTGGAACTTGATCTCGTCCAGCGCTTGCAGGTTGGTGGGATCGGAGACGGCGACGAACAGCCTCCCCCCCCGCTTGTATAATGGCAGTACGTTGTGGCGCTGGATCAGATCCGGGCTGACCAGGCCGACGACCTCGCTCTCCAGCTCGATGGTGGTGATGTTGAACAGGGGGACCCCGAACTCCTGGGAGGCCGCCACGGCGATTCCATACCCGTCGAGTGTCTTGTCGGTCAGTAAGTGGGTGATATAGGAAACCCCGTTCTCTACCGACTCGAGATAGGTCGCCCGTGCCTTCTCTTCGTCCAGAACCCCATTGGCCACCAGCCGGCGTGCCAGGCCGCTGAGCGTAACGGTTCCATTTTCCATTGCTGCGTTCATGTCCTTCTATGTCGGCTGTAGGGCGGATTTCTTGAAGAGGGGGTGGGGGTTGCGGGGGGAACCCTTCGCCCTCCCCCGTGCAAAGCGGTGTTACAGGGCTAGGGTCCTTTCAGGATGAGCTTGACGCTGCTGTCGGACTTCTTGGTCGCGGTGATCTTGTAGCTGGTCTTGATGTCCGAAGTGTCTCCCGCCTCGATGGTGTAATCGAACAGGTTGCTTCCCCCGGATCGAGGTTTCGGCGTCCAATCGAGTCCGCTGGCGGAGGTGTCGGTGGTGTACTGGCCATTTTCCATGTAGTACTCCTCCAGGGCCAGCTGAAGGCTGTTGAGATTGTTCCATCCTTCGGTGTTCTCCGCCGTCTTTATGTACCCGTTGTAGGCAGGAACTGCGATGGTGGTGACGATCGCCAGGATGGCGACCACGATCATCAGTTCGATGAGGGTAAAACCCCGTTGTCGCGGGTGTCTCTTCATGGTGGCTGTCTCTGCGTCAGGATGCGTGGTTTGGGACTCCTCT
>WFNS01000134.1 GCA_015488495.1 Gammaproteobacteria bacterium | reverse complement strand
CAGATTGAACAGATCCAGACCCAGGTCGATGGAGAAATGAATGTTGTCCCGGTTGTTGGCGATGTTGGTATGGAACCGCTCCACCAGCCGGTCCACCTCCTGGTCTCCCGTCTTCTCGGTGGCATCCAGCAGGGCCAACGCTGTCCTTTCCAGCAACGCCATGCTTTCATGTTCATGGCTGCGCTCGCCCGGCAGGGTCATCAACGCCTGCCACAGCCCCTTCATCCCGGGGAACTCGCTGGCCGCACAGTACTCCACCCGGGCGTCCTCGAACATCCCGATGAAATACTGCTGCGCCGGCGACATCGCTTCGGCATTCAGTGGCTCCGGGGTATAGACCATGTGCGACGCCATGTGGGCCCCCATGGCCCGATAGAACTCATGACCGGAAACGGGCCCCATGTCGTCCACGGCATCCGGCAGGTGCATGGCGTAGCCCTGGATGAACGGACGGAACCCCAGATAGTCGGCTGCGGAGGGGCGCAGGAAGAAATCCCTGCCCCAGAACGCCCGCAGGTAGAAATTGAGCCGCCTCTGCTCGTCGATGAACAGCGTTCCCTTGCGCTCCTGTTGCAGGACCGCTTTGGAATCTTCGCTCTCCAGACCGAAGTAGGCCGCCTGCTTCGGCAGATCCCGGCGATAGGCCTCGGCACCGAAATCCACCCAGCGGCGCAGACCGCTCAAGGTCAGTTTGGAAAGCAGCTCGTCCAGCACCCCCAGCATGGGGCGCAGTCCGCGGGGGGCCTTGGCCGACAGGCGATGCAGCAACTGGAGGTAGGCGCGCAGCAGGTCCGGATCCCCCAGTCGCCGGGCCGCAGTGGGCAGGGTGGAGAGCATCAGCACCAGCACCTCCCCGGAGACCATGGAGGAGAGCTTGAGTACCGCGGCAGCAACGTCCCGAATGACATCTTCCCCGCACTCGCGCACCACCTGTGGCACCTCGTCCAGCCAGGCGGTGAGCAGCGCCGGTCCCTTGCGCAGGCTGACCATCCCCCGCGCGCCATCGAGATAATCGCTCAGACCGGAGGGGGACATCAGGCGCGCCGCCTCGTGGAAGGTGGCCTCCAGCGTATCCGCCAGCTCGGGGGCGGCGCCGATCAACTCCTCACGGTAATCGTCGAGATTGACGCTCATGATCTGTTCCTCACGGTTGACGGTTCAGCAACACAGGGCGCGGAATCCGGCCCCTCAACCAAAGAAGGTGCTGACCGCAGCCTCCAGCGTGTCGCGCATGTCGGGATCGTCGGTGAGCGGCTCCACCAGCGCCATCTGGCAGGCGTTGGCCGCCGGAATGCCCTGGGCGATGAGCTGTCCGGCATAGATCAGCAGCCGGGTGGACATCCCTTCGTCCAGTCCATGTCCCTTGAGATTGCGGGAGCGCTGCGCCACCTGCACCAGCTTCTCCGCGGTGGCAATATCCACCCCCGCCTCGTGGGCGATGATCTCCTTCTCCACCTCCGCCTCGGGATAGTCGAAGGACATGGCACCGAAACGCTGTTTGGTGGACTGCTTGAGATCCTTCATCATCGACTGATAGCCGGGATTGTAGGAGATGACGATCTGAAAGTCGGGGTGCGCCTTGACCAGCTCTCCCTTCTTCTCCAGCGGCAGCTCGCGGCGGTGGTCGGTGAGCGGATGGATCACCACGGTGGTGTCCTGCCGCGCCTCCACCACCTCGTCCAGATAACAGATGGCGCCGATGCGTGCCGCGATGGTCAACGGCCCATCCTGCCATTTGGTGCCGTTGATATCGAGCAGGAAGCGGCCCACCAGATCGGAAGCGGTCATGTCCTCGTTACACGCCACGGTGATGAGCGGCTTCTGCAGCTTCCAGGCCATATACTCCACGAAACGGGACTTGCCGCAGCCGGTGGGCCCCTTGAGCATCACCGGCATCCGTACGTCATAGGCGGCCTGATAGCGCTCGACCTCATCGGCAACGGGACGATAGTAGGGCTCTTGTTCGATCAGGAAATCTTCTTTGTTGACATCAGTCATGATGGTCACCTCATGCCGGTTTGACAGCGAATCATTGCGGGGAAGCTTTGGTGAGGCCCGGGCATCGTTGGCCGAACCTCAGCAAAACCTCCTTCCGGAGAGGACGGGCCGCACAGCGGCGGCCCGCCTTGCCGCTCGAAAAGAGATTACTTGTGAACCATCCCGTAGGCGTTCACTGCGGAGGCAATCTCCATCCGCTCTTCCCGCTTTTCATCCAGCGGTGCCTGATAGACAACCATGTTGGCCCCTTGGGACTGCTTGTAGTTGTCGTAACCAATCAGGCGCACGTGGTTGCCCGGATTGGCCTTCTTGCACAGCTCGATCTCCTCCAGGATCCGGTCCACGTCGGTCTCGCCGAACATGGGCAGCTTCCACATGTACCAGTAGTGGCTGGAGGCGTACTCCGGCTCGGTGTGCTCGATGGCCGGGTTCCACCCCTGGTCCACGATGTACTGGATCTGCTTGCGCACCTGGTCACCGTCCATCTGGGTGAGATAGGAGAAGGTGCCCAGCTTGCGGCTGCGGGGATCCGACAGCCGGGATGAATAATCACTCACTTCACTCATAATTGTTTCCTCAAAAATTTCGGTTGCTCAAATCTGGAGAGCGCAAACGCTTACTTGTGCGCCACGTCCAGCTTGTCCACGGTTTCGAACTCGAACTTGATCTCCTTCCAGGTCTCCATCGCCATCTTCAGCTCGGGGCTGTGCTTGGCGGCGTTGGTGAGAATATCCTTGCCCTCCTTCTCGAGTTCGCGACCCTCGTTGCGCGCCTGGACACAGGCCTCCAGCGCCACACGGTTGGCCGCAGCGCCGGCCGCGTTGCCCCACGGATGACCGATGGTGCCGCCACCGAACTGCAGGCAGGAGTCGTCACCGAAGATGGAGACCAGCGCCGGCATGTGCCAGACATGGATGCCACCGGAAGCCACCGGCAGGACACCGGGCATCTGTCCCCAATCCTGGTCGAAGAACAGGCCGCGGGAGCGGTCCTCCTTCACATAGCGCTCGCGCATCAGGTCGATCCAGCCCAGGGTCGCCTCGCGGTCACCCTCCAGCTTGCCCACCACGGTACCGGAGTGCAGGTGATCGCCACCCAGCAGACGCAGCAGCTTGGCCAGCACGCGGAAGTTGATGCCATGCTTGGGATTGCGGTCGATGACACCGTGCATGGCGCGGTGAACGTGCAGCAGCATGCCGTTGTCACGGCACCACTTGGAGAGGCTCTGGTGCGCCGCCCAACCCAGGGTCAGGTAGTCGGACATGATGATACGGGAGCCGATCTCCTTGGCGAACTCGGCACGCTTGTACATCTCCTCCACATCGGGAGCGGTGACGTTCAGGTAGTGACCCTTGCGCTCGCCGGTCTCGGCCTCGGCCTTCTCGATGCCCTCCTGCACGAACAGGAAACGATCCCGCCAGCGCATGAAGGGCTGGGAGTTGACGTTCTCGTCATCCTTGGTGAAGTCCAGACCGCCGCGCAGGCACTCATAGACGGCACGGCCGTAGTTCTTGGCCGACAGCCCCAGCTTGGGCTTGATGGTGCAGCCCAGCAGCGGACGGCCATATTTGTCCAGCTTGTCGCGCTCCACCTGGATGCCATGGGGCGGCCCCGGGCAGGTGGTCACGAACCAGAGGGGGAAGCGCACGTCTTCCAGACGCAGCATACGCACCGCCTTGAACCCGAACACGTTGCCCACCAGGGAGGTGAACACATTGACCACGGAACCCTCTTCGAACAGTCCCATGGGATAGGCGATGAAGGCGTAGAACGCCTCGTCGTCACCCGGCACGTCCTCGATGGCATACGCCCGGCCCTTGTAGTAGTCCAGGTCGGTCAGCAGGTCGGTCCAGACGGTGGTCCAGGTGGCGGTGGAAGACTCGGCGCATACCGCGGCAGCGGCCTCTTCACGCGGCACACCGGGCTGTGGCACAACCTTGAAACAGGCCAGAATGTCGCTGTCTCTCGGCGTATAGTTGGGATCCCAGTAGGTTTCGCGGTACTCTTTGACGCCCGCATTGTAGGTCTTTTCAGCCATTGCTAATCCTCACTTGTCATTGAATTCCGGGCCTGGGGGGTTACCTCCTCCCCGGCGCCTCCTTCCACCCCGGCCTTCGAGCCGGAGCCCGTACATACGGTGCAGCAAACTATAGCCTCGCCGGGTTTCAAAAAAAAATTAATCCTTGTTATCATATGCATTAACAAATGTAAATGGATGCCCCCATGCACCTGACATTGCAACAACTCAGGCTGTTCGAGGCGGTGGTGAGAAACGGCAGCTTCACCCGTACCGCGGAAGAGATGCATCTCACCCAGCCAGCGGTCTCCATCCAGATAAAGCGGCTGGAGGAGCAACTGGGACTTCCGCTGCTGGAGCAGGTAGGAAAGCGAATCTTTCCCACCACGGCCGGCAAGGTAGTGTATGAGGCGGCCGGCGATACGCTGGGTCGCCTGGCCCGACTGAAAAGCGAAATCGAAGCGCTGAAGGGCGAGATTTCCGGCCCCTTGCAGCTCTCTGTCGTCACCACCGGAAAATATTTCATGCCGCACCTCTTGGGCCATTTCCTGCAGCAGCACCCCACCGTCGAACCCAGGCTGAAATTCACCAACCGCGCGCGGGTGATGGAACGGCTGATGAGCAACGAAGACGACTTCGTGGTCATGGGACAGATACCGGAGGATACCGACCGGCTGGTGAGTTACCCCTTTCTGGAGAATATCCTCGGTTTCATCGCCCCGCCCGATCACCCGCTCGCGAGCCGGAAGAATCTGCCGCTGGAAGAGGTGATCCAGGAGCGCTTCATCGGCCGCGAGGCGGGCTCCGGTACCCGTATGGCCTTCCACCGGCTGCTGGAACAGAAGGGGCTTCGGGTGGAACCCTACATGGAGCTCGGCAGCTCCGAGGCCATCAAACAGGCGGTACTGGCAGGGCTCGGCATCGCCGTCATCTCCCTGCACAGCCTGCGGCTCGAGTTGAATGCCGGAAAGCTGGTGGTATTGGACGTACAGGGGTTTCCCATCAAACGGCGCTGGTATGCGGTACACCAGAAGGGAAAACGGCTGTCACTGGTTGCGCAGACCTTCCTCGATTTCATTCTCGACGAGAGCCATCGGGTCCTGTCCGATT
>WFNS01000133.1 GCA_015488495.1 Gammaproteobacteria bacterium | reverse complement strand
TCCATCCGCGCCAACCCCACTCCATCATTGGGAAGGAAGGAGGTGGAGAAGGCCAGGTCGGGATTCCCCAGGTTGATCATGATCCGGGTCTTTGGCCGTGGCAGATCCGAGAGATCGGTCTCGATCACCTCGTATTCCAGCTCTCCCTTGTAAACCCGCCCCTCGTCACCACCCGCGCAGGAGACGGTCACCATCTCCCCATCCGGGACGGTCTCGGTGGCGTCGTCACATCCCACCACGGCCGGAATCCCCAGCTCCCGGGCGACGATGGCGGCATGGCAAGTGCGTCCACCCCGGTTGGTGACGATGGCTGCGGCAGTCTTCATCACCGGTTCCCAATCGGGGGTAGTGGTATCGGCCACCAGCACCTCTCCGGGCTGGAACTCATGCAGATGGGCCACATCGACGATATGACGCGCTCGACCGGTGGCGATCCGCGTACCGATGGCATAGCCCCGGGCCAGAATGGGCCCCTCTTCCTTGAGGTGGTACTGCCGCAACACGTTTCCCTTCTTCTGCGACTCCACCGTCTCCGGCCTCGCCTGTACCATATAGAGCTCCCCATCGAGGCCATCCTTTGCCCACTCCATGTCCATGGGCATCTCATGACCCGCCTTGCGGCTATAGTGCTTCTCCACCTTGATGGCATAATCCGCCAGTGTGAGCGCATCTTCGTCGCTGATGCAGAAACGCATGCGTTCGGTCTCCGGTACCGGCACGTTACGGGTCATCTCCCGGGTTCCTCCGGCGGCGTAGAGCATCTTGATCTTCTTGCTTCCCAGATGGCGACGCAGTACCGCCCGGTGTCCCTTTTCGAAGGTTGGCTTGTGGACGTAGAACTCGTCCGGCTCCACCGCCCCCTGCACCACGTTTTCGCCAAGGCCGTAAGCCGCGGTGATGAATACCACGTCACGGAACCCGGTCTCGGTATCCAGCGAGAACATCACTCCGCTGGCGGCCAGGTCGGAGCGCACCATCTTCATCACCCCCACCGAAAGCGATACCTTGAAGTGATCGAAGCCCTGATCGATGCGGTAGTGGATGGCCCGATCGGTGAACAGGGAGGCGAAACAGCGACGCACCGAGTCGAGCAGTTGCTCTCTGCCATGGATGTTGAGGTAGGTCTCCTGCTGCCCGGCGAAACTGGCCCCGGGCAGATCCTCCGCGGTGGCGGAAGAGCGTACCGCAACGCTCATCTCGTCGCCGTACTCCTTCCGCAGCTGCTCATAGGCCTCGACGATCTCCGACTTCAACTGGTCACCGAGGGGCGCTCCATAGACCAGTGCCCGGGCCCTGGCTCCCCGGCGCGCGAGATCCGCCACGTCGTCCGGCTCCAGCCCTTCCAGCGTCTCTCGCAGAGCATCCCAGATCCCCGCTTCAGTGAGTGTGTCGCGATAGGCCTCTGCAGTGATGGCAAAGCCGTTGGGAACCTTGATTCCCTGGGGAACCAGCTCACGGTACATCTCTCCCAGCGACGCATTCTTTCCACCCACCAGAGGAACATCCTCGATCCCCAACTCGGAAAACCAGCGAATGTATCGGGCCTTGTTCATGTTCCTGCTCCTGTTTGATATGGGTCCGGATTTGTATTATTGCTCCGGCAACAACCCGGCCACCCAGAAATTCCAGAACCCGCCGGGTATGGCTACCCGCACGAACTCAAACGCCGCACAGCCGTTCGGCGGCTCGTATGACATCACCAACTCGCGGGATCGACTCCGCTTCCAGCGTGGCGTTGTAGGGGATAGGGGTCTCCCGCGCTGCCACCCGTTGTGGCGGGGCATCCAGCTCGTAGAGACAACGTTCCGCCAGCCCGGCGGCCACCTCGGCGCCCGCTCCCGCAAAGTGAGAATCCTCCTCCACGATCAGCAGCCGGTGGGTCTTCTTGAGTGATGCAACACACCGCTCCCAGTCGATGGGACGCAGGCTGCGCAGGTCGATCACCTCCACGTCGATACCCTTTCCCGCCAGTTTTTCCGCTGCACGCAGAGAGATCTCCACCATGCGGGACCAGGTGACAAGGGTCAGTTGCTTTCCCGCCCGGCGGATCTGCGCCCGGTGCATGGGCGGCGCCTCGAGCGCCATATCCAGCGGGCCTTTGCTGAAGTAGAGCAGTTCGTGCTCCAGCAGAACGACAGGTTCATCGCTGCGAATGGCCTGACGCAACTGCCACCAGGCATCCTGGGGTGTGGCGGGCACCGCGATGCGCAGACCGGGAACGTTCATCAGCATCTGCTCCAGCCGCTGGGAGTGTTGCGCGGCGAGCTGTTTGGCCACGCCTCCCGGCATCCGCACCACCAGCGGCATGGGAAACTGTCCCCCGGACATGAAGGGGATCTTGGCCGCCATGTTGACGATGGCGTCGAAGGCGAGCAATGCGAAGTTGATGGTCATGATCTCCACCACCGGGCGCAGGCCCGCCAGTGCAGCTCCCACCCCGATCCCGGTAAAACTGCCCTCGGAGATGGGGGTATCCCGCACCCGCCACTCCCCGTACTTGGCATAGAGCCCTTCGGTGACCCGATAACTGCCACCGTACAGGCCGACATCCTCACCCAGCACGATCACCGACTCGTCAGCGGCCAGTTCTGCATCCAGCGCCCGGTTGAGCGCCTGCCAGTAAAAGATCTCCTCTGCCATCAGATCAGCACCTCACCTTGCCGGTTACATTCGAGCGCATTCCGGGCATCCTCCCAGTCGGGTTCCGGACTCTCCTTCGCGAAGCGAACCGCCGCCTCCACCTCCTCGGCCACGGCCTTCCTCATCGTCTCCAGCTCATCCGGGGTCAGCACCTCCTCCTGGTGCAGGTGGCCGCGCAGCCGCTGAATGTTGTCGCCCCCGACCGCCGCGATCTGCTCTTCGTCGGGATAGGGGGTAACGGTCTCGGCAATGGCGATCTTCAGCGGATCCTCATTGGTTTCGAACCACTTCACCTCCACCTGGGGACGATAACTGCCCGGATCGGCCATGGAGTGGCCGCGAAAGCGATAGGTCTCGCACTCCAGCAACTGCGGCCCGTTGCCGCCCCGGATCTGCTCCAGCGCCTCCAGCGTGGCAGCATGGACCTCCAGCACATCCATCCCGTCCACTTTTTTGGAGGGGATCTGATAGGCACAGGCCCGCTTGTACACCTCGGTCACCGCCGAATGGCGATGGATCTCGGTACCGATCTGGTAACGATTGTTCTCGCACACGAAAAGCACCGGCAGCTTCCACAGTGCCGCCATGTTGAGGCTCTCGTGGAAAGTACCTTGATTCACCGCACCATCACCGAAGAAGCAGATGGCCACCTCCGGCAAATCCCGCATGGCGATGGCATAGGCGATTCCGGTCGCCACCGGGAAGGTTTCGCCGACGATGGCATACCCCCCCATGAAGCGGCGCTCCCGATCGAAGAGGTGCATGGAGCCGCCCATCCCCTTGCTGCACCCGCCCCGCTTGCCGAACAGTTCGGCCATCACCTCGCCGGGCGGTATTCCACGCACCAGGGCGTGGACATGCTCCCGGTAGGTGGAGATCACATAGTCCGATGGTTCCGCCGCCCGCAGCACGCCCACTGCCACAGCCTCCTCGCCCGGATAGAGATGCAGAAAGCCGGCGATGTTGCCCTCTGCGTACTCCTGCGCCGCTCTCTCTTCGAACGCCCGGGCGAGCAGCATGTCCCGTAACATGGTCTTCAAACGGTCCGCTTCCATCGTCTCTCCTCCATCACTTCCCCGTTGGCTAGAAATAGGCCGGCGGGTGACGGCGCCAGTACATGATCAGGATGAATCCGAACAACATGCCTCCCAGATGGGCAAAGTGGGCCACCCCGGCCTGTGTACCGGTGACGCCAGCCCACAACTCAATCCCGCCGAAGATCAGCACGAACCACTTCGCCTTCAACACGATCGGTGGAAAGAGCAGCAACAACCGCTCATTGGGAAAGGTCATACCGAAGGCGAGCAAAATGCCGTACACCCCTCCCGATGCGCCAATGGTCGGATAGATGGAACCCGCGCGGGCCGCTTCGGTGGTAACGACCAGCTGCACCAGCCCCGCACCGACGACACAGACGAAATAGTAGAGGGTGAACGCTCTTGAACCCCACACCAGCTCCATACGTGAACCGAACAACCAAAGGGCATACATGTTCAACGCCAGATGAAGCAGGCTGCCGTGCAGGAACGCGTAGGTGACCAGCTGCCACCACTGGAAATGGGGCTGCGGGACACCCGTCAACGACATCTCCGGCACTGCGGGCCAGAGGGCGAACGGCAGGATCAGCGCGCCTCCCGTGGCCATCTCCAGCAGAAAGATGGCCACGTTGCTCATCAGCAGGAGGGAAACCACCGGTGGCATCATGGTGCCCGGCCGCCCTTCGCCGCCGATGGTTGCAGAAGCCGTATCATCCGCCGCTCTCTTCCCTCGCCCGCACCGCCAGCACATCGCAGGGTGCCACCTGGACCACACCGCTGGTGGTGGAGCCGACGATATGGCCAATCCCATGTCTGCCGTGGGTGGCCATCACGATGAGGTCGAATCCTCCCTCTTCCGCAAAACGGACGATCCCGTGCCGGGCGGAGAGAGGGGTGAACACCACCTCGCGGCGCGCCTCTTCACAATCCACCTCCCGCGCCAGATCGGCGAGGCGGCTCAACGCCTGCTCCCTTCGGTAGGCAGCGGGATCCACATCCTCCGGCGGAATGTCTTCATTGGAGCGCACCTCCGGAAAGTCCGCCACCACGTGCAGCAACGTCAGTCGTGCCCCGAAAAGACGGGCCAGTTCGGCGGCCCGCCTCGCCGCCGCGACGCCATGCCCGGAAAAATCCGTGGGACAGAGAATCTCCCGATAACGATTCACCATGACCATCTCCTCCAGAGCAAAAGAAAACCTGTCACACGCGCTTGATCACAAGCACTGGTGCGGATGTTGCATCAGCACGCCACGCGCCGCGCTGACGAACGATTCACTGAGCGTGGGGTGCGGATGGATACCCTCCGCCACCGCTCCCAGGGTGGTTCCGGAGCGAATCAGCAAGGCCGCCTCACCGGCAAGGCTGGCCGCATTGGCCACCAACGCCTGGACCCCGAGCACCTTGAGCGTAGAGCAGTCGTAGAATATCTTCAGCAGACCGTTGTCGTAGCCACCGATCTGCGCCCGCGCATCCTGGCTGAAATCGTAGCGTGCCACCCCCACCTCGAAACCCGCCTCGCGCGCACCGGACTCCGACAGGCCGGCCGTCATCAACTCCGGAGTACTGAAGATCACCGCGGTGACCTGCTCCGGGCGGGGAAACGAGGGCCCTTCCCGCCCCAGCAGATGGGCGGCGAGGGCAAGCCCTTGTGCCGTGGCCCAGTGAGCGAACATGGGCGGCCCCGTGACATCGCCGACAGCGTAGATACCCGGTTCGGTGGTCTGCAGGGTCTCGTCCACCTGAATACCGCGGCCGCTGTATGCCACCGTGGTATTTTCCAGCCCAAGCCCCTCCAGGTTGGGCCGCCGGCCGACCGCCGCCAGCACATCAGTGGCATAAATCTGATCACAACCATCCTCCATGTCGTACTGCACGAAAACCCCTTGTCCCGTGTGACAGATTCGCCTCACCTGGCAATCGAGATAGAGCTTGATCCCCTGGGTGATGAGATGTTGCTGGAGCATCACTGCCAACTCCTCATCCACGCCGGGCAAGATACGGGGGCCCCGCTGCATGACCGAAACGTCGCTTCCCAATGCATGGAACATCTGGGCCATTTCGATACCGATGGGGCCGCCACCTATCACCACCAGCCGTTCGGGCAC
>WFNS01000132.1 GCA_015488495.1 Gammaproteobacteria bacterium | reverse complement strand
TGGCGAGACCCGGACCTATGGCGAATTGGCGAAGTCATTGGGAAGCAGTCCCCGGGCCGTTGGCAACGCCTGTCGCAGCAATCAGTTACCCATCGTCATCCCCTGTCACCGGGTGGTATCCGCCCACGGCCCCGGTGGATACGCCGGGCAAGCCGGCGGACGAAACATGTTGATCAAACGTTGGTTGCTGGCCCATGAAGCCTGCCAGAAGTGATCTGTGTGACGAGGACCGGGCCGAGATCGAGTCGTTCCTCGACGCGATCTGGATGGAGCGCGGCCTCAGCTCCAACACCCTCTCCGCCTACCGTCATGATCTCGAGGGACTGGCTCGCTGGTTGCGGACCAACCGGAGTTGTTCGCTGCTCACCGCAGAGCGGGAGGCCCTGCTTGCCTACCTGGCAGCGCGTATGAACGAGGGGGCCAAACCCCGTTCCAGCTCCCGCCTGCTCTCCTGTATCCATGGTTTCTACCGCCATCTAGTGCTTTCCGGGCGGCTGCAAAGCGATCCCAGCGCCCGCATCGACGCTCCACGGATCGGCCGACAGGTGCCCAGGAGCCTGAGTGAGCAGGAGGTGGAGCGGCTGTTGAAGGCGCCCGACGTCGGTACGTCCCTCGGATTGCGTGATCGCTCGATGCTGGAGCTGATGTATGCCTGTGGCTTGCGGGTGTCGGAGCTGGTGCAGCTGCAGCTCGGGCAGGTGAATCTTCGCCAGGGGGTGGTTCGTATCACCGGGAAGGGGGGAAAGGAGCGGCTCATCCCCCTGGGCGAAGAGGCGATGAGCTGGCTGGAGCGTTATCTGGGCAAGGGCCGGATGGATCTGTTGCAGGAACGCCGAAGCGAGACGCTGTACGTCACTCAGCGGGGAGGTGGCATGACCCGGCAGGCGTTCTGGTATCTGATCAAGCGGTATGCCTCCAGAGCGGGGATTACCACGGAACTCTCTCCCCATACCCTACGCCACGCCTTTGCCACCCACTTGCTGAACCACGGCGCCGACCTGCGGGTGGTGCAGATGCTGCTGGGTCACAGCGATCTTTCAACCACCCAGATTTACACTCACGTGGCGCGCGCCCGCTTGCAGGAGCTACATGCGCGTCACCATCCCCGGGGATGAACTTTTGAACCCCCGATTACTCGAATCTTTTTTCTCCAAATCAGGAATCGAACCATGAAACGAGTCTCTGTCATCCTCCTCCTGTTGGCTTCGGTCGTCGGTGGTCCGCTTCATGCAGGGGACAGCGCCGATGCGGTGATAAGGGCCGCTATCGAAAAGATGAGCGGCGGCAAGGTCAGGCCTGACTCCATTCGGCCGGCTCCCATCGATGGGTGGTATGAAGTGGTGCTGGGAACCGATGTGGTCTATGTCAGCGGGGATGGGCGCTATCTGTTGAATGGGGATCTGATCGAGGTCGAAAAGCGCCGTAATCTTACCGACGGGCGGCGTACGGCTCTCTACAAGGAGATCCTCGACCAGGTGGACGAGGCTTCGATGATCGTCTATGCACCGAAGCAGGTGAAACATACAGTGACCATCTTCACCGACATCGATTGCCCATACTGCCGCAAGCTGCACAAGGAGATGCAGAGCTATCTGGATGCGGGGATCGAGGTGCGTTACCTGGCCTTTCCGCGAGCAGGGGCAGGATCGGAGTCGTATAAAAAGGCGGTTTCGGTCTGGTGTGCCAAGAACCGGGAGGAGGCGATGACCAGGGCGAAGCGGGGTGAAACAGTGAAGTCCGAGAGCTGCAAGCACCCGGTGGATCGGCATCTGGCGCTGGTGCAGCGGCTTGGGGTCAACGCCACACCCACCATCTTCCTCGAAAACGGCCGCAGGATACCGGGTTACGTGCCTGCCCAGCGGCTGCTGCAAATCCTGGAGCAGGAGAAGTAGCGAGAAGTAGAAAAAAGAGGTTTCCGAAAGGGAGGTATGCGGGATAGTTGCAGCGTAATGGCCAGGGCGCCGTTGGACGGATAAGTGGGGACGCAGGCGGTATGTGACATGCCAGACAAGGCCTGCGCCGGTTTTTCGATCGATCTCCGCAAGGCGACGGGCGAGACCGGCTCTCCTTCGACCTGCCGCAAGGGGGGCTCATCGCCGAAAGTCCCTTTTTCGTTTCTCCTGGCGCTGTTCCTTCTGGTGTGGTACTCGGAATCCCCTGCGGTGGATCCTTCCCTGGAGTGGCGTACTTTGCGCACCCCCCATTTCCATATCCACTTTCCCGCAGGCCAGGAATCTTTCGCGGGACGGATAGGTGAGATCGCCGAGCGCGTACACCGTATCCTCGCCCCCCGGCTTGGTTGGCAGCCGCAGCAGCCGGTCCAGCTGATACTGTCGGATGAATCGGGATGGCCGAACGGTATGGCCTCGGTCTCTCCCTTCACCCGGATACTGCTCTTTCCGATGGTACCCGACGACATCGGGGAATTGGCCGACAGTGATGACTGGTTCAAGCTGCTCATCGTTCATGAATACAGCCACGTGCTGCATCTGGATCAGGC
>WFNS01000131.1 GCA_015488495.1 Gammaproteobacteria bacterium | reverse complement strand
GCAAAGGAGAAAAGGCCCATGGATAAACGCGACCCCTGCCGCCACAACGTGCTCACCTCCGGCCATCGCGCCTGCTCCGGCTGTGGCGAGGCGATGGCGGCGCGCATGGTATGCGATCTGATCGGTCCGGATGCCATCTACATCAACGCCACCGGCTGCCTGCAGGTGTTCACCACCCACAACCAGCAGAGCGCCTGGCAGGCGCCGTGGATCCACTCGGTGTTTGCCAATGCCGCGGCGGTGGCCTCCGGGGTCGAGGCCGCCCTGCGCGTCCGGGGCAGGGAGACGCCGGTGGTGGTGCAGGCGGGCGATGGCGGCACCTTCGACATTGGCCTGCAGTGTCTCTCCGGCATGATCGAACGGGGGCACGATGTGCTGTTCGTCTGTTACGACAACGAGGCCTACATGAACACCGGGGTGCAGCGCTCCAGCTCTACACCCCACGCGGTGCGCACCACCACCTCCCCGCCGGGGCGGCTCAGCCAGGGCAAACACCATCTGAAGAAGGATGTGATCTCCATCATCGCCGCCCATTACATGCCCTACGCGGCCACCGCGACCATCGCCTACTTTCCCGACATGAAGGCCAAGGTGGAGAAGGCGATGGGCATGAAAGGGCCCCGTTTCCTGCAGGTGCTGTCCCCCTGCCCCCTGGGATGGGCGCACGACAGCGCACTCTCCGTGACCGTGTCGCGCCTGGCGGTGGAGACCGGCCTGTTCCCGCTGATCGAGCTGGAGCACGGTGAACTCACCGGGGTGATGCGGCTGGCGGAGCAGAAGCCGGTGGAGGAGTATCTGCGCCCGCAGGGGCGTTTCAAACATCTGTTCGCCAGCGCCGAGGGGGCGGCGGAGCTGCGCCATCTGCAGGCGCTGGCCGACGCCCGCATCCGCCGTTACGGGCTGCTGGACGCCGATACCGAGTGGGACACCCGGAGCGCGATGCAGAGTGAGCGTCACGGCCGTGGCGGTTATGCGGAGGTGAAACATGACGCCTGAACTGGCCTTCGAACCGGGCAGCAGCACCGCCTATCGCACCGGCGACTGGCGCACGGCAAAACCCGTTTACCGCGACAAATGGCCCCCCTGCAGCCAGACCTGCCCCGCCTCCGAAGACATCCAGGGCTGGCTGGCGCTGGCCAACGAGCAGCAGTGGGAGGCGGCGTGGCGCAGGCTCACCGATCGCAACCCCCTGCCGGCCACCATGGGCCGCATCTGCTATCACCCCTGCGAGGCAGCCTGCAACCGCAGCCATCTGGACAGCGCGGTCAACATCCACGCCCTGGAGCGCCATCTGGGTGATCTCGCCATCGCCAACGGATGGCGGCACGCCATGCTCGACGAGGTGCCGAAGAAGCAGAAGATAGCGGTGGTGGGCGCCGGACCGGCGGGTCTCTCCTGCGCCTTTCAGCTGGCGCGGCGCGGCTATCCGGTGACCCTGTTCGACGCCCAGCCGGAGCCGGGCGGCACCCTGCGCAGCGGGATCCCCGCCTACCGCCTCCCCAAGGGGGTGCTGGCGGACGAGATCGAAACCATCCTCGCCCTGGGCATCGAACTGCATTGCAACACTCGCATCGGCAGGGAGATCGGCGAAAGTGAGCTGCGCGAACAGTTTGACGCCGTTTTCCTGGCCATCGGCACCCAGCGGCCGCGCCTCTACCAGGGGGACAGCTCCCGCCACAGCGTGATGAGCGGGCTCGATTTTCTGCACCGTCTGAACCGCGGCGCGCCGCCGGAGCTGCCCTCGCGGGTGGCGGTGATCGGCGGCGGCAACACCGCCATCGACGTGGCGCGCAGCGCCCGCCGCCTGGGGGCGGAGGTGACCATCCTTTCGCCTCAGGATCCTCCCGCCGAGCATCGCACCCGCCTGGGAACCGAGATGCCCACCTCCCTGCAGGAGGTGATGGAGGCGGAGAGCGAGAGGGTGAAGCTGCTCCATCGCGTCGGGGTCCGCCGCCTGGTGCGCAGCGGGGAGCATCTCTCCGGCATCGAGGTCGCCCACGTGGACCGGGTGCACGACAGTCAGGGCCGTTTCAATCCGGTGCTGTTCGACGGCACCGAAGCGTTCGTTCCCGCCGGGCTGGCCATCTTCGCCATCGGCCAGCAGGTGGATTGGCAGGGGCTGGAGGAGTTGCGGCAGGCGGCGGAAAGCGACGGCGTCTGGATCGGCGGCGACGCCGGTGGCAGTCCGCGCTTCGCGGTCGCCGCCGTGGGCAGCGGCTACCAGACGGCGATGTCGATACTGGCCGCGCTGAAGTATCCGTCGGCACCGTTCGAGGCGCAGAAAAAGGCGAACATCTCCTTCAAACAGATGCAGCCGGACTACTTTCCCAAACGCCCCCGGCGGGAGGGCAAGGTGATCGCGCAGCCGCTGGATGGCTTCGACGAGACGGTTCAGGGCCTGGCGGCCGGCGAAGCCCCGGAAGAGGCGGCGCGCTGCCTGAGCTGCGGGGTCTGCTTCCAGTGCGACAACTGCTGGCACTTCTGCCCCGATGCGGCGGTGATAAAAAAGGCCGGTGGTGGCTACGAGATCGACTACGACTTCTGCAAGGGGTGCGGGATCTGCGCCCAGGAGTGTCCCTGCGGGCATATCGACATGGAGAGGGTGGATTGAAAGGATCTTCATGAGTCACGAATTTCGTGCGCTTCATGTATTGGAACGGGGAGAATCATGCATAACAATCAACAAAAAACCGATTCCGATGGAGCTGTCGAGATCGCCGGCGCCGGTATCGCCGGGCTGACTGCGGCCATCGTCCTGGCCAGGGCAGGCCGGCAGGTGGTGGTGCACGAGGCGCAGAAGGAGGTGGGCGCCCGTTTCGGCGGGGATTTTCAGGGACTGGAGAACTGGACCACCCGGGAGGATGCGCTGCAAAGCCTGGAGGCGCTGGGATTCACCACCGATTTCACTGCGCTGCCCTGCTACAACGGCACGGCGTTCGACCCTGCTGGCAACCGCTACGAGATAGATACCCGCGAACCGCTCTTCTATCTGGTGGAGCGCGGCCCGGGCCCCGGCACCCTGGACGATGCGCTGCTCCGCCAGGCGCAATCACTGGGGGTGGAGGTGCGCTTCAACAGCCGTCTGCGCCAGATGAGCGGCGACGGCATCCTCGCCGCCGGGCCCAAGGCCGCCGACGCCATCGCCGTGGGCTACCATTTCGAGACCGACATGGAGAATGGCTACTGGGTGATCTGCAACGATGAGCTGGCGCCCAAGGGATACGCCTACCTGCTGGTGATGAACGGCAGGGGCACGGTCAAGAGCTGCATGTTCTCCGGCTTCAAGCGCGAGCAGCACTACGTACAGCGCACCGTGGAGGCGTTTCAGCACCTGGCCGGTCTGGAGATGCGCAACCCCAGAAAGCATGGCGGGTGCGGCAACTTCCGCATTCCACGCAGTGCGTACGCCGGCCGTCATCCCATGGTGGGGGAGCAGGCCGGTTTTCAGGATACGCTGTGGGGTTTCGGCATGCGTCTGGCCGTTTCATCCGGCGTGCTGGCCGCGCGCAGCCTGTTGCACGGCGAAAACTACGACCGGCTCTGGCAGCGGGAGCTGAAGCCGCAGATAGAGACCTCGGTGGTCAATCGTGTACTCTATACCCTGTCGGGGAGTCTCGGCTATGGCTGGTTTCTGAAGCACTTCATCTCCCGGTCCGATATCCGGGAGACATTGCGGCGCCAGTATCAACCCTCCTGGAGCAAACGGCTGCTCTATCCCTGGGCGAAGCGGCGCTACCGGAGCCAGCGCAACGACGTCTCCTGCAATCACGTGGATTGCAACTGTATCTGGTGCCGGGGGGATTGCTGCATTCCCGACTGATCCATCGTACCGGAGAGAAAGACCATGACCTTTTTCGTGCAGGGCCTCAATGGCCACGAGCGGATGCCTCTGGAGAAGGTGTTCAAGGAGAAAATGGTTGAAAAGACGGAGGCGGTCACCCCCCCGCGCGCGGTCGATGAGGATGAGCAGCAGCAGGAGAGCCCCGGCCGCCGGCAGCAGGCGGTCGAGGCCTACCAGTCCGTCGAGCAGCTGCCGCAGAGCCGTGCCGCCCTGCACGCCGAACAGATCATGCGTTCGCCGGTGGTGACGCTGGCTCCAGAGGCATCGGTGGACGAGGCGCTGGCCCTGTTCCGGAGGTGGCAGGTTCGTCATCTGCCGGTCGTTTCGGCCGATGGACAGCTGGTCGGAATGGTGTCGGATCGGGACATTCTGGGGCATCTGGCCGGGGTCACGGAAAACTATCGGCGCCAGGATCCACAGGATGGAGGCGCGCCGGTCGCAGGCGTGATGAAGTCGCCGG
>WFNS01000130.1 GCA_015488495.1 Gammaproteobacteria bacterium | reverse complement strand
GAAGCCATCCGGTGCAGCGCTCCCTGGGGACAGGGATTTCCGGAGCCGCTGTTCGACGGGGTGTTCGAAGTGGTCCGGAGACGCGTCGTCGGGGAACGGCATCTGAAGCTCCTGCTGAAGCCGCCCCGGAGCGATCGGCTGGTCGATGCCATCGCCTTCAACACGGTGGATGACCACTGGCCGGAAACGGTGAAAGAGGTGTCGCTGGCCTATCGTCTGGATGTCAACGAGTATCGTGACCGGCGTCTGCTCCAGTTGGTAGTGGAGTATGTCCAGCCGTGTCAGGCCTGATGACCTGCCGTGGGACGGCGACATTGCCGCAGAGGCGCACAGCACGGCTGAACGCGACATATCAGGGGGGGCGGGTTAATATCTGTTGCCCAAAGGTAACTATTCAGCTCACCCCTGAAATCCGCCATTTCTGCGTTGAAAAATGGTCATTTACACTCGTAAACTCACATTTTTCGCCTTGAACTGACGAATTTCAGGGGCGATCTGAACAGTTACCGGCCCGTTTCATACCATGCTGAATAGTTGCGCCCAAAGTAGTATCATTCCCGCCTTTCATGTTGGGAATGGGAAGAGCCATGCAGGAACTCAATCCAATCTATTCGCGAATCAAGGAGATGCAGAAGCGCGTTCAGGCGCTGAGGGGGTATCTTTGACTTCGATGCCAAAAAGGAGAGGCTGACCGAGGTCGAGCGGGAGCTGGAGGATCCCGGTGTCTGGGATGACCCCGAGCGGGCCCAGGAGCTGGGCCGGGAGCGGGCGCGCCTGGAGCAGGTGGTGAAGGTGATCGAGGAGCTGGAGTCGCGCCTCGGGGAGACCCGTGAGCTGCTGGATCTGGCTGCCGAGGAGGAGGACGAGGATACCGTTCAGGCGGTCGCGGCCGATCTGGATGAGCTGGAGCAGAAACTGCACGAGCTGGAGTTCCGGCGCATGTTCTCCGGCGAGCAGGATGCGGCCAACGCCTTTCTCGATATCCAGGCGGGGTCGGGAGGCACGGAGGCCCAGGACTGGGCCAACATGCTTTTGCGCATGTACCTGCGCTGGGGGGAGCGGCACGGCTTCAAGACGGAGCTGGTAGAGGTTTCGCCCGGCGAGGTGGCCGGTATCAAGAGTGCCACCATCCGTTTCGAGGGCGACTACGCCTTCGGCTGGCTGCGCACCGAGACGGGGGTGCACCGGCTGGTGCGCAAGTCGCCGTTCGACTCCGGCAATCGCCGTCATACCTCGTTCGCCTCGGTGTTCGTCTATCCGGAGGTGGACGAGAGTATCGAGATCGAGATCAATCCGGCGGATCTGCGTATCGACACCTACCGCGCCTCCGGGGCCGGCGGTCAGCACGTCAACCGGACCGACTCCGCGGTGAGAATCACCCATCTGCCGACCAACACCGTGGCGCAGTGCCAGAGTGAGCGCTCCCAGCACCAGAACAAGGCCCATGCCATGGCCCAGCTGAAGGCGAAACTTTATGAGCTGGAGATGCAGAAACGCAACGCCGAGAAACAGGCGCTGGAGGAGTCCAAATCGGATATCGGCTGGGGCAGCCAGATCCGCTCCTACGTGCTGGACCAGTCGCGGATCAAGGACCTGCGTACCGGTGTGGAGACCGGTAACACGCAGGCGGTTCTGGATGGCGATCTGGACATGTTTATCGAGGCCAGTCTGAAGCAGGGCCTGTAATTTTGAAGAAAAACAGATGAGTAAAGAGAGAACTCCCGAACGGACGGTGGACGAACAGGAGCAGATCGCCCAGCGGCGCGCCAAGCTGGCCCGCCTGCGGGAACGGGGTATTCCGTTTCCCGCCGATTTCCGCCGTGATGTGGTGGCCGGCGAGCTGCATGCCGAATATGGCGAAAAGGAGCCGGATTTCTTCGAGCAGCAGCCCATCCGGGTAAAGGTGGCCGGGCGCATCATGACCCGCCGCATCATGGGCAAGGCCAGCTTCATGCATCTGCAGGACATGTCGGGCCGGATCCAGATCTACATGCAGCGCGACGCGCTTCCGGAAGGGGTATACCAGGAGTTCAAGAGCTGGGACATCGGCGACATCGTCGGCATCGAAGGGGTGTTGTTCAAGACCCGCACCGGAGAGCTGTCGGTGAAGGCCGAGCAGGCGCGGCTGCTGGTCAAGGCGTTGCGCCCCTTGCCGGACAAGTTCCACGGTCTCGCCGATCAGGAGATCCGCTATCGTCAGCGCTATCTGGATCTCATCATGAGCGAGGTGAGCCGCAAGACCTTCCGCATCCGCTCGCAGATCATCAACATCATCCGCCAGTTTCTCATCGAGAGAGGGTTTCTCGAGGTGGAAACCCCGATGATGCAGGCCATCCCCGGGGGAGCCACGGCACGCCCCTTCACGACCTACCACAATGCGCTGGACATGGAGCTCTACCTGCGCATCGCGCCGGAGCTCTACCTGAAGCGGCTGGTGGTGGGGGGATTCGAAAAGGTGTTCGAGATCAACCGCAACTTCCGCAACGAAGGGTTGTCCACCCGGCACAATCCCGAGTTCACCATGCTGGAGTTCTACCAGGCCTACGCGGACTACCGGGATCTGATGGATCTCACCGAGGAGATGCTGCGCCTGCTGGCGCA
Source organism: Gammaproteobacteria bacterium (assembly GCA_015488495.1). Classification (GTDB taxonomy): domain Bacteria; phylum Pseudomonadota; class Gammaproteobacteria; order Thiohalospirales; family Thiohalospiraceae; genus DRMK01. The sequence continues at coordinate 7,106 of WFNS01000130.1, read as the reverse complement.
GATGGTGCTGGGCAAGACCACCATTACCTGGCAGGGCAGGGAATTCGACTTCGGTTCGTCCTTCGCCCGCATGACAGTGAAGGAATCCATCCTCCATTTCAATCCGGAGATCCATCCCGCGCAGCTGGAATCACTGGAAGAGGCCCGGCAGGTGGCGGACCGGCTCGAGATCCCGCTCAAGGAGAGCTGGGGGCTGGGCAAGGTGCAGATCGAGATCTTCGAGAAGACGGTGGAGCATCGTCTGGAGCAGCCCACCTTCATCACTGCCTATCCGACCGAGGTGTCGCCGCTGGCCCGGCGCAACGACGAGGATCCTTTCGTCACCGATCGGTTCGAATTCTTCGTCGGCGGCAGGGAGATCGCCAACGGTTTCACCGAGCTCAACGACGCCGAGGACCAGGCCGAGCGGTTCCGGAGACAGGTGGAGGAGAAGGAGCGCGGTGACGTCGAGGCGATGCATTACGACGAGGATTACATCATCGCCCTCGAGCATGGCATGCCTCCCACGGCCGGAGAGGGGATCGGTATCGACCGGCTGGTGATGTTGTTCACCGATTCCGCCTCCATCCGTGACGTCCTGCTGTTTCCCCACATGCGACCGAAATGAGGGGATGATGGCACCGCCGTCGAGAAACATGCGGGATGCGGGGATTGAAACCGTTGCTGAAAAGACGGACAATTTCAGCCTTGTAAGGACACGAGCAGTTCATCCCCCGAAGCGATTCAAATCCAAATGACCAAATTCATCTTCATCACCGGCGGTGTCGTCTCCTCACTTGGAAAAGGCATCGCTTCGGCCTCATTGGCCGCCATTCTCGAAGCGCGGGGGATCAAGGTGACCCTGCTCAAGCTGGATCCCTATATCAATGTGGATCCCGGTACCATGAGCCCTTTCCAGCACGGCGAGGTCTTCGTCACCGAGGACGGCGCCGAGACCGATCTCGATCTGGGGCACTACGAGCGCTTCGTGCGCACCCCCATGAGCCAACGCAACAACTTCACTACGGGGCGGATCTATGCAGATGTGATCCGCAAGGAGCGGCGGGGGGACTACCTGGGCGCCACGGTACAGGTCATCCCGCACATCACCGATGAGATCAAGCAGCGCATCGAAGAGGGTGCAGAAGGATACGAGGTCGCCATGGTGGAGATTGGCGGCACCGTGGGCGACATCGAGTCGCTACCGTTTCTGGAAGCCATCCGGCAGATGGGCGTGGAGCGGGGTGCGGACGATGTCCTCTATATCCATCTCACCCTGCTGCCCTACATTCCCACTGCGGGTGAGCTGAAGACGAAGCCCACCCAGCACTCGGTGAAGGAGCTGCGCTCCATCGGTATCCAGCCACATATCCTGCTCTGCCGCGCCGATCGTCATATCCCGGCGGATGAAAGGCGCAAGATCGCCCTGTTCACCAATGTGGAGGAGCGGGCGGTGATCAGCGTGGTGGACGCCAGCAGCATCTATGAGGTGCCGCTGGCGCTGCACTGCGAGAAACTGGACGAGATCGTGGTGGACAAGCTGGGATTGAATGCCCCCAAGGCGGATCTTTCCCAGTGGCGGGCGGTGGTGGATGCCCTGCACCATCCGGAGCAGGAGGTGAGCATCGCCATGGTGGGCAAGTATGTGGACCTCACCGAGGCGTACAAGTCGCTCTCCGAGGCGCTGATTCACGCCGGTATTCATACCCGCACCAAGGTGAACATCGTCTATGTGGATTCCGAACGGATCGAATCGGAGGGTACCGCCTGTCTGGAGGGGATGGGCGCCATCCTGGTACCCGGCGGGTTCGGCAAACGTGGGGTGGAAGGAAAGATCGAGGCGGTGCGTTTCGCCCGCGAGAACAAGGTGCCCTACCTGGGAATCTGTCTCGGCATGCAGGTGGCGGTCATCGAGTTTGCCCGCCACGTAGCGGGCCTGGAAGGCGCCCACAGTACCGAGTTCAAACCGGATACACCCCATCCGGTGATCGCGCTCATCACCGAATGGACCACCAGCCAAGGCTCCAGGGAGGTACGCAGTGAATCCTCGGACCTGGGAGGAACCATGCGCCTCGGCGGACAGCCTTGCTATCTGAAGAGAGATTCCCTGGTTCGTTCCATTTACGGCAGGGAGCAAATCGTCGAGCGCCACCGCCATCGCTACGAATTCAACAATCACTATCTCACCGCCATCGAGGATGCCGGGATGCTCGTTGCCGGCCGCTCCATCGATGGCAATCTGGTGGAGATCGTGGAGTTGCCGAATCACCCCTGGTTCATTGGCTGTCAGTTCCATCCCGAATTCACCTCCACACCGCGGGATGGCCATCCCTTGTTCACCAGCTTCGTCGAGGCGGCACTCCAGTACGTACAAGGTCCCGGCTCATGAATCTGTGCGGCTTCGACGTGGGTCCGGACAGGCCGCTGTTCCTCGTTGCCGGTCCCTGCGTGATCGAGAGTGAACAGCTGGTGCTGGATACCGCCGGCCGGCTGGCGGAGATAACCCGGAATCTGGGGATGCCGTTCATCTTCAAATCCTCCTTCGACAAGGCCAACCGTACCTCCAGCCGCAGTTACCGCGGGCCGGGTCTGGAGCAGGGGTTGCAGATCCTGGAAAAGGTGAAGCAGCAGGTCGGTGTGCCGGTACTGACCGATGTCCATGAAGACACCCCGCTGGCCGAAGTGGCATCGGTGGTGGACGTGTTGCAGACGCCTGCTTTCCTGGTGCGGCAGACCAATTTCATCCACAACGTGGCGCGTCAGGGCAGGCCGGTCAACATCAAGAAAGGCCAGTTTCTCGCTCCGTGGGACATGAAGCCGGTGGTGGAGAAAGCGAGGGAAACGGGAAACGAGCAGATCATGGTGTGCGAGCGCGGCGTCTGCTTCGGTTACAATACCCTGATCTCCGATATGAGGAGTCTGGCCATCCTGCGTGACACCGGCTGCCCGGTGGTGTTCGATGCCACCCATTCGGTGCAGCAGCCGGGCGGCCAGGGCGATCGCTCGGGTGGACAGCGGGAATTCGTGCCGGTGCTGGCGCGGGCTGCCGTCGCCGTTGGCATCGCCGGGCTGTTCATGGAGACCCACCCCGATCCGGAGCGGGCGTTGAGCGATGGACCCAACATGTGGCCGCTCGACGAGATGGAATCGTTGCTCGAGGTACTCAAGGGGCTGGATGAACTGGTCAAGTCGCGGCGGGGCGATTCGGAGTCCGCGATGTAACCGCATCTCTTTCCCGTGCCTGGATGAGAAGCGATCCCGGCGCTATCCGGTCTTGTTATGCGATTCCATGTAAATCAACCGCTTATTTTGTTTTGTTGTTAACCTTTCTTGAATAATTTGGAGAGTCCATGTCTGATACCACGATTACCCGCATCGATGCCCGCGAGATTCTGGATTCCCGCGGCAACCCTACCGTGGAGGCTGACGTGCATCTGGCCTGTGGCGCCATGGGACGGGCCGCTGTACCCTCCGGCGCCTCTACCGGCGCCCGTGAAGCCATCGAACTCCGTGACGGCGATGAGCGTCGTTATGGTGGTAAAGGGGTGCTGAAAGCGGTAGAACATGTACATGGCGAAATCCAGCGTGCCCTGAAGGGGCAGGATGCGGCACGGCAGTCAGAGATCGATCGCATCATGATCGACCTGGATGGCGCCGAAAACAAGGGCCGCCTGGGCGCCAATGCCATCCTTGCCGTCTCCATGGCGGCCGCGCGAGCCTCGGCTGCGGCGCGAGGCGTCTCTCTCTATCGCTATCTCGGTGGCGAAAGGGCATGCCACATGCCGGTGCCAATGATGAACATCATCAACGGTGGTGCCCATGCGGACAACAATGTGGATCTCCAGGAGTTCATGATCGTGCCGGTCGGGGCCCCTTCGTTGACCGAAGCGGTCCGCTACGGTGCGGAGGTGTTCCACGCCCTGAAAAAGGTGCTGCACGGGAGAGGCTTGAATACCGCCGTGGGAGACGAAGGCGGGTTTGCACCGGATCTTCCTTCCAATGAAGCGGCTATCGAGGTGATCCTGGAGGCCATTGCCAAGGCAGGTTATGCCGCCGGCGAGGATATCTTCATCGCGATCGATGCCGCCAGCTCCGAGTTCTATCGCGAGGGGCGGTATCATCTGCAGTCCGAAGGGCTCGAGCTGACCGCAGCGGAATTTACCGATTATCTCGCCGGATGGGTGGAGAAATATCCCATCATCAGCGTCGAGGACGGGATGGCGGAGGACGACTGGGAAGGATGGGCGATTTTGACCCAACGTCTCGGCGGACGGGTTCAGCTGGTGGGCGATGATCTCTTTGTCACCAATACCGCGATTCTCGCCGAGGGGATCGAGCGTGGGATCGCCAACTCCATTCTGATCAAGGTGAACCAGATCGGTACGCTCACCGAGACACTGGAGGCCATCGAGATGGCCGGAAAGGCCGGCTATACCTCGGTCATCTCCCACCGTTCCGGTGAAACAGAGGATACCACCATCGCCGATCTGGCGGTGGCCACCAATGCCGGACAGATCAAGACGGGCTCGCTTTCACGCTCGGATCGGGTCGCCAAGTACAATCAGCTGATCCGAATCGAGGGGGAGCTGGGTGATCGTGCCGTCTGGCCGGGTCGGAGCGCCTTCCGCCGTTCCGCAGAGTGATTCCCTCCCATGAGGGTGGTGATCGCCGTTCTGGTCCTGTTGCTGCTGGTTCTCCAGTTTCGTCTGTGGGTGGGAGACAGCAGCATCTGGGAGGTGTGGCGATTGCAAACGGCCGTCGAACAGCAACAGCAGGAGAACCGGCGGCTGAAAGAGCGCAACCAGGCCCTGGAGGCGGAAGTCAACGACCTCAAGCAGGGCGTGGAGGCGATCGAGGAACGTGCCCGGAGTGAACTGGGCATGATAAAGAAAAACGAAACGTTCTACCAGGTAACTGATTGATTGAAAGGGAAAGATAAAGATATGAAACCAACCATTGTTATCGCGTTTTCGGGATTGATCCTGGCGGGTTGTGCCGGCAAGGAGGAGTTTGCTCCCGCGCCGGGTGCCAGCGGGCCGGAAATCTTCCAGGCCGCTTGCGCCGAGTGCCATGAGCCAAAGGAGCACGGAAAATATTTCGAGTTGACCAAAGAGAAGGCCAACGTTTCCGCCATTGCCGACAAGGTTGCTAAGGGGGGCTTTTTCATGCCCTCGTTCCCGAACATAACAGGAAAAAGTCTCGAGGCACTGAGCGAGTATGTGTTGAGCAACAGCAAAGTGGAGTGATCCCAACCTCAAGGTTCCCGCTTTCCGCGGGAGCCTTTCTTCCTCATACCGTTTCTTGATATCCCCCGAAAACCCCTCTACAATCGGCCGCCAGTTCCAGGTGCCTTTTTGGCCGAAAGGCCACAAAGGTTAAACGGGAAGCCGGTGCGTTTCGCCAACAAAGCCGGCACTGCCCCCGCAACGGTAGGCGAGTCAGGATCGATCAGGAAGCCACTGTGCCAGAAGGCATGGGAAGGCGATCGGTCCGGCAGGATGCCACTCGCGAGTCCGGAGACCGGCCTGAGCTGACGGTTTGGCACTGCGGAGGGCGGTGTCGCAGCAACCGGTGCATCTCCTGTTCCCTGCTGTCTCCTCCCTTCGCATGCCCCTTTATCACCAACTGCGTACGGGGAGTGCGCTGGAGGAGTCAGAAAAAATGCACCTATCCAGATTCGGCCTGGCAAGCGCCATCTTGCTGGGAATCCATTCTTTCGCCGTCGCATCACAACAGACTGCGGTCGGTGAGTTCGAACCCCTCGTGGTCACCGCGACACGTACCGCCGAAACGGTGGACGAGACGCTCGCGCCGGTGACCGTCATTACCCGCCGAGACATAGAGCGTCTGCAGGCGCAGTCGGTTCAGGACCTGTTGCGCGGGGTACCAGGGATCGCCATCGCCAACAATGGTGGTCCCGGCAAGGTGACCTCGCTGTTCCTGCGTGGTACCGAATCGGACCATGTGCTGGTGCTCATCGACGGAGTCAGGGTAGGGTCGGCCACTACTGGTACCACGCCGTTTCAATACATTCCCATCGACCAGGTGGAACGCATCGAGATCGTGCGGGGACCGCGCTCCAGCCTGTACGGATCCGAGGCGATTGGCGGGGTGATCCAGATCTTCACCCGCGAGGGTGGCGGACCACTCAAGCCTTCATTCAGCATCGGTGGGGGGAGCTACGGCAGCTACGATGCCTCGTTTGCCATTTCCGGGGGCGGCGGCCAGGGGTGGTTCAGCCTGGATATGAGTACCCGTGGGACAGAGGGGTTCGATGCCTGCGAGGGGAATCTCTCGGCGGGTTGCTATGCCGACGAGCCGGACGACGACGGCTACCGCAATCTTTCCGCCTCCGTGAGAGCCGGCTACCGTTTTGCAGATGGTCTCCAGGTCGATATCCACGCCCTGCAATCCAATGCCAACAGCCAGTATGACGGAGGATTCAGCAACAAGACGGAGTCGATTCAGCAGATGGCAGGTATGACCATCCGGGTGTCCCCCACCGAAAACTGGCACGTTACGCTGAAAGGCGGTAACAGCCGGGACGATGCAAAGGATTTCAAGGACTCCAACCCCGTATCCCGGTACATCACCCTCCGGGACACCTTTTCCCTGCAAAACGACATCGAAATTGGCGATGGTCAACTGGTCACCATCGGCAGCGACTATCGTAATGACCGGGTGGACAGCAGCACCGCCTATACGATGACTTCCCGTGACAACAGAGGCGTGTTCGCGCAGTATCAAGGGCGTTTCGGCATCAATGATCTCCAGGTCAGTCTGCGGGAAGACGACAACGAGCAGTTTGGCAAGCAGGGTACCGGTGGTATCGCCTGGGGACTCGGAATCCGCGAGCGGCTGCGTCTGGTTGCCTCTTGGGGTCGCGCTTTCAAGGCTCCGACTTTCAACGAGCTCTATTACCCGGGGTTTGGCAACCCCGATCTGAAACCGGAAGAGTCACAGAGCTATGAACTGGGACTGCGCGGAGAGGTTGCGCCCGGAAAATGGGGGTTGGATCTTTACGAGACCACCATCGACAATCTCATCGCGTTCGATTCCGCCACTTTTGCACCCGGAAACGTGGATGAGGCGCGCATCCGGGGGTTGGAAGGAGAACTGCAACTGCG
>WFNS01000129.1 GCA_015488495.1 Gammaproteobacteria bacterium | reverse complement strand
TGAGAATGGGAACGTCCGGACCATCACCACCACGGGGAATGTTTACAGTATTGCCGTCTCTCCAGATGGGCGCCGTCTGGCATACACCACACCCGATGCCGCCGACGACCGGATCCACCTGGTGGATCTCGAGAGCGGGGAACTGCGGGACTATACGGTGGTCCTGCCCGACTATCAGCGGGACACCGATGCCTCGGCGGGCCGGGTCCGTTACGCCGATTCGCTTGCCTTCGACTACAGCGGCGAGGTGATCCTGTTCGACGCCCTGGTCTGTATGCCGCGCCCCGATGAAGAGTGTGCACCTGGCGATGCGAATACCGGTTTCAACTACTGGACCATCGGTCTGCTCGATCTGGGGGAAGCCGCAGGGAGTTTCTATTACCCCTTCCCCGCCCAGAATCCCCTTTTCGATCTGGGATATCCCTCTTTCGCTCACACCACCAGCAACGTGATCACCTTCGATCTCCGGGAATATGGCGAGCAGTCCGGCAGTGTGCAGTCGTCCGGTATCGTCACCCTGGATCTGGAGCGCCAGGAGATGTACCTGGTGGCAGAGTTCGATCCCCCCAGCGACACCATCTGGGGTGTGCCCAGCTTCTGGGGAGACGACAAGGCCATTACCATACAGTGGCCCGCCGATGAAGGAGGGACCACCGCCGTGCAGGTGCCGTTGGGAGAAGGGCAGCAGCGTTGGCAGGGGGTTCCGGAAAGGGCCGGGCCCATAACAGGTGATCCCGCGGTTGCCATGCCGCTGATGCACCGGGCCGGGCAGCGTGTGCTGGAGAGAAGGCTGGAGGCGACCACCTCCCTGCTGGATTTCGGGGAGGTGTCTCCCGGAACCAGCCGTGGTCTGACCGTGGATCTGATCAACACGGGTAACACCCCGGTGGAGATCACCTCGATAGCGCTCGAAGGGAGCCCTCTCTTCTCCCAGAACGGTATCAACACCACCCTTGCACCGGGAGCCCGGCTGTCGGTGGAGGTGCTGTTTGCTCCGTCCCCGCAAAGTATCGGGACCCATAGCGGAAAGCTGGTGGTCACCAGCAACGCCACACCCGCCACCACGGTCGTCTCGGTGATTGGGATTGCCACGCAACCCGGATCGGGTGGCGGCGGGGGAGCGCTCTTCTGGGTGCTGGTCCTGGTACCGCCGCTGGTCGTGCTCCGCTTACGGGGCCGGGGACGGGTGAGGCTGGCCGGCGGGTGAGATGAGCCGGCAGCCGACTCTGTTCGTCGCCATCTCCTCCCACGGGTTCGGCCATCTGGCGCAGACTGCGCCGGTAGTCGGCGCGCTGCGGCGGCGGCTGCCCTCCCTGCGGGTGGTGGTGCAGATGGCGGCGCCGAAAGAGCTGCTCGCCGGCTTTTTTCCATTTCCTTTCGAACACCTTTCCCGCACGGCAGACGTCGGGATGCTGATGTCCAGCTCACTGGATGTGCGGGTGGAGGAGAGCGCTGCGGCCTATCTCGATTTCCATCGCGACTGGGAGGAGCGGGTGGAGCGGCAGGCGGAGTTGTTGAGACGGTATCATGCAGATCTGGTGCTGGCCAATGTCCCCTATCTGCCGCCCGCTGCTGCCGAGCGGTTGAACATCCCGGCCGTGGTGCTCTGTTCGCTGAACTGGCGTGACATCTATGCCGCCTATTGCGGGTCGTATCCGGGGTCGGCTGCCATCCTGCGGCAGATGGAAGAGGCCTACCGGTCGGCCAGGCTGTTCCTGCAGCCGACACCGAGCATGGAGATGGCCTGGCTGAGCAACCGGCGCCCGATTGGTCCCGTTGCCCGTCGAGGCAGGGATCGACGCGAGGAGGTCGAACGGCGTCTGCGGCTGGAGCCGGGACAAAGGCTGGTGCTGCTCTCCTTCGGGGGGATCGCCTCGACGCTGCCGGTGGCGGACTGGCCTGCTTTCCCGGGTATCCAGTTCGTGATTTCGGGCGGAGAGGTGGTGGAGCGAACGGGGTTTCATTCCTTTGAAACGCTGGGGATGCCGTACATCGATCTGCTCTGTTCGGTGGATGCCCTGATAACCAAGCCGGGGTATGGCAGCTTTGCCGAGGCGGCGTGCAACGGCACGCCGGTGCTGTACGTTCCGAGGGATGGCTGGCCGGAGGCGACTTGTCTGACCACCTGGCTGAAAGAGGTGCTTCCCTGTCGCGAGATCAGCCGCGCGGCATTCGAGAAAGGGACGTTCGTGGACGAGCTCCTCTCGCTGTTTCGGGAGCCGCCGGCAGTACCGGTGGAGCCGAGCGGCGTCGACGAGGCGGCGGAGGCCCTGGCCACCCTGCTGGGTTGATGATCACCCCAGCATCAGTTCGCGCAGGTGGCGGAACAGGGCGCGCGCAGCAGCCGGAGGCTTGCCGGCTTCGCTCTCCCGGCGGGCATTGCGCACGAGGAGGCGGATCTGCTGGCGGTCGGCTTGCGGGTACTCATCGAGCAGTTTTTCCAGCGCCTCGTCCCCCTCGTCCAGCAGGCGATCCCGCCACCGCTCGATTCGATGGAATCCTGCAGCGGCCCGCCGTTCCTGCTCCCGTTTCGAGGCGAGCGCCTGGAGGATGGCGTCGCTATCACTCTCGCGCAGCAGCTTGCCGATATACTTGATCTGCCGCTTCCGGCCTCCGTGGGCGCGAATCCCCTGGGCCAGCGTTATCGCCTCACGCAAGCTTTCGTCCAGGGGCAGGGTTGCCAGTTGTTCGTTACGCAGTCCGACCAGCGTTTCTCCCAACGACTGAAGCGCCTTCATCTCGCGCTTGATCTGCGTTTTGCTCTTGCTCTCTTCCATCGCCCCGCTGTCACTTGAGTTGAACCGGCAATGATGTATTGTTGCCGGGTTAATAAAATCATACACTTTGCATCCAATACGGCCAATCGATGCGGGCGTCCGCTGCCCGCCGCTACTACGGGATACCCAGTTGATGAAAAAGAATCCGGTTCCGGAAGATGTTGCCAGGCAGTTCGATGTGGAAGGTCTCCGCAAACTGGTGAGCGGGCTGCTCGACGAGGCGCGCCGTTGTGGGGCAACGGCTGCGGAGGTGGGTGGCAACCTGGCGTCCGGGCTGTCGGTAACGGTGCGCAAGGGTGAGGTGGAGACCATCGAGCACAACCGGGACAAGGGGATGGGGGTCACCGTCTATTTTGGACAACGCAAGGGATCTGCCAGTACCACGGAATTCAGTACCGACGCGGTGAAGGAGACGGTGAAATCGGCCTGTGAGATCGCCCGCTACACAGCGGAGGATCCATGTCACGGGCTGGCGCCAGCGGAATCGATGGCGCGGGAGATCCCGGATCTGGATCTCTATCATCCCTGGGATCTGGCGGTGGAGGATGCCATCGAGTTGGCCAGACGATGCGAACGGGCGGCCTTGACGGCCGATCCCCGGATCAGGAACTCGGAGGGGGCGTCGGTGAACAGCCACGCCGGATTCCATATCTATGGTAACAGTCATGGTTTCCTCGGCGCCTATCCCACCACCCGCCATAGCGTGAGCTGCAGCGTCATAGCCACCGAAGGCGAGGAGATGCAGCGGGACTTCTGGTACACCACCGCCCGCGATGCGAACCGGCTGGAGTCCGAGGAAGCGGTTGGCCGACGGGCTGCGGAACGGGCCGTGCGCCGCCTGGGGGCGAGACGGCTCTCCACCACCCAGGTTCCGGTCCTGTTCAGCGCCGAGGTGGCCGGTACCCTGCTTTCCCATTTCGTTGGGGCGGTACGTGGCAGCGCACTCTATCGCAAGTCCAGTTTTCTGCTGGATCGGCTCGGAGAGCCGATCTTTCCGGAGTTTGTGCGCATCTATGAGCAACCCCACCTGAAAGGGGCGCTGGGCAGTGCACCCTTCGATCAGGAGGGGGTTGCCACCCGCCAGCGGGATCTGGTACGGGAGGGGATTTTGCAAGGGTATGTTCTCGACAGCTATTCGGCGTGCAAGCTCGGGATGCAGACTACGGGCAACGCCGGTGGTGTCCACAACCTCACCATCGCACCGGGAGCTTCGTCCTCCCTGGTCACCGGATCGCTGGAGCGGGATGCACTGCTCCGGCAGATGGACCGGGGTTTGCTCGTCACCGAGCTGATGGGACACGGTGTGCGCTTGATCACTGGTGACTACTCCCGGGGGGCTGCCGGTTTCTGGGTCGAGGGGGGGGAGATCCAGTATCCGGTGGAGGGGATCACGGTGGCCGGTAATCTGCGTGACATGTTTCGCAATCTGGTGATGGTGGGCAGCGATGTGGACCTGCGTGGCAATCTGCGCACCGGTTCCTGGCTGGTGGAACGGATGAC
>WFNS01000128.1 GCA_015488495.1 Gammaproteobacteria bacterium | reverse complement strand
CTGGCAGGAGGGCGACTCTGATGGCGATTCTGGTGGACGGCAAGACCCGGGTCATCTGCCAGGGCTTCACCGGCAGGCAGGGGACCTTCCATTCACGGCAGGCATTGGACTACGGAACCCGGCTGGTGGGCGGCGTGACCCCCGGCAAGGGAGGCCAGGAGCACCTCGGGCTGCCGGTGTTCGATACGGTCCACGAGGCGGTACGGGAGACCGGGGCTGAGGCAAGCATGATCTACGTACCGGCCCCCTTTGCGGCGGACGCTATCCTGGAGGCTGCGGATGCCGGTATCGGGATCATCGTCTGCATCACCGAGGGGATCCCGGTCCAAGACATGGTGAAGGTGAAGGCAGCGCTGGCCGGCGGTGAAAGCCGGCTCATCGGGCCCAACTGCCCCGGTATCATCACCCCGGACGAGTGCAAGATCGGCATCATGCCGGGCAACATCCACAAGAAGGGCTCCATCGGTATCGTCTCCCGCTCGGGGACGCTGACCTACGAGGCGGTGTGGCAGACCACCCAATGCGGACTGGGACAGAGCACCTGCGTCGGTATCGGCGGCGATCCGGTGCAGGGGATGAATTTCATCGACTGCCTGGAGCTGTTCAACGAGGATCGCCAGACCAAGGGGATCATCCTGGTCGGAGAAATCGGTGGTACGGCGGAGGAGGAGGCGGCCGAGTACATCAAGGCCCACATCCGCAAACCGGTGGTGGCCTATATCGCGGGTGTCACCGCCCCGCCCGGCAAACGCATGGGACATGCCGGTGCCATCATCACCGGAGGCAAGGGAAGCGCCAAGGAGAAGTTCGCCGCCCTGGAGCGCGCCAACGTGATGGTGGTGCGCTCTCCGGCGGAGATGGGTGCCAGGATGCAGGAGTACTTCAGTGGCTGAGCTCCGCATCGTGATGGCGCAGCTCAACCCCCTGGTGGGGGATGTGGAGGGAAACACCGACAAGGTGGTGGAAGCGGCGCTGCGGGCGCGCGACAGGTACGGCGCCGATGCCATTCTGTTCCCCGAGCTGGTGCTGAGCGGCTATCCGCCGGAGGACCTGCTGCTGCGCCCCGGATTTTCCCTGCAGGTGGTCCATGGGCTGGAGCGGATCAAGCGTGAGGTGAGCGGTATCGACCTGATCCTCGGTTATCCGCGGCGGGCCACCGGCGGGCTCTACAACGCCGCCTCCCTGATACGGGATGGCAAGGTGGTCGCCACCTATCACAAGCAGCATCTGCCCAACTACAGCGTGTTCGACGAAAAGCGCTATTTCACCCCTGGAGAGGGTCCCTGCGTGGTGGAGATAAAAGGGGTGCCGGTGGCCATCGTGATCTGCGAGGATGTCTGGCTCCCCCAACCGCTGCAACAGGCGCGGGATGCGGGAGCCCGCCTGGCACTGGTGCTCAACGCCTCCCCGTATCGCATGCACAAGGGCCGGGAGCGGGAAGAGGTGCTGCGCGAGCGGGTGGAGGAGAGCGGCCTGCCCGCCCTCTATGTCAATCTGGTGGGGGGGCAGGACGAGCTGGTTTTCGACGGGGCTTCCTTCGTCATCGACGCCGCGGGAGAGGTGCGCCGGCGCGCTCCCGCATTCGAGGAGGGACTCCATCCGGTGGAGCTGGAGACAACCGAGCAGGGCGAGGTGATTCCGCGAGCGGGGGAGTGTGCTCCCGTGCTGTCCGAGGAGGCCAGCGTCTACGGAGCGCTGGTCCTGGCGGTACGCGACTACGTGGAGAAGAACGGCTTCCGCGGGGTGGTGATCGGGCTCTCCGGTGGCATCGATTCGGCGCTGACCCTGACCGTGGCGGTGGATGCCCTGGGCGCAGAGCGGGTGGAGGCGGTGACGATGCCCTCCCGCTATACGCGCCGCATCAGCCTGGAGGATGCCCAGGAGCAGGCGAGGCGACTGGGTGTCGAATTCCGCATCATCTCCATCGAGAAGGCATATCAGGCCTTTCTGGACAGCCTGGCGGAGGAATTTGCCCGCACCCAACCGGACACCACCGAAGAGAATATTCAGGCCCGCTGTCGGGGGGTCATCCTGATGGCCATCTCCAACAAGCGCCGCAAGATGGTGCTCACCACCGGCAACAAGAGCGAGATGGCGGTGGGCTACGCCACCCTCTACGGCGACATGGCCGGTGGATTCGACGTGCTCAAGGACGTGCCCAAGACACTGGTGTTCCGTCTCGCCAGGTATCGCAACGGCATCGCAGAAGTGATTCCGCAGCGGGTCATCGAACGGCCGCCCTCTGCCGAGCTCGCGCCCGACCAGGAGGATACCGACAGTCTGCCGCCCTATCCGGTGCTGGACGGCATCCTGGAGCTGTACGTGGAGCAGGACAAGTGCATCGACGAGATCGTCGCTGCCGGGTACGACGAGGCCACGGTGCACAAGGTGGTACGTATGGTGGACCGCAACGAGTACAAACGGCGTCAGGCGCCCCCCGGACCCCGGGTCACCAGACGGGCGTTCGGACGGGACAGGCGGTATCCCATCACCTCCGGGTTCGGGAAATCCCGCACCGCAAAAAAGGGGACGTCGTGCTAGACTTTGGGGTGAGTCTTTCCGGACAGGTTGCAGGAGAGGGGAATGAGCCGTTTTACCAGGGCACTGGTGGTTTCCCCGCTGGCGGATGGCAAGACGTGGGTGCTGGTGGAGCCGTTCGCCTACGACGTGGGCGAACTGGGCAGTGGCGATACCATCGAGGTTCGCCGTGGCTTCATGACCGATTTTGCCTCCATTCCCCGGCTGTTCTGGATCGCGCTGCCCAAGTGGGGTAAGTATGGCAACGCGGCGGTCATCCACGACTG
>WFNS01000127.1 GCA_015488495.1 Gammaproteobacteria bacterium | reverse complement strand
GTGGAGATCTCGGTCACCTGGAACCGCCGTACCATCCATGTCGTCGGCCTCGGCATCGATCCGGACTGCGGCGCATTGCAGGATGGACTGGCCGGTCTGCGGCGGTATCGTCACTGGCGGGCCGAGGAGATCGGGCGGCGGCTGGAGAGGGCGGGAGTAAAAGGTGCCCTGGAGGGCGCCAGGCGGTTCGCTGGCGGCTCCAGCATCGGTCGCATCCACTTCGCCCGCTACCTGGTGGAGCAGGGTCATGCGCAGGAGATGGGACAGGTATTCAAGCATTTCCTGGTCAAGGGCAAGCCGGGGCATGTGGCGGGAGAGTGGGCCACGTTGGAACAGGCCACGGAATGGATCTGCGCCGCTGGCGGGATGGCGGTAATTGCCCATCCCGCCCGCTACCGGCTCAGCGCCACGCAGTTGCGCCGTCTGATCGGTGAATTCCGGGAGAACGGGGGAGTCGGTATCGAAGTGGTCTCCAGCAGCCACAGCCGTGACGACTGCTTTGCCATGGCACTACACGCCCGACGGGCGGGGCTCCTGGCATCCTGCGGTTCCGACTACCACGGCCCGGACAACCCCAGGGCAGAACTGGGCAGGATCCCGGCATTGCCCAACGGCTGTCTGGCCGTCTGGGAATCCCCGCGCTGGAGGCTTTACGAAGCGCCGCAGGGAGGTTATCCTTTGCAGTCCCGTTCGGAGAGATGGCCGAGAGGCTGAAGGCGCTCCCCTGCTAAGGGAGTATGGGGTCAAAAGCTCCATCGAGGGTTCGAATCCCTCTCTCTCCGCCAAATATGAAAAAGGGATCCCGCAAGGGATCCCTTTTTCATATTTCGACGAATGGATTCGAACCCTCGATTCAAAAAAGGTTCGACCAGGCGCGAAGCGCCGCGACGGCGCCTCCCCACGGGGATATTTCCTTCCTCATCCGTTGTAGCTCGGTTTTTCCGCTCGCCGGTTTTTTTCCACCAGGGTTTGCAGCTCCCGCGCGTTGGCCACTGCGTAGCCGGCCTCGTCGTTGTCGAAGAAGCAGAATACCTCCCGCCCGTTCGCGCTCCATTCGATGATCCGCTCCGCCCACTCCTCCAGACTCTGCTGGTCGTAGCATCCCTGATAGGCGCCGGCGGGGCCGTGCAGGCGGATGTAGACGAGGTCGGTGGTCACCTGCAGCGGCGACCGGTACCCAGCCAGTTCGAAGATGCAGAAGGCGGCGCCGTGGCGCCGGAGCAGCTCCAGCACCTCCTCGTTGATCCAGCTCGGATCGCGAAATTCGAAGGCGTAGCGATGCTCGGGATCCAGGATCTCCAGCAGGGATTCCAGGCGTTCGGGATTGCATCGCCAGCGGGGCGGGAGCTGGAACAGGATGGGGCCCAGCCTGTCGCCGAGACGGGTAATGCGTCCGAGAAAAGCGGCGACACCCTGCTGCGGATCCTTGAGCTTCTTCATGTGGGTGATGTAGCGGCTGGCCTTGGCTGCGAACAAAAAACCCGCTGGCACCGTATCGCGCCACCGTTCCACCGCATGTTCCCCGGGAAGGTGGTAGAAAGAGCTGTTGATTTCGACGCAGCGGAAGTGACGGCAGTAGTATTCGAGCAGTGCCCGCTCGGGCAGATCCGGGGGGTAGAAGGGGCCCCTCCAGTGGGCGTAGGCCCAGCCGGAGGTGCCGATATGGATGGTTCCGGTCATCCCCGAACCGTGAAGCGGGGCTGCAGCGCCTCCAGTTTTTCCATGATGCCGGTGTATTCCAGCTCCGACATGGGCAGCATGGCAGCCCCCACGAAGCCCTGACGGCGCATCTCCATCGCCTTGCCGGCCACGCGGTTGCGTACCTCGTCCCAGAACGGGTGGGCAAAGGCATCCACCGCCTCGGTGAGACGACCCTCGTGCATGGCAAACGCTGCGCAGGAGACCACCGGCGGGCCATCGAAGTAGCTGATCCCGGAGTTCAGCCCTACCGGCATCAGCGGCATCTGGTGGGAGCCGCGCATACCGCCAGCGACGAAATGACCGATGGCATAGGGGGCCAGAATCTCTCCCGTGGCGGGAAACATCTTCTGTGCCCGTACCAGCATCACCGGGTCGTCCTTGCCGGTGTATTTGCCCGCGATGTTGTGCAGTCGCGAGGTGGAAGCGGCCACCGCCTGTTCACCGGTGTCCCGGGACCAGACCGACTCGATCACGTAACGCTCCGGATCCCGCAGCAGGGCGGCCAGATCGTAGAGATCCTCGGGGGTGTTCAGCTCGATGACCCGATCTCCTTCGGTGTGGCCGACATCCATGACCACGAAACGGAACCCCCTGGACATGCCGGGGGCCAGAATCAAGCCCGGTGTGTTCATGGGGTCGGCGAAGGCCAGATAGAGAGGCAGGTTGTAGGCACCGGGATCGGTCTTGTCGGCGGCGAAGAATAGGAAGGGTTCGTTGGGGCGCTCCTCGAACTCGAGCTCTGCCACCGCCGGACCCATGCCTTTCACGTTGCCCGAAAAGGACTCCTTGAGCAGATCCTGGCCGGCGCCATAGAGTCCCTGCCTGCGGGCGGTTTCGGTTCCGGCCAGGAAGGCATCCCAGGCCAGTCTGTGGATCTCGTCGTGACCCGGCCCATGGGTATGGGTCATGAGGATTGCGATATCGTCCCCCGTGAAGCTCAGGTAATGATCGATGATCAGATCACCGGCATTCTCCTCGATGTGATTGCGTACGCTGTCGAGCAGTTGCCGGGATGGACAGATGTGCCCTCCGATGGAGCCGATGTCGGCCTTGATGACGCTCAGGGTGGTTTTCATGTGGACCTCCTTGCCGCGATGGCGTGGATGGATTTCTCAACAGCCTGCCGATCAAAGATGGGGGCAGGGAGGGGCCAACTCAAGTGGATGGGGACGCGGTTCCGGGTTGTCGATGGCCCCCTGGCAGAGTTGCCAACTGCCGATCGTGTATCCTGCTGAGGGTAATCAGTGCGATGATGCCACCGGCCAATGCCATCAGCATGTCGGACTGGGTGTCCCAGGCGTAGCCCTGGGTGGCCAGCACGACGGTT
>WFNS01000126.1 GCA_015488495.1 Gammaproteobacteria bacterium | reverse complement strand
GTCGTCGGCGGCACCGTTGGCGAAGGGGACATTGGGGTTGAAGGAGGCGGCGGACCGACCGCTGATAACCCGCGCCTGCTCCGCACCGGCATCGAGACTCCAGCGGTCGTTGAGTTTCCACTTCTGGCGCAGACCCACGTTGGCGGTGGTGGCGGTGGCGCCATCCTGCCGGGTCTGCTTGAGGGTGGTGAAGGCCTCGGAGCCGCTCCAGGGGCTGGACTTGACTCCCAGCCGGGTGTGAACAGTGTCGCGCAGCGCCCCGTTGGTCCACTCCTGCTCCGCGAACAGGGTGGTGGCGGTGGCCACCAGGTAGTCGACACCGAGGCGGGTCCGGTCGGGAAAATCGATGCTCTGGGCCTCTCCCAGCGTGTGCTCATTGTCCAGACGCAGGTTGAGCCGCCGGCCGAGGGTACGGTGGCTGATGCCGGTGAGGATCTGATCGGAGCCGAGTCGTTCCCCATCCCCCCGGGTGTCCCGCACCGAGCGGGCGCCCAGCTTGAGGGTGGTGTCGTTCTTCACCACCTCCCCCCGCATCTCCGCCAGGTCGCGCTCCGCTCCGGTGGCCAGATTGCTGTCCCGATAGGCCTTGCCCCGCAAGGTGACGCCGCCACCGATGCGAACGCTCCCCTCCGCTCCCACCTTGCGGGTACCGCTCTCCCCTTGGTTGCGCCGGTTCAGGCCGAATCCATCGTCGGTGTGACGCAGCCAGGTGCGGAGATCCCAGCGTTCGGCGCGGTGCCTCAACTCCGCCAGCCAGGCATCGGCGTCGGTGGCACCGCCGTTGTCCCGCTTGCGGGTCTGCGCCAGCTCCATGCGCAGACGGGTGTTTCGGCTGAAGCGGTGTTCCAGATCCATGCCACTGAGCCGCGAAGTGCCGCCGGTCACCCCTTCATCTACGTGAGTGAGGCCGACGGTGGTCCGGGCGGCGACAGCCAGCTCTGCCCGGCCGCCCCGGGTCAGTTCGCTGTCCCGCGGATCCAGCGATTCGTATCGGGCCACGATGAAGAGATGATTGAGGGCGGAATCGACGCTGAACACCGGTTCGCGCAGGTTGAGCAGACCGCGCTCATAGTCGATGTCGTAGTCCACGAAGCGGGTCAGCGGACGCCGCTCCAGGATCCGTTCGCTCTGGAATCGATCCCGTACCTCGATGGTGATCTCCTCCGAATTGCGCACGATGTCACTGCGCGACAGCCGGTAGGGGCCGGTGCTGCCCTGGCCACGGATCTCGTCACGGACTCGCGCCTGGCTGGACTCGCTGGCAAACAGCACGATATCCCAGGTCCGGCCGTGGTAGCGCGCCTTGAAGCCGGTCAGGCTGCGGTTGTACCGCGCGAGATCGGTGTGATTCAGCAGAGTGTCGAAATCACCGAACAGGGCGTAGAAGTCGTCCCGCTCCAGCTTGAGGTAGAGCTTCTCCCGGCTGGCGGCTTCGTAGCCCTGCCGGCCGGCATCTCCGTAGATGGTGTAGTAGGCGTCCGGCTCGATGGTGCCGAACAGGCGGGAATCACGCTTGCGCCGGGCGGTGTCGTAGGCCATGGTGAGCAGCCACTTCCCCTTGATGCGTCCCTTGGCGAAGAAGGCCACGCGCCCCTCCTGGTAGAGCCGCTCGCCCCGGCCCTCCGGCAGCGTCTCTCCCTTGCCACGCAGGGTGTCGTAGCCGACGGTTCCTTCCGCCATGCCCACCAGGATCCAGTCCCGCGTGCGGGGCCTCAGGTTGGCCGTGACGATGCCCTGCTCCCCTTTCACGAAAGGCAGTTCGATGCGCACCTCGCCGGCATCGGTGGTGGGTAGCAGGCGGATGCTCACCTCTCCGTCCCTGCCGGCGCGGTAGTAGAGGCGCTGCATCGGGGCGCCGGGAAGCACCGCCCGCTGGATGTCCAGACGCCGCTCCGCCTGATACGGCGCGCGAATACGGTATTCGCCGATGCTCCCCTCTCGCACCGGATAGCCCTGGCGGTCGAACAGCCGGACCGTGATCACCGGTGTGGTCACACCGTCTGCGACCAACACCGATTTGTCCGGCAACAGCTCGCCCCGCACCGGCGGACCGGAGAAATGGACATATCGCTCCAGGCGGCCGGTCTCCCGCCCCCGGCGATCACGAATGACGGCCTCGAAGCGGTTGTCCGCCCCGTTCAGATCCACGCCACGCCAGCGGCTGACTGCCACCGTACCGCGCCGGTTGCGGATGGTCCCGTCGAAGTTGACCTCCGGCACCGGCTCGCCATCGAGGAACAGCTCCACCCGTTCGTCGAAACCATGCTTGATGGCGACGTTCACGCTGGGGATGGCCGGCAACGTCCCTTCGGCCGGCATCAGCCACTCCAGGCCGGGAGCCGCGCCCTCCACCCACTGCTCGTCGAAGAGCGGGGGGCTGCCCTTCTCCGCCGGGGAGTCGGCTCCGGGGGAGAATATTCCGGAGATCTTCTCCAGCACCGAGCCGGTCTGCGACTCCTCTACCCGCATCGCCTCCACCACCTCGTCCGCCTGGATGTAGAGTTCCACCCGCCGGTTGGCGGCCCGCCCCTCGGCGGTGCGGTTGTCCGCCACCGGCTCATCGGGACCACGACCGATGACGGTCACCGGCAGGTTGGCCATGGAGAGCTTCTCCATCACATAGCGGGCCACGCTGGCGGCCCGCTGGCGGGAAAGTTCGTAGTTGTCGCGGAACCGGGCCCTCCCTTCGGCGCTGACGATGGGCCGATCGTCGCTGTGCCCCACCACGGTGAGCCGGAGGTCGCGCTTGTCCCGCATCCGCTCCACCAGGATGTCCAGCATCGCCCGATCCTCCGCGTTCAGCTCGGTGCTGAGACTGTCGAACCCGACGCGCAGGGAAAACTTGAACAGCCGCCGTGCCACCTCTACGGGCTCCGGCGGCGTGAACCAGTGTTTGGCGATGGCGCTGCGCCGGTTCTTCCTTTGCGCGGTGTCGAACAGCAACATCGCCCGGGTACTCACCGCCTTGCCCGGCTGCAGGGAATCGATGCGTGCGCGGAAGCTGATCTCCTTCCGCCAGCGGGCCGGGGTGTCGGCGAGCCGCCAGGTGAGCGCGCTGCCACTCACTTCCGGCTCCCCGGCCCCCGCCGTGCTCTGTGGAAGATAGCGGGCTCCGTCGGGAAGCATCACCATCAACCGCAGATTGCCCAGCGGCGCGGCCTGTCCGCCCAGGTGCAGCCGGTACTGCACCACCCCCTCCCGGATCTCCGGGTCGCTCGCCAGCTCCAGCCGGACGCTGCCCTGCTCCTTCGGCTTGAGGGCGATCCGGAAATCGGCCCGCCACAGTGCCCCCTCCCGCAGCTCCAGAAAACGCGACCAGGCACGCCCGGCGAAGCGGGTGTTGCGCTCCAGGGGGACCACCTCATACTCCGCGGGCAGGGTCTCCGGATCCAGCTGAAGCACATGCGTACCCGGACGGACACCCGCGAAATGGTACTCTCCCTGCTCGTCGGTGACCGCATAGCTGCCATCCTCCAGGTAGAGACGGATTCCCGCCAGCTCCTTCTCCCGCCACCCCTCTCCACCATCCTCCGGCGGTTCCACCGTCACCCGTCCCATCAGGATGGCGCGACTGCGCATCAGCTCCTCGTGAATCCCGGTGGTGACACTCGACTCGTTGGAGACGATGGCCCCGCCGTTGCCGCTGGCGCGGCTGCGGCTGACCACCTTGCCGGGCCGGACGGCCCCCGCGGTGGCGACGTAACTGACATGGCGGCTGCTGTCGGGGGAAAGGTCACCCAGATGAAAGACCAGCTCCTGGCCATCGGGAGAGATCTCCGGATCGGGGAGCACGGCGTCGTCCAGGCGGGCGCTGCCCCTGCGGTAACGGAAGCCGGGGGGCAGCCGGTCGGTCAACCGCACGTCGGCGATGGTCTCCTCCACGATGTTCTCCACCTCCACCCGGAACGGCAGCAGGTCGCCGGGCGCCACGCGATCCTTGCCGGCGCTGCGCCGCACGAACAGCAGGGTATCCAGGGGATCGAGGGGGATATCCAGATTCAGCGGCGGGCCGATCAGGAGGGTGAAGGGCTCGCCCCTTGAGCCCGTCCCCAGCACGAACGGCCCGTTGGGCAGGCCGCTCATCAGCTCGTCCGGCTGCTCCGAGGGCCAGCGATAGCGGGCCCCCTCGGGGGGCACCACCACCAAGCGGTAGCGGCCCGGGGCAATCAATGGGAAACGGTACTCACCGGGACCAAATTCGTACTGGTTCCCGCCGCCGTCGGTGACGCTGTCCCCGGTGACCACAGTGGCGGGGTAACTGCTCACCCCGTCGTCACCATACACGGTGGCGGGCCGTCCGGTGTCCGCATCGATCAGGTGGACCGTATAGCCGTCCAGCAGGGCGCCGCTGTTGCTGTCGAACAACCTGCCGAACGGGTCCACCAGCGCCGCCGCTCCGGCAGTTTCGGTGAGGCTGGTGTGATCGGTATAGCTCGCCTGTATCGTTTTTCCGGCAACGATGTTCAGCACCCCGTCGTACCGCCGGGCAGCGGACTTGGACATGGTGAGGTATCCGGTGAACACACCGCTGTCAGGCGTGGTCTCCAGCAGGCGCAGCGTCTCCTGCTCGTCGTGATCGGGAACCGTCAGCCGCACCTCCACCGACTCCTGCACCGAGGAATCCCGGTTCTGGTCCCGATCGCGCAGACGCAGGAACAGGATCTGTCTGTGCTGGAAGGCCTGGGCCGGCTGCAGCGGCAGGGGTGCATCGGTGACCAGCTCGCCCCCCCCGCCCGGCACCTGCGGAGCCGGTATGGGTTCAAAGCCATTGTCCGGACGCTGGTAGGAGGTGGAGTGGACGGGCATCGTCTGTGCGCCGTTGCCGGGGGTGTATTGCAACAGCTCCAACTGCGCCGGGGTCCGCGCCTCGATTTGCAGCGGCACCATCGCCGTGGCGCGGATGGCGCCGTTGGCGCGGTAGTCGATACGCAATGGATCGTTGCTGCCAGGGGCGTCGGCGGGAGGAATCAGCTCCGCCGCCAGCGCAACGATACGGTAGGGGGGGAGATCCGCCACCGGATAGCGGTAAGTCCCCGGCGAAGACTCGCTCACCGCCACTCCCTCGATGCGCAGGAGGGAACCCGGCGGTGCGGAAAAGATCAGGCTGCCCCCGGCGAGAGTGTTGTCGCCGGTGTTGGCCAGCTCGATGGCGAGATTGACCGGATCCCCGGCGAACAGCTCGTTGGTGTCGGCGGTCACCCGCAGCCGGGCACTGTCATCGACCCCCATCGCTTCGACCGTGAAGGTCTCGGTGTTGGAAATGGCGGTCTGGCCCCCTATGCCGGGAACGGTGTAATCGATACGGGCGGTATTCTCGATGACGGTGCCGGGAGCGGCGGCCATGGCCACGGCGGGCAACAACAGGCAGAGGAGAGCTGCACGGCCGCCGGGTTTCGAGCCGGTGACGTAGCGCTGCAGCCACCTCGACCATCCCCTCTGCATGTCATCGCTACTGGATGGTGACGCGGAACCTGACCGTGGCCGACTCTCCGGCGTTGAGGGCGATGCCGCTCACCGTGACGGCGTTGGTGGTCGTGGACCCGAAGTCCCCCTCGTCGTCGCCGCCGGCATCGGTGAGCGCCTTGGCGGCGCCGCCATTGATGTTTGGGGCGGTCACCACGATGGTACCGGCGTCATAGGCGATGGTCCCGTTGCCGATCTCGGTGCTCAGAT
>WFNS01000125.1 GCA_015488495.1 Gammaproteobacteria bacterium | reverse complement strand
TCATCATGTATTTCATTCGCCTCACGCTCAATCTTTCTGAGAAACATGAGCTTTGCGATACTCTCCCGAGCGGCGGCATGCGAGGCCTCCGATGCCTCGTCGAGCTGCTCCGCCAACTCCCGGAGAATGGCATCGGTACGGCGCGCAATGTGAGCGATCAGTTCCTCGAGGGCGGAAAGCGGGTCGGGCCGATCCCGGACCTCCGCCAGTGCCTCCCGCAATTCCATCTGCTCCATCAGGAAGGACTGTTCGACCTGCGGCACATCCCCATCCATGTCGAAGCCGCGAAGGGAAAGCAGGTAACGGGCCCTTTCGACGGGATCTTTCAGCGTATGAAGCGCCTGATTGATCTCGGCAGCCCGCTGCACTGCAAGGCGCCGCTCGAAGGCACTGGCGTCGGCGAATCTATCGGGATGGAAGGTGCTTTGCAGTTTCCGGTGCCGCTCGGCGAGCAGCCGGGGATCCAGCTCGAACCGGATCGGTAGCCCAAAGAGTTCGAAATAGTTCACACGCTGAAACTTTCACCACAGCCGCATTGGTTGGCGACATTGGGGTTGTCGAAGCGGAAACCCTCGTTGAGCCCTTCCCGGCGGTAGTCCACCTCGGTTCCATCCAGATAGAGCAGACTCTTGGGATCGACGATCACCTTGACACCATGCTGCTCGAACACCTGATCCTCGGGCTCGATCTCATCGGCAAACTCCAGTACATAGGCCATACCGGAACAGCCGGAGGTTCTAACCCCCAGGCGCAGACCGATCCCCTTGCCACGCCTGGCGATGAACTTCTTCACATGCTCGGCCGCTTTCTCCGTCAGGGTGATGGCCATCAGGCTACCTCTTCCTCGCTGTCGTCCTGGCCGGCCTCCCGCTGCTGTTTCTGCTTGCCCTGATAATCGGAGATGGCCGCCTTGATGGCATCTTCCGCAAGCACGGAGCAGTGAATTTTCACCGGCGGCAGAGCCAGCTCTTCGGCGATATCGCTGTTCTTGATCTCTGCGGCCTCTTCCAGCGTCTTGCCCTTCACCCACTCGGTGAGCAGAGAGCTGGAGGCGATGGCCGACCCGCAGCCATAGGTCTTGAAACGGGCGTCCTCGATAATCCCTTCGTCATTGACCTTGATCTGCAGCCGCATGACGTCGCCACAGGCAGGTGCACCCACCATACCGGTCCCCACCTTCTGATCGTTTTTGTCGAAGGTTCCGACGTTGCGCGGATTTTCGTAGTGATCAATCAGTTTTTCACTGTATGCCATGGCAATATGTCTCTCTCAAAAAATGCGTCGACGGGTGACAGCCCTTGCTCAATGGGCCGCCCACTGGACCGAATCCAGATCGATACCCTCCTGGTGCATCTCCCACAGGGGGGAAAGCTTGCGCAGTTTGTCAACCTTCTCATGCAACAGCTTGATTGCGTAGTCGATCTCCTCTTCGGTGGTAAACCGACCGATGGAGAAACGCAGAGAACTGTGCGCCAGTTCGTCGCTGCGCCCCAGAGCACGCAGTACATAGGATGGCTCCAGGCTGGCGGAGGTGCAGGCGGAACCCGAGGAAACCGCGATGTCCTTCAATGCCATCATCAGCGATTCACCCTCAATGTAGGCAAAACTGATATTGAGGTTGTGGGGCACCCGCTGCTCCAAATCCCCATTGATATAGAGCTCCTCGATGTCCTGCAGCCCGTTCAGCAGGCGATCCCGCAGCCGGCGGATGCGCTCATTCTCTTCCGCCATCTCCTCCCGCGCGATACGGAAGGCCTCTCCCATGCCCACGATCTGGTGGGTGGCCAGCGTGCCGGAGCGCATGCCCCGCTCGTGACCACCACCGTGCATCTGCGCCTCGATGCGGACTCGCGGCTTGCGACGTACGTAGAGAGCACCGATCCCTTTCGGCCCATAGACCTTATGGGCCGAAAGGGACATCAGATCCACCTTCATCTTCTGCAGATCGATGGGTACCTTGCCTGCGCTCTGCGCCGCGTCCACATGGAAGAGGATCCCCCGACTGCGCGTGATCTCACCGATGGCTTCGATATCCTGAATCACCCCGATCTCGTTGTTGACGTGCATGATGGAAACCAGGATGGTGTCCTCCCGCAGCGCAGCCTCCAGTTTGCCGAGATCCAGCAACCCGCTGGGCTCGGGGTCCAGATAGGTCACCTCGAACCCCTCCCGCTCGAGCTGACGGCAGGAATCCAGCACCGCCTTGTGCTCGGTCTTGCAGGTGACGATGTGCTTGCCCTTCCTGGAGTGGAAATGGGCGGCGCCCTTGAGTGCCAGGTTGTCGGATTCGGTCGCTCCCGAGGTCCAGATGATCTCCCGGCTGTCGGCGTTGATCAGTGCAGCAACCTCCTTGCGCGCCTGCACCACAGCCTCCTCGGCCCGCCACCCGAACGGATGGGAGCGTGAGGCGGGGTTGCCAAACAGACCATCATCCAGCGTCAGATAACGGCACATCTTTTCTGCGACACGCGGATCGACCGGTGTGGTTGCAGAGTAATCGAAATAGATCGGTGTTTTCATCGTGTCAGATATCGTGTCAGGCGCTTTTCCTGTTGAAACAGACCCACTCCTCGTCCTGGCGTCGGTAGATCTCCTGTACGTCTCGATCGTCCATCAGTTTGCCAAGATTGATCTTCCCCAGATAGTCATAGATCTGGCGGCTGAGATCCATCCACAGCTCATGGGTCAGGCAACGTGCGTGATCCTGACAATTTCCTTCGCCATCACATGCAGTTGCATCCACTTTTTCATCTACCGCCGTAATTACATCCAGCACCGGGATCTCGCTGGGCGGCCGGCTCAGCCGATAACCGCCGCCAGGCCCCCGGGTGCTCTTGACCAATCCCCTCTTGCGAAGTTTGGCGAACAACTGCTCCAGATAGGAGAGAGAGATACCCTGGCGCCTGGAGATATCAGCCAGGGTGATGGAGCCTTTGTCGAAGTGTATAGCCAGATCCAGCATCGCCGTTACGGCATACCGGCCTTTCGTGGTAAGTCGCATATCATGCTCCTCGCTAGCCAGCCCTGTTACCCGCGGAATGCGCTGCCTTCATGCCGCCGCGTTGGCACCCCCTCCAGGCGCTCATACGCCCGGTAGAGGAACTTCAGCAACCGTGGGCACTAAAGCAGTAAGAGAGATTCTAGAATACCCACTGTTTTTGTCAAGTATTTATTGGGTGTATCACTTAGGAGGTAGATGACACCACTCGAACATCTCGCCGCGGTATCGACGAGTCAACGTCCCTTCTGCTCCGTCTCCTCATCCAGCGTCGCCTCGCAGGGAGGAAGATCAGGGAGATCCAGCCGTTCTCCCAGACGGTTGAGAGCCTCACAGATCTTTTCGTTGCGCAGGTCCAGCACATGGAGATGGTCCAGCAGGCAGTCGATGGCTCGCGCCACCGGGTCCGGCATGTCTTGTGTGGTTCCGTAGGCATCGAAACCTATCTTTTTCGCCATGGCGTGACGCTGCTGCGCCTTCCCTGGAAGCTTGCGGCCAATGACATGGCCAGGGACCCCGACGACGGTGGCCTCCTCGGGCACATCCTTCACCACCACCGCATTGGAACCGATCCGGGCACCCCGCCCGATGGTGACGGGACCCAACACCTTGGCACCGGCCCCCACCACCACATCGTTTTCCAGAGTGGGATGGCGCTTGCCTTTCTCCCAGCTGGTGCCACCCAGGGTGACACCGTGATAGAGGGTACAGTCGTCGCCGATGCGCGTGGTTTCGCCGATGACCACTCCCATCCCGTGATCGATGAAGAACCGTCGTCCGATCTCCGCTGCCGGGTGGATCTCGATACCGGTGAACCAGCGCGCAAAGGTGGAGAGCAGCCGCGCCGGCAGCCGCAGGCCCTTGCGCCACAGCCAGTGGCTGAGACGATGGAAACGGACGGCATGAAACCCAGGATAGGAGAGCACCACCTCGAAGACCGAGCGGGCAGCGGGATCACGATCGAACACGCAATGGATGTCTTCTCGAATACGCTCGAACATACGACTCTACTGTCACTCCCCTCGTTGGATTCGGTCCAATAGTTGACCAATTTTATCAGGAGAACGGCCGCGGTGGAAAACGTCCGCCTCTCACCCGGCTCGTGTGATGCGCCAGCAGTTGTGAATCCGCGGATTGCGTGCGAAGTCCCGGGGCAGGGTAGCCCGGGTGATCTCTTCCACGGACAACCCCCCGAGCGCCTCCCGGTCCATTTTGAAGCGGCGGAAGTTATTGGAAAAAATCAGGACTCCATGCGGACTCAACAAGCGGGCGGCCGTGCGGATCAACGCCACATGGTCCCGCTGTACGTCGAAGGTACCGCTCATCCGTTTCGATGAGGAGAAGGTCGGGGGATCCAGGAAGATCAAATCGTACCGCGCCTTTGTCCCGGCCTCTCTCTCCAGCCACTCGAGACAATCGGCACGGACGAAACGGTGCTGCCTCCCCTCGAGACCGTTCAGTGCCATGTTGCGCTGCGCCCAGGTCAGATAGGTGCGGGACATGTCCACCGTGGTGGTGACCAGTGCTCCGCCCCGGGCGGCATAGACCGTGGCGGTGCCGGTGTAGGCGAACAGGTTCAGGAACCTTCGCCCCTCGGCCAGCTCGCCGATCAGTGCCCTCGTGAGGCGATGATCCAGAAACAGGCCGGTGTCCAGATAGTCGGTCAGATTCACCAGGAAGCGGCAGCCCCCCTCCTCCACCACCTGGAAGTTTCTCTCGTCCGCCTGCCGCCGGTACTGGCTCGCCCCCTTCTGCCGGCGCCAGACCTTGTAATGTATCCGCTCCACGGGCAGCTCCAGGATCCCCGGCAGCACTGCAAGGGCTTCTCTGCGCCGTCTCGCCACCTTCTCCGGATCGATGCTCGCGGGCGCCTCGTACTCCTGGACATGGACCGACAGCACCTCGGCCCGGTAGAGGTCGACGGCCAATGCATACTCGGGCAGGTCGGCATCATAGAGACGGTAACAGGTGATCCCTTCCCGCCGCGCCCAGCGACCCAGCTCACGCAGATTCTTGCGCAAGCGGTTGGCGAACATCTGTGCCCCTTCCCCGAGCGCTTCCGGCATGGCCGGCCGGGGCATGACCATGCTTCCGGAGACCACCGGCGGTTCCCGAAACCACTGTGTCTCCACCTCGAACCGGAGCAGCTTGCAGGGAATCGCCCCGTTATAGAAGGCATACTGCTTTCGGGCCCGCAGCCCCATCTGTTTGGCCAGCTCGGGATTGCCGGTGAACACCGCCGCCCGCCAGCCGGTGAACTCCCGTTTCAGCAGCTCCCCCAGGTCGGTATAGAGTCCGCCGAGAGATGCCGCATCACCGAGTCGTTCGCCGTAAGGGGGATTGGCCACCACCAGCCCGCAACCACTCCCCGGCGGCCGCAGTCCGGCCAGATCCCGCCGCTCCACGTGGACCCCTCCCCGCAGACCGGCTGCCTCCAGGTTGGCGATGGCGGCTCGTACCGCCCGCCGGTCGGTGTCGTATCCGACGATTGGCGGCAACCGGCGCTTCCCCTTTTCCTGCCGCTCCCGGGCCTCCTCCCGCAGCCTTTGCCACAGCGCCTCATCGTGTCCTTTCCAGCCGAGAAAGCCGAAACGCTCCCGCAGCAGGCCCGGTGCGATGTCGGCCGCCATCAAGGCCGCCTCGATGGGTAGCGTACCCGACCCACACATGGGATCCAGCAGCGGCGCGCCCTCCCGGGCCAACTCCGGCCAGCCGGCACGGATCAGGATGGCGGCGGCCAGGTTCTCTTTCAGGGGCGCCTCCACTCCCGCCGTCCGATAGCCCCGCCGGTGCAGACTCTCCCCGGAGAGATCCAGGCTTACCACCGCCTGGTCCCGGTGCAGATGGACATTGATGCGCAGATCCGGCCGCCGGGTGTCCACCGAGGGCCGCCTGCCGGTACGCTGCCGGAACTGATCCACCACGGCATCCTTGACCTTGAGAGCGGCGAAGTGGCTGTGGGTGAGACTGGAGCGGGAGAGATTCAGGTCCACCGCCAGGGAGCCCTCCTCGCAGAGGTGCTCCGCCCAGTCGATGGCCTGGATTCCGTCGTAGAGCGCCTCGGCCGAGGCGGCGGGAAACTGCCCGAGGCGCAGCAGCACCCTCCCCGCACAGCGGGACCAGAGACAGACCCGGTAGGCGAGCTCCAGGCTCCCCTGGAAAAACACTCCGGCGGGCTGCTCCTTGAGTCCGGCCGCTCCCAGGGCAGC
>WFNS01000124.1 GCA_015488495.1 Gammaproteobacteria bacterium | reverse complement strand
TGGCGACAAGGCCAAGGCCACCTTCAAGGATGGCCTCCTGGAACTGACCATCCCCAAGGTGGCCAAGGCCAAGCGCCGCAAGATCGAAGTGTCGTGATTACCTGTCCGAAAAATCGTTTCGAAACAGGGAAGGGCTGTGGCAGGCAACTGCTGCAGCCCTTTTTCGTTTGATCGATCTCCGGATGCATTCCCGGATACACAGCCATGCATGAATATGCCCTCTGCGTTGCCCTGCTGGAACAGGTAGAACAGCTGGCGGAACAGCACCAGGCGCAGAAGGTGGACCGCATCCTGCTCGAGGTAGGTCCACTCTCCGGGGCAGAGCCGGAGCTGTTACGACACGCTTGGCCGCTGGCAGCAGCGGGTAGCGTGGCAGAGCAGGCCGAACTGGTCATAGAATCATCTGCAGTGGTGGTAAGATGTACCCGATGTGGGGCCCGCTCCGAGGTTCCGGCAAACCGCCTGCTGTGTGACCAGTGTGGCAGCTTCCAGACCCGCATCCTGTCAGGAGATGAGATGGTATTGTGCAGCGTCGAGCTGCTGAAGAGGGAGCAGGAGCCATGTGCCTAGCGATACCCATGCAGATCACCGCAATCGATGGCTTCGACGCCCGCTGTGAGGCCCGCGGTGTGGAACGCGATGTCAGCCTGTTCATGCTCCAGAACGAGGAGGTGAAGGTGGGCGACTATGTGATGGTCCATGTGGGATATGCCATCCAGAAGGTCACCCCCCAGGAGGCCCGCTCCACCTGGGAGCTGTTCGATCAACTGGATGGAACGGGAGAAGGAAACCATGTGTGATACCTGCGGCTGCAACGTCACGCCGGCCAACCGGCACCTGCTCGAAGGGGACGGCAAGCTGGCGAGAACGAAAGAGGGGCGCGAAGCGGTAACGGTACTGAAGGGACTGCTGACCGAAAACGATCACCAGGCGGCGCACAACCGGGCCCATTTCGACCGTCAGGGAGTGCTCGCCATCAACCTGATGTCCTCCCCCGGCGCCGGCAAAACCACCTTGCTGGAGGCCACCATCGACGCCCTGGGGAAAGAGTGCGGCATCGCCGTCATCGAAGGGGATCTGGAGACGGAGAACGACGCACAGCGGATCCGGCAAAAAGGGATCGAAGCGTTGCAGATCACCACCGGCAGCGCCTGTCATTTGGACGCCCACATGATCCACTCCGCCCTGCACCAACTGGATCTTTCAGGCATCGACCTGCTCTTCATCGAGAATGTTGGCAACCTGGTCTGCCCGGCGAGTTTCGATCTGGGACAGCATCGCAACGTCACCCTGCTGTCGGTACCGGAAGGGGACGACAAACCGGCGAAATATCCGGTGATATTCCGTGCCGCCGATCTGGTGCTGCTCACCAAGAGCGACCTGCTCCGCTGGCTCGGTGACTTCAGCCCGGAAAGGGCGGAACACCACCTGCGCCACCTCGCTAGCGACGCCCCCTTGCTCTCACTCTCCGCCACCTCCGGCGACAACCTGGATGCCTGGCTGGGCTGGTTGCTGGACGAGATGAAACGCCACCGGAACGAACTGCGGGGCGAAACCTGATGCCGACCACCGCGCGCGACTGGCTGGAGCGGATCCGGCGGCTGGAGATTCCCGAACGGGTCCGCATCATGAACGTCTGCGGCGGCCATGAGCGGGCCATCACCATGGCGGGACTGCGCAACCTGCTGCCCGCGGCCATCGAGCTCATCCCCGGTCCGGGCTGCCCGGTCTGCGTCTGCCCCGAGGAGGCGATCCACCAGGCGATGCAGCTGGCGCTGCAGGAAAGGGTCATCCTGGTCGCCTTTGGAGACATGCTGCGAGTTCCGGTCAACCTGCCCAAAAGGGAGATCCGCTCCCTGGCCGAGGCCCGTGCCAACGGGGCGGAGGTCCGGCCCATCGCCTCCCCCACCGAGGCGGTGAAGATCGCCCGGACCCATCCCGATCGGGAGGTGGTCTTCTTCGCCGCCGGTTTCGAAACCACCACCGCGCCGGTGGCTGCGATGCTCGCCGAAGGGGTACCGGCCAACCTCAGCGTGC
>WFNS01000123.1 GCA_015488495.1 Gammaproteobacteria bacterium | reverse complement strand
GAATTCGGCTTCACCCGTAACCGCAAGCGGCGTTTCGGGGTGGAGTGCGTCTTCTCTTCCCAGCAGAAACGCTACCCGAAGGCGGACGGCAGTGTGAGCCATGAGAAGCCGGGAATCCACGGCATCTCCCTCGATTGCCGTCTGGGATACGGGTCGGCCTCTTTCGTCACGGGGGCCTTCGGCTTCGTCGCAGCCTCCCGGGTCGTCAACCGGTTGCTCCGCAAGGCCCGGCTGCAGTCCGGTGAGGAGCTGCCCGGGGATGCCCCGGTGTGAGGCTCTGAGGGGAATCTGCCGGAAGGTCGAAAAGGTCTGGGCTGGTTTTTTCCGGCTACGGGAACCGGCAACTGCGAATTCCGGTTTCGTTGGTTTTCAATGGTTTGCTTTCATTTGAAAGGGCGGCACTTCCCTGTGCCGGGGGTAGGCTGTTGAATCAACAGCCTGTTTATTGCAGAAAATGCGGAACCAATCGAACTATCGTGTTGTCCCTATCCGTTACCGCAGGCATTTTGTTGCACGGTAACCACTCAGCGAGTTTCTGGAGTTTTGAAACTTCTGGGTCGTTCCGTTGCATGCGGCGGGAAAACAGGCCTATACTTGAAGACATGAATCGACGCATCGCAAAACTGCTCCGGCTCCTGCTGGTCATCGTCATGGTGATCCAGCCGTTGCAGTCTGCCGTTGCGATGAGCGGCATGGCCTCGGTGGACGAACCGGTAACTGTTTCCGCCGTTGGCGAGCCATCCTGCGTCTACCATGTGGCAAGCGATGACGGTGATGCCACCCATCATTCGCTTGGCAGCGATCATGGCATGCTCGACGATTGCTGCTCGACTCCCGCCTGTCACGCCGTAGGGCTCGTCCCTTTCGTCCCGGTGCTGCGGCCTGCGGTGGCTCATTCCCATCCCCTGTTTGAGACCTCCATGCAGGGCATTACGCTCCCTGCAGAAAGGAAACCCCCCAGAGCTTCACACGCCTAGCTGGATCGATCCGTCTCCGGATCGCTGATTTCCACCCGTTGAATCCTTGCGTTCACCGGTCGCTGCCGGTGTCCGCTGACTCTCGATGTTGGAGTGTGTGAATGTCTCGTTATCTTTCTACAACCGTTTTGCAGTGGTTGGCCCTTTCCCTGCTGCTTGGCGCCATTCCTGCCCGCGCGGCAGAGCCTCTCGGTCTGCGCCAGGCGGTGGATGAGGCGCTGGCATCCAGTCCGGGGCTGGCGGCCATCGAGGCCCGGGCCCGGGCGCTGGCGGCGATCCCCGAACAGCGGGGTACCTTGCCGGATCCGCGTCTGACCCTCAATCTGCTCAATGTTCCCCTGGACAGCCTTTCCCTGACCCAGGAAGGGATGACCCAGGTCCAGATCGGCATCAGCCAGGCGTTGCCGTTTCCGGGCAAGCTGGCGCTGCAGGAGGCGGTCGCCCGGGAACTGGCGAAGGCTGCCGAGCTGGATCTCGGCGAGCTGCGGCTGGCTCTGGCGAGGGATGTGAAAATGGTCTGGTGGAATCTGTTCTACCTAGATCGGGCACTGGAAACGGTGGCCAGCAACCAGACCCTGCTGCGTCAGTTCGTGGAGGTGGCGCAGAGCAAGTACCAGGTGGGGAAGGGGCTGCAGCAGGATGTGCTGCTGGCCCAGCTGGAGCTTTCCAAGCTGCTGGATCACAAGCTGGCCCTGGAGGGAATGCGTCGTAACGAGGCCATCCGTCTCAACACCCTGCTCGACCGACCAGCGGAAGGGGAGGTGCGGCTACCACAACGGGTGGATGAAGGGGTCCCCGCCTTGCGGGCCAAGCGGGAGCTGATGGAACGGGCAAAAATGCTTCGTCCCCGCCTGATGGCCCGTGAGCGGCTGCTGGAAGCGGCCCGGTTGCGGGTGAAGCTGGCAGAGAAGGACTACTATCCGGATTTCCGGCTGGGCGCTGCGTGGGGGGTGAGAGGCGGAGAGAACCCCGATGGTTCGGATCGGACCGACTTCGGCTCCCTGTTGTTCAGCATGAATCTTCCCATCTATAGCGATAGCCGTCAGGACCGGGCGCTGGATCAGCGCAACAGCGAACGGCTGCGTGAGCAGTTTGCCCTGCACGAGCTGCGACTTCGGGTGATGGAGGAGATTGGCCGGGCACTGTCCGACTACCGGCGCAGTTCCGAGCAGGCGGTGCTGTTCAAGAGCGGGATCATTCCCCAGGCCAGTCAGACCGTGGCCTCCATGCTGGCCGGTTATCAGGTCAACAAGGTGGATTTTCTCAATCTGGTGCGCAGCCAGATCACACTTTACAACTATGAAACCCAATACTGGAAGGCGCTGAGCGAATCCCGCCAGGCACTGGCCCGGCTGGCGGCCGCAGTGGGGGAGGAGGACATCTATGAAAAATAACAAGAGAGGCATCGTGCTGGCCGTGGTCGCGGCACTGGCGGCGGGTGCGGGCGGCGGTTACTGGTTCGCTACGCAGAGCGGCTCTGTGACGGAGGAAAACCCCGCCGAAACGGAGCGCAAGCCGCTGTTCTACCGCAATCCGATGAACCCGGCTATCACCTCACCGGTGCCGGCCAAGGACGAGATGGGGATGGATTACATCCCGGTCTACGCAGAGGATGAGAAGCCGAAAGAGCGCAAGCCGCTGTTCTACCGTAACCCGATGAATCCGGCCATCACCTCGCCGGTGCCGGCCAAGGATGAGATGGGGATGGACTACATCCCGGTCTATGCGGACGACGAGGGAGGCTCGGGCGAGCCTGCCGGTACGGTCAAGATCGATCCGGTAACGGTACAGAACATCGGTGTGCGCACCGCACGTGTGACCCGTGGCACCCTGGCGCACAACGTCCGGGCGGTGGGGCGGATCGACTATGACGAGACTCGGCTGGCGCGCCTGCATCCGAAGACCGAAGGGTGGGTGGAGTCGATGCGGGTGGAACGCACCGGCGAACGGGTGCACCGGGACACCATCCTGCTCAGCATCTACTCGCCGCAGTTGGTCTCCGGCCAGGAGGAGTATCTGCTGGCGCTGAAGAATCGCGACACGCTGGCAAAGAGTCCCTTCGAGGATATCCGCCGTGGTGCCGAGGAGCTGGTGAAATCGGCGCGCAAGCGGCTGGAGCTGCTGGATATGCCCCCCCACCAGATTCGCGAGCTGGAGCAGACCGGGCGGATCAAGAAGAAGATCCACATCCATTCGCCGTTTGCTGGCGTCATCACCCACGTGGGGGTGCGTGAGGGGCAGTTCGTCAAGCCGGACACCGAGCTCTACCGGCTGGCGGACCTCTCCCGGGTGTGGGTGCTTGCCGAGGTGTACGAGTATGAGCTGCCCTGGATCCGGGAGGGTGACAGCGCCCGGATGAGCGTGGCGGCCCTGCCGGGACAAATCTTCGAGGGGCGGGTGAGTTACATCTATCCTTACATGGAGGCCAAGACCCGCACGGTGAGGGTACGGCTGGAGTTCGACAATCCCGACGGGGTGTTGCGTCCGGAGATGTTCGCCAACGTGACCGTTGCCGCCGGGCCGGTGAAGCAGGCACTGCTGGTTCCCTCCGAGGCCATCGTGCGCTCCGGCAAGCGGGAGATGCTGTTCGTGGTGCGCGAGCCGGGCAAGTTCGAACCACGTGAGGTGACGTTGGGACTCTCCTCCGATGGTTTCACCCAGGTGCTGGAAGGGGTGAAGGAAGGGGAAGAGGTGGTCACCTCGGCCCAGTTCCTGATCGACTCCGAGTCCAAGCT
>WFNS01000122.1 GCA_015488495.1 Gammaproteobacteria bacterium | reverse complement strand
CGGGCAAACGCTACTGCCTGCCTCATTCCAGAATGATGATTCATCAGCCGTTGGGCGGATTTCAGGGGCAGGCCACCGATATCGAGATCCATGCCAACGAGATCCTGAAGGTCAGGGAACGGTTGAACAAGGTGCTCGCTGCCCATACTGGTAAGCCTATAGAACAGGTTCGGCAGGATACCGACCGGGATTTCTTCATGGATGGTGAAGAGGCGGTGGAGTACGGGCTGATCGACCGTGTCCTGTCGGAACGTCACCCCTCTGTAGCGAAAAAGTAAATTAACGGCGTGATATCAGGCCGAGACTTGCAAAAGAGGAGAAATTTGGGCAGGGTTGAAGGTACGTTCTGCTGGATTGAATGAGGTAGGTACATGAGTGACGAGAAACGCAACGGCAACAAGCTGCTCTACTGCTCTTTCTGCGGAAAGAGTCAGCATGAGGTACGCAAACTGAT
Source organism: Gammaproteobacteria bacterium (assembly GCA_015488495.1). Lineage (GTDB taxonomy): Bacteria > Pseudomonadota > Gammaproteobacteria > Thiohalospirales > Thiohalospiraceae > DRMK01. The sequence goes on along the minus strand of WFNS01000122.1, from coordinate 7,232 downwards.
TGCCGGCCCGTCCGTATTCATCTGCGATGAATGCGTGGATCTGTGCAACGACATCATCCGAGAGGAGATCCAGGAGCAGAACGCGGAGGAGAAATCGGCCAAGCTGCCGACTCCCCACGAGATCAACCGGGTGTTGGACGAATATGTCATCGGCCAGAGTGGGGCCAAGAAGAGCCTGGCGGTCGCGGTCTACAATCACTACAAGCGCCTTGAGGTGGGACAGGGCCGAGACGATGTGGAGCTGGTGAAGAGTAACATCCTGCTCATCGGCCCCACCGGCAGCGGCAAGACCTTGCTGGCGGAAACGTTGGCGAGACTGCTGAAGGTGCCGTTCACCATAGCCGATGCCACGACCCTGACCGAAGCCGGTTACGTGGGCGAGGATGTGGAAAACATCATCCAGAAGCTGTTGCAGAAGTGCGACTACGATGTAGAGAAGGCGCAGACCGGTATTGTCTATATCGATGAGATCGACAAGATCTCCCGCAAGTCGGAGAATCCCTCCATTACCCGCGATGTATCGGGCGAGGGGGTGCAGCAGGCGCTGCTCAAGCTGATCGAGGGAACGGTTGCCTCCGTGCCTCCGCAGGGGGGGCGTAAGCATCCGCAGCAGGAGTTCCTGCAGGTCAATACCGCCAATATCCTGTTCATCTGTGGCGGCGCCTTTGCCGGCTTGGACCGGATTATCCGCGAGCGTACCGAGAAAGGCGGCATCGGCTTTGCTGCCGAGATCAAGGCCGCGGACGACAAGCAGGGCTTCGGTGAGCTGATCAGCAACGTGGAGCCGGAAGATCTGGTCAAGTATGGCCTCATTCCGGAATTCGTGGGTCGTCTGCCGGTGCTGGCGACACTGGAGGAGCTGGATGAGGATGCCCTGGTGCGGATTCTCACCGAACCGAAGAATGCCATCACCAAGCAGTTCATCAAGCTGTTCGAGATGGAAGGGGTGGAGCTGGAGTTCCGTCCCGATGCCCTCAAACAGGTCGCCCGCAAGGCGATGGAGCGCAAGACCGGGGCGCGGGGGCTGCGCTCGATCATCGAACATGCGTTGCTCGATATCATGTATGACCTCCCCTCCATGGAGAATGTATCGAAGGTAATCGTCGATGAAGGGGTAATATTGGGGGAATCCGAGCCGATGTTACTCTACGAGGGATCCGACAAGCAGGTGGCGGCTGACAAATAATCGACCGGCTCCCATGGGTCAGGGGAGGAGGCCGGACGGTTTCCTCCCCTGTTCTTGAAATCTGCTTCGTTCGATCCCATATACTGAGTCCATTATCGACGAGCAAATCGTTCGCGGGCGGGGCCCGGAACGAAATACAGGAAAATTCCATGGTAGAGCACCCCGAGCAAATATCTGAAATCATCGACGAGCCTCTTCAGGTGGCGCCATTGCTGCCGTTGCGGGACGTCGTCGTCTATCCGCACATGGTGATCCCCCTGTTCGTGGGGAGAGAGAAGTCCATCCGCGCCCTGGAAAAGGCGATGGAGAGCAACAAGCAGATCCTGCTGGCGGCTCAGACCAACGCTGCCACCGACGATCCCGGTCTCGAAGACATCCACAAAGTGGCCACATTGGCCAACATCCTGCAGCTGCTGAAGCTTCCGGACGGTACCGTGAAGGTGCTGGTCGAGGGAGCCGAGCGCGCGCGGCTGGTAAACTTTTTGGGCAGTGACGACTACTTCCAGGCCCAGTTCACTGTCCTTGTTCCCGAGCCCATCGACGAGCGGGAAGCGGAGGTGATGACCCGCTCCGTTCTTGCCCAGTTCGAGCAGTACGTCAAACTGAACAACAAGATCCCGCCGGAGATCCTTTCTTCTCTGTCCGGCATCGACGATCCGAGCCGTCTGGCGGATACCATTGCGGCCCATATGGCGCTCAAGATCGAGGAGAAACAGAAGATCCTCGAGCTCAACAAGGTCGGAGAGCGTCTCGAGTACCTGATGGGGCTGCTGGAATCGGAGATCGACCTGTTGCAGGTCGAGAAGCGGATCCGCCACCGCGTCAAGCGGCAGATGGAGAAGAGCCAGCGCGAGTACTATCTGAACGAGCAGATGAAGGCCATTCAGAAGGAGCTCGGTGAGCTGGAAGAGGCTCCCAACGAGATGGAGGAGCTGGCCAAGCGGATCGAAGAGGCGGGGATGCCGCAGGAGGTCAGGGAAAAGGCGGAAAGCGAGCTGAACAAGCTGAAGATGATGTCCCCCATGTCGGCCGAGGCCTCTGTGGTGAGGAACTACATCGAAACCCTGACCAGCGTTCCCTGGAAGAAGCGCACCAAGATCCACCGGAATCTGGCCAAGGCCAGTGAGATTCTGGAGGCTGATCACTATGGTCTGGAGAAGGTCAAGGAGCGGATCCTGGAATATCTAGCCGTTCAGCAGCGGGTTCGCAAGCTGAAGGGCCCCATCCTCTGTCTGGTGGGCCCCCCGGGTGTGGGCAAGACCTCCCTGGCGAGGTCGATTGCCCGCGCCACGAACCGCAAGTTCGTGCGCATGTCCCTCGGTGGGGTTCGTGACGAGGCGGAGATCCGCGGACACCGGCGTACCTACATCGGTTCCATGCCCGGCAAGGTGATCCAGAACCTGATCAAGGTGGGTACCCGTAACCCCCTGTTCCTGCTGGACGAAATCGACAAGATGGCGGCCGATTTCCGAGGCGATCCCGCGGCGGCGCTGCTGGAGGTGCTCGATCCCGAACAGAACAACTCCTTCGCCGACCACTACCTGGAGGTGGAATACGATCTCTCCGACGTGATGTTCATTGCCACTGCCAACAGCCTGAACATTCCCGGCCCCCTCCTGGACCGGATGGAGGTAATCCGTATTCCGGGTTATACAGAGGATGAAAAACTCAACATCGCCATGCGGTATCTGGTTCCCAAGGAGCTGAAGGCGAACGGGCTGAAAGAGAGCGAGTTTGCCATCACCGAGGGCGCGTTGCGCGACATCATCCGGTACTATACGAGAGAGGCCGGAGTCCGTGGCCTGGAGCGGGAAATCGCCAAGATCTGCCGCAAGGTGGTGAAGGAGATCCTGCTCGATGAGTCCTCCAGAGGCAAAAAGCATATCGTGGACGGGCGTAACCTGGACAAATACCTCGGGGTCCGCCGTTATCGCTTCGGGCGGGCCGAGGAGCAGGATCAGGTGGGACAGGTGACCGGACTGGCGTGGACCGAAGTGGGCGGTGACCTCCTCACCATCGAAACCGTGGTGGTGCCCGGCAAGGGGAAACACCAGGTGACCGGACAGCTCGGCGATGTGATGAAAGAGTCCATCACCGCCGCGATGAGCGTGGTCCGGGCCCGTTCCCATCTCCTGGGGATCAAGCCGGATTTCTACGAGAAACACGACATCCACATCCATGTCCCGGAAGGGGCCATACCAAAGGATGGGCCAAGTGCGGGTATCGGGATGTGTACCGCTCTGGTCTCTGCGCTGACCGGGATCCCGGTGCGGGCGGATGTGGCGATGACCGGAGAGATCACACTGCGGGGCGAGGTCCTGGCCATCGGCGGGTTGAAGGAGAAGCTTCTGGCTGCGCTTCGCGGCGGCATCAAGGTAGTGGTCATTCCGGAGGAAAACCGAAAGGATCTGGCCGAGATTCCCAAGAACGTGCTGGAGGAGCTGGATATCCGTCCGGTGCGCTGGATCGACGAGGTGCTGGCCATTGCTCTTCAGCATATGCCGGAGCCGCTGTCGGAAGAAGAGGAAACGCCTCTCCTCGAAGAGGGAAAATCCTCCAAGAGGAAGGGAAAGCGTGGCACGACGTTGCGCGCTCATTGAGCTGTGAGTGGGGGCGGCATTAGGGAAGATGCCGCCAAGAGCGCGAGAAATCATACTCGGTTGCGCCCATCTCCCGGGAGTACCGGAAAACAGCCGTAAAGCCGTTTCTCGATTACCTCTCTGCCGTTTCCGGGCGAAGAGAAAATCATGATCTTGTTAGCTTTTTTGCGAACAGGCAACAATATTTGGCTTGACAGTGATTTCGCTCAATTGGTATAAAGTTCGTTTGCGAAACATGCCGTGGCAGGATTGCGGCAGAAATTTTTTGCGTTAAATGGAGAGGAAAACATAGTGAATAAATCGGAACTGATTGATGCGATCGCGGAGAGAGCGGATATTTCCAAGGCTGCCGCCGGCCGCGCATTGGATGCTACCCTGGATGCTATTACCGGGGCACTGAAAGAGGGGGATCAGGTCACCTTGATCGGTTTTGGCACCTTTCTGGTGCGCGAACGCGCCTCCCGCGTCGGCCGCAATCCTCGTACCGGTGAAGCGATGACTATTGCCGCGGCGAAAACTCCTGCCTTCAAGGCTGGCAAAGCGCTGAAGGATGCGGTAAACTAGCGCGCTTCCAGAAAGGGGTGCTTAGCTCAGCTGGGAGAGCGTCGCCCTTACAAGGCGAATGTCGGGGGTTCGATCCCCTCAGCACCCACCAAGTTTTGGAGTGGTAGTTCAGTTGGTTAGAATACCGGCCTGTCACGCCGGGGGTCGCGGGTTCGAGTCCCGTCCACTCCGCCAAATTCCCAGAAAGCGGAAGGCGTGCCTGAAGGTGCGCCTTTTTTGTTCGTGGTTCCAAACCGCTGTATCCGGTAATTTCTATTCACTTTGGAATCCCGTGCTTCGATTGCACAACCAAAACAAGCATGATGGATGGACGATTGCTGGTTTCTCCGCACCGGTTGGACAGACTTGCAGTACTGGTTGTCTGCCAGAGGCAAAGGCGCTTTTTAGCACACAGGAATTGATCAAGGTTTTTCAACATGCTACAGAGCATTCGTAACCGTGCCCAAGGGTGGTTGGCCTGGGTCATCGTTATTCTGATAACTATCCCCTTCGCGTTATGGGGGATCCAGGAATATTTCGGCGGAGGCAGGGAGCCCGCCGCAGCGACTGTCAATGGGGTAGAGATTCCACAGCGCGAAGTGCAGCGAGTTGCACAGACACAACGTCAACGCCTCCTGGCGGCGTTGGGTGCCAATGCCGATCCGGCTTTGCTGGACGAGCTTCGTCTCCATGAGGCGGCCAGGGAGGGGCTCATCGAAAATGAGCTGCTGTTTCAAACCGTGGAGGATGCCGGATTTCGGGTCGGGGACGAGCAGTTGGTGGCCCAGATCCACGCCATTCCGGCATTTCAGGAGAATGGCGTATTCTCCCCGGAGAAATACTCCCAGGCGCTTCGCAATCAGGGGATGTTACCTGGCGGTTTCGAACCGATGTTGCGCAGGGATCTCATGATTGAGCAGTTGCGACGGGGTATCGAGGAAAGCGCCTTCGTAACCGAGGTGGAACTGGAAGAGCTGGTTCGGCTGCAAGAGCAGCGTCGGGATATGGCCTACCTGATACTGCCGTCAAAGAAATACGAGGCGGGTGAGGAAGTGTCGGAGGAGGAGATCGCCGCCTACTATGACCAGCATCCCCAGGAGTTCACCCGCCCGGAACAGGTAAGCATCGAGTATATCGAGCTGGACCTGGATCAGCTCGCCTCCGACATCAAGGTGGACGATGCCACCCTGCGCGACTATTTCGAGGATCACAAGAGCAGCTACGCCAAGCCGGAGCAGCGTCGGGCGAGCCATATCCTGATCCCGCTCGATGCGGATGCCGACGAAGAGGCGGTGGCCAAGGCACGAGCCAAGACCGAAGCGCTCATCGAGCAGATAAAAGGGGGAGCTTCCTTTGCCGAGCTGGCCCGCAAGGAGTCCGGTGATCCGGGATCGGCCAGAGAGGGCGGGGATCTCGGCTGGTTCGGCAGGGGGGTGATGGAGCCTGCTTTTGAAAAGGTGGCCTTCTCCCTCAAGGAGGGTGAGGTGAGCGATCCGGTTCGTACCGAGTTCGGCTTCCACATCATCGAGGTCACCGGTATCAGGCCGGGTGGAGTACCCGAGTTCGAGGCCATTCGTGAGCGGGTGGCGACGGACTATCGGCGGGAACAGGCCGAAAAGCGCTATTACGAGGCTGCCGAGCAGCTGGCCAATCTGAGCTATGAGCATCCCGATACCCTGCAGCCGGCTGCCGAGCAGCTCGGTCTGGAGATCAAGAGCTCTCCCCTGTTCAGCCGCCAGGGAGGGGAGGGGATCACCGCAGATCCCAAGGTGATTGCGGCCGCCTTCAGTGAGGAGGTGGTGGAGCAGGGATACAACAGTGAGCCCGTCGAACTGGGTCCGGAACACATGGTGGTGTTGCGCAAGAAAGAGTACGTTCCCGAGCAGTTGCAGCCCCTCGCCGAGGTCAAGGAGAGCATCGTTCAACGGTTGCGGGTGCAGAAGGCCGGGGATGCCGCTTTTGCTGAAGCCAGTAAGATCGCCCGGCGCGCCGCCGATGGGGAAGAGATGGAGGCGCTGGCCAAGGAGTACGGGCTGGAGTGGCGGCGCGTGCAGAAATTGAGCCGCCGTGATCGCGAGGTCGAGCCTGCCATCGTCCGGGAGGTGTTCCGTATACCCCGGCCCGAGGGAGGGAAGCCCCGCTTCGTGGCGCGGCGGCTGAACGGAGATGCCGCGGTGATCGCCCTGTTCGGGGTGGAAGATGGCGATGTCTCCAGCATTGAGGCAGCCAAACTGAAGCAGGAAAGAGAGTCGCTCGCCACGGCGTCGGGACGAGCGGACTACGCCGATCTGGTCAAGGAGCTGAAGAGTCGCGCCGAGATCAGTCGTCTCGACGAAGAGGAGTGAATCTTTCCGGAAGGTGTTCCCAGGGGTTTCTGGGCTACCCGGCTGACCCCGCCGGAAGGGAGAAAGTGCTCTCTATCCGGCGGGACCCCGAAAAGGACTATCTGTAGCCTCCCATCCCGATGATGTTGAAGCCCGAATCCACATAGATCACCTGGCCGGTGATGCCCGAGGCGAGGTCCGAGCAGAGGAAGGCGGCGGTGTTTCCCACCTCATCGATGGTCACGTTGCGCCGTAGCGGCGCGTTCTCTTCCACATAGTCCAGCATCTTGCGGAAGTCGCTGATGCCGGCGGCGGCCAGGGTACGGATGGGGCCGGCAGAGACCGCATTGACCCGGATCCCGTCCGGTCCCAGCGAATCCGCCATGTAGCGGACGTTGGCCTCCAGGCTCGCCTTGGCCAGTCCCATTACGTTGTAATTAGGCATGGCCCGCTCCGCCCCCAGATAGCTCAGCGTCAGTATGGCGCCGCCCCGGCCGGTCATCATGTTGCGACCCGCCTTGGCCAGGGCGGAGAAGCTGTATGAGCTGATTTCGTGGGCGATCTTGAACCCCTCCCGGG
>WFNS01000121.1 GCA_015488495.1 Gammaproteobacteria bacterium | reverse complement strand
GCGAGCAGCGCCACCACCACCGCAGCGATCACTGCCCACCAGGGTGCGTAAGCGGGGAGGAGAGGAAACAACCAGCGCACCACCACCGAACCCAGCTCGCCGACCACCAGGCCGGCACCGGCCCCCAGCAGGGAGAGCAGCATCGCCTCCGCCAGGATCAGCAACAGGATCTGGCGCGGCGTGGCCCCGAGCGCCTTGAGCAACCCGATCTCGGCGGTCCGCTGTGAGACGGCCACCAACATCACGTTCATGATCAATATCCCCGCCACGCCGAGACTGACTGCGGCGATTCCCGCCACTGCGTAGGTCAGCGCCCCGAGGATCCGGTCGAAGGTGGCGAGTACCGCATCCTGGGTAATCACCGTCACATCCTCCTTGCCCTGGTGGCGCTCCCGCAGGGTCGCAAGGATGAACCGCTTGACCGGCTCGATGGACGCTCGGCTGTCGGCCTCCACCACGATGCGGAACAGAGACGGCGTGTTGAACAGCTGCTGCGCGGTGGCCACCGGCACGATCACCGTCTCGTCCACATCGATCCCCAAGGACCTTCCCTGGGTAGCCAGGATACCGATCACCCTGAACCGCCGGTCACCGATGCGTAACCATTCGCCGATGGCGGGTTTGGCGCCGAACAGTTCGTCACGGATTTTTTTGCCGATCACCGCCACCGGCAAGGCCCGTTCCGGTTCGGTGGGGGGCAGAAAGCGCCCCTGCGCCATCCGCCAGTGACGCAGTGCCAAAAGCTCTGCACTGGACCCCAGGATGGCCACATCGCGGGCCCGTCCCCGCCAGCTCACCCTGGCGGATCCGATGTTGACGGGCGCCATACGACGAACGGCGTAACTGCGCCGCAACGCCTGGGCATCCTGCAGGGTGAGTGGACGCGGGGTCTCCCCCATCAGCGTCGAGGGAGAGATTCCTGCCGTCTCCGACCGCCCCGGGATGACGATGATCAGATTGGTACCGAGCGAGGCAAACTCCCCTGTCACATAGCGCCGCGCACCCTCGCCGAGCGAAGTGAGCACCACCACCGCAGCCACGCCGATGGCCATCGCAACCAGCATCAGTCCCGTGCGCAAGGGGTAACCGCGCAGGGCACCCCAGCCAAAGCGGACCACATCGGCCGCCGTCATCCGGCTTCCCCTCTGCTATCCTGTTCCAGCCTTCCATCCAGCATATGGAGGCGACGCCGCGCCCGCCGCCCCAGCTCCGGGTCGTGGGTCACCAGCAGCAGGGTGATCCCCTGACGGTTGAGCCGCTCGAGAATCCTGATCACGTCCCGGCCCGACTTGCGATCCAGGTTGCCGGTGGGCTCGTCGGCCAGCAGTATCGCCGGCCGCATCACCGTGGCCCGGGCGATGGCCACCCGCTGCCGCTGTCCGCCGGAGAGCTGCTCCGGCCTGTGCTGGCTGCGGTCGGAGAGATTCAGCTCCGCCAGCACCTCCTCCACCCGTTTCCGGCGTTGCGACGGCGAAACCCCGGCCAGGATCAGCGGCAGCTCTACGTTCTCCTCCGCAGTCAGCCGCGGCACCAGGTGGAACGCCTGAAACACGAAACCGATGCGCCGGTTGCGCACCTCCGCCTGCTTCCGATCGTCGAGCGCGGTGACGTCCTGGCCGTCCAGCCGGTAGAGGCCCGAGGTAGGCCGGTCCAGCAGCCCGATCAGATTCAGCAGGGTGGACTTGCCGGAACCGGAAGGCCCCATGATGGAAAGATACTCCCCCGCCTCGACGGTCAGGTTTACGTCGTCCAGTGCGTGGACCGTCTCCTCCCCCACCTGAAAATCCCGGTGGATGTGGGAGAGCTCAATCATGCCCCTCACGTACCGCCCGCACACCGGCCGCCACGCCTTCCCGATCCAGGGAGACCACCACCTCGTCGCCCGCTTCCAGTCCGCCGGTGACCTCGGTCCAGACCCAGTTGCCGAGGCCGGTGGTGATCCGCCTCTCCCGCAAGACACCATCGCCACCCAGTACCAGCACCTTGTCACCCTCGAGGATCGCCTCGGTGGGGATACGCAGGGCCTTCTCCTTCTCCGCCAGGATCACTTCGATGTCCGCACTGTAGCCGGGCAGCATCTCCCCCAGATCGGCCGGATCACTGAACTCCGCCTCCACATCCACGGTGCGCGCCTGTTTCTCCACGTCCAGCACGTAGGGCGCAATACGGCGCACACGACCGGCGAAACGCTCGTCCGGAAAGGCATCGAGCGCGATGGTGGCCCGCATGCCCACACGCAGCCGCGGCGCATCCACCTCGTCCATGGGCGCCAGCACGTAGAGACAATCGACATCCATCAGATCGATGGCCGGCGGAGTGGGCAAGCCCACTGGCGACGGGGTCACGAATTCACCCAGCTCACCATTCACCTCCGCCACCACGCCACTGAACGGGGCCGTCAAACGGGTGCGCTCCAGCACCGCCTCTGCCATCCGCAATCTCGCCTCGCTGATCCCGATGGACGCCCTCGCCGCTTGGCAGGCGGCCCGCTGCGCCTGGGCCGCCCCTTCCGCCTTGTCCAGCGCCTCCTCCGATACCAGCTCCGAGGCCCGCAACCTCTTCAGTCGCGCCGCCTCCCGCTCCGCCACCTCCGCCTGAACACAGCTCTGCCGGGCGCGCGCCCGCGACGAGACAATCTCGCTACGCGCCAACGCCACCTCTGCCACCCGGTCGGCATTCCAGAGCTCCATCAAGACCTGGCCCTCAGTGACCCGCTGCCCCTCCCGGACCGGCAGACGGACGATTTGACCGCCAACGGGTGGCGAAAGGCCGGCGCGACGACACGCCTTGACCGTTCCGGCCCGGGTGTTGGCCACCGTCTGCTGCACCAGCCCCCACGCCACCTTTCGGGTCACCACACTCACCGGTTTGCCGCGACCCAGCCAGGCGAACGTCCCGGCCATCAGGACCCCTACCAGCACGAGCAGGAGGATCGATCTCTGTTTTCCGGTCATGGTCTGGACTCCGGCATCTCCCGGGATGGCACGAAGGGCCGATACATATTCATAAGGGTAGCAGACGCCACCGGGGCATCACCTCATCAGGCCGCTCTTCCCCGTGGGCAGGGACGCAGGGCGCGACATATCCAGCGAGCTGCCTTCGCAAAGGCATCAGCGATCACCCACGATCGCCTGTGCCCGGAGAAAATCATCAGTTTTTCGGCGGGTTATGATGTCAAAAAGATGTTACAAAAATTAAAGATATGTCCCTCCTGCCCGATAACCAGGATTGCACATTTTTTACTATCACACGGTCAGGAAGCGCGCCATGAAAAAGAATTATCCGGTTACAGGAAGGGAGGTGGACTTTCCCGCCACCGCCAATATCCTCTCCACGACCAACCCCAAGGGAATCATCACCTACGTCAATGAGGATTTCATCGAGATCGCGGGCTTCGAGGAGTCGGAACTCCTGGGCAAGAGCCATAACGTGGTGCGCCACCCTGACATGCCACCCGCCGCCTTCGAGGATCTCTGGTCCACCCTCAAACGGGGCCGTTCCTGGATGGGCATCGTCAAGAACCGTTGCGGCAACGGCGATCACTACTGGGTGGATGCCTATGTGACTCCCATCCGGGAAAACGGGCAGATCGTTGAATATCAGTCGGTACGGCGCAAACCGGACCGCAAGCTGGTGGAGCGCGCGGAGCAGGTCTATGCCACCCTGCGGGAAGGGGGCATGCCGAAAAAGGTGAAGAAGAGGGCCCTGCCGCTGCACGCCAAACTGACCGCCGCCTTTGCCGTTTCCCTTCTTCCCCTGGTGGCGGCTCCGCTCGCCGTACCGGGCAGCGTGCTCGCCCTGGCCATCGGCGGAGCGCTTTCCCTGGGTCTCGGTACAGCGGCCGCCCGCCTGCTGTTGCAGCCGGTGAGTGAAGCCAGCAAACGGGCCGCTGCGCTGGTGGACAACCCGTTGATGCAGTACATCTACACCGGGCGTAACGACGAGGCGGGACAGATGCTGCTGGCCATCAAGATGCTCGAATCGGAGGCCGGCGGAATCGTGGGCCGGATCGCCGATGCCGCCCAAAGCATGATGAAGGCCGCTGAAGATCTGCAACAAAAACTGGGCCAGTCGAGCGAAATGGTGACCGGCCAGTTCCGCGATACCGAAGAGGTCTCTGCCGCCATGGATCAGATGGTCTCATCCATCCAGGAGATGGCCAGGAACACCAGCGAGGCGGCGCAGGCGGCACAAAAGGCCAGCGAAAGGGCCGGCTGCGGCAAACAGGTGGTGGATCTCACCATCGACAACATCGACCAGATCGCCAACGCGGTGGAGAACGCCTCCGGCGTCCTGGAGGGACTGCAGCAGGAGACCGAAAACATCGGCAAGATCCTGGATGTGATCCGTGACATCGCCGAACAGACCAACCTGCTGGCGCTCAATGCGGCCATCGAGGCGGCCCGTGCAGGGGAGCAGGGCCGCGGATTCGCCGTGGTGGCCGACGAGGTGCGTTCCCTGGCCAACCGGACCCAGCAGTCCACCCAGGAGATCCAGGCCATGATCGAACGGCTCCAGGAGGGGAGCCAAAACGCGGTGCGAGAGATGGAGAACGGCCGCAACCAGGCGAAGAAAGGGGTGGAACAGGTGAACAAGGCAGGAGCACTGCTCGAGGAGATCAACGGGATGGTAGCCGAGATCAGCAACATGAACACCCTGATCGCCAGCGCCATTGAGGAGCAGAGCGCCGTCACCAGCGAGATCAACGAAAACGTCACCGACATCCGCAAGGGAGCCGAAGTGGTCTCCGGCAACGTCCGGCAGATGGCAAAGGAGGCCGAGGACATCAATGATCGGGTGAACCGGCTCTGGCAACTGGCCGAGCAGTTCTACAACCGGTGATCGGAAGGGGAGCGGACCTTCCGTCCCCGGTTCACATCGGCAGCAGGAGTGCCGCCAACTGCATCACCAGCAAGGCATAGAGTCCGGCCAGCAGGTCGTCGAACATGATCCCCAGGCCGCCGGAGAGGCGCCGATCCACCATGCCGATGGGCCATGGTTTCCAGATGTCGAACAGCCGGAACAGCAGGAAGCCGGCGACCACCCAGCCCCATCCGGGCGGCGCGGCGATCATGGTGATCAGATAGCCCACCATCTCGTCCCAGACGATGCCGCCGTGATCGTGTACGCCGAGGGCCCGGCTGGTGTAGGCGCAGATCCCCACGCCGGCGGCCAGCATGACCGCCACCAGCAGCAGGTAGAGCGTCAGGGGCAAAGGCTGGAGAAGCAGGTAGAGCGGGACCGCCGCCAGGGTGCCGAAGGTCCCCGGCGCCACGGGCGCGAGGCCGCTGCCGAACCCCAGCGACAGCAGGTGCAGGGGATTGCGCAGCAGGCGCGCCGGAATGGGTCGCTCAGCGCCGGGAGAAATGGTCGTATCCTCCCCCGGTGGGGTGATGTTCCCCCCCGTCCGCGAACCGGCAGCGCACTCCCGGACGCTCTTCCACGACACCGATGCAGTGGCAGGGCCACCCCTGCCGCGCAAAGCGCCGCTCCAGCTCCGCCACCCGTTCCGGCGGCACGGTGAAACAGAGCTCATAGTCGTCGCCCCCGGTGAGGGCCAGTGCATGGGGATCATCCAGCCGCGCGGCGTGGGTCCGGTAGGATTCGGAGAGCGGGATCCGTTCCAGCTCCACCGTGGCGCCCACGCCACTCGCCTCCAGGAGATGACCCAGATCGGCCAGCAGCCCGTCGGAGATGTCGATGCAGGCGCTGGCCACCCCCCGCAGCGCCGTCCCCTGCGCCACTCTCGGCTCGGGACGATCCAGCCGGCGCCGCAGCGGTTCGGGAACCGGCGCCCCCTCCTGCAAGAGCCGCAGCGCCAGGGCGGCATCCCCCAGGGTGCCGGTGACGTGGATCCGGTCTCCCGCATTCGCCCCCCCGCGGCGCAACGCCTCCCCTTTCGGCACCAGCCCCAGCAGCTGGAGGGTGACGGCGGTCATCGGCCCGCGGGTGGTGTCGCCACCCACCAGTGCCACCCCGTACTCTCCGGCCAGGGAGAAGAGCCCCGTTGAAAATCCATGCAGCCACGCCTCGTCCGCTGCCGGCAGGGTGAGCGCCAGGGTGGCCCAGGCGGGCGCCGCGCCCATGGCCGCCAGGTCGCTCAGGTTCACCGCCAGCGCCTTGTATCCCACATCCTCCGGCGCGGTGGATTCCGGGTAGTGGATGCCGGCCAGCAGCGTGTCCACGGTGGCCGCAAGCTCCATTCCCGGCGGCGGCTCCAGCAGGGCGGCGTCGTCCCCCACCCCGGCCACCACGTCCCGCCGTGCGGAGCGCTCCGGATGCTGGAAATGGCGCCGGATGAGGTCGAATTCGGAGGCGGCCGCCTGGCGTTCTTCCCGATTGTGTGGGTGTTCCATGGTCGATTCCCGGGGTTTTCGCCGGATCG
>WFNS01000120.1 GCA_015488495.1 Gammaproteobacteria bacterium | reverse complement strand
TATGCGGGTTCAGAGCGAGTTCTTGAGCAGCTGATTCACTGTTACCCTGGGGCAGACATTTTCACTATCGTAGAATTCCTTTCCTCAGAACACAAAGCAATCTTTGCGCACTGCCCAATCAAGACATCTTTCGTTCAGTCTCTCCCTTTTGCCAAGACGAAATATCGACAATATCTGCCTTTAATGCCGCTGGCAATCGAGCAGTTCGACCTTTCAGATTACGACTTGATAATTTCCAGCAGCCATGCCGTTGCCAAAGGGGTATTGACCGGACCGGATCAGCTGCACATCAGTTACGTACACTCCCCTATCCGTTATGCATGGGATTTGCAACACCAGTACCTTCGGGAGTCGGGTCTGGATAGGGGATTGAAAGGATGGCTGGCAAAATGGATGCTGCATAAAATCAGGATGTGGGATGTTCGTACCGCAAATGGTGTGGATGAGTTTGTGGCGAATTCCCGCTTTATTGCTCGTCGAATTCGCAAGATATACCGGCGTGATGCCAGGGTTATCTATCCTCCAGTGAATATTTCCGACTTTACCCCGGGGGAAGCGAAGGACGATTTCTATCTTGCGGCATCGAGAATGGTCCCATACAAGAAGATGGACCTGATTGTGGAGGCTTTTTCCAGCATGCCCGATAGACGGCTTTATGTCATAGGTGAAGGGCCGGATTTTGAAAAGGTTGCCTCGAAGGCTGGTAAGAATGTGACGATGTTGGGATATCAGGACTCAGCATCACTCAGGGACTACATGCAAAGGGCACGAGCACTGGTTTTCGCTGCTGAAGAAGATTTTGGGATCCTTCCAGTCGAAGCACAAGCCTGTGGAACACCGGTAATTGCCTATGGAAAGGGGGGCGCCAGAGAAACAGTAGTTGGCATCGATAGGGAACACCCGACTGGCGTTTTTTTTGAAAATCAAACGGTTGACAGTCTTTGTAAAGCGGTTGACCTGTTCGAGTCCGAATGCGACCAGATAACCCCGGAAGCCTGTAGGGGTAATGCAGAGCGGTTTTCCGAGGAACGCTTCAGGAGAGAGTTTCAGTCTTTTGTGCTGGAACGCTGGCAGGCGTTTCGTGATGAGCTGGATTGAGCTATATTAGATTTCCCTATGGTAAAAGAAAGGGCCGGGAGGCATATCCAGTGACTCTTGGAGCGCTGGGACTCCGGGGGGCTTGGCCCTTCTTGTTGGGCTGGTCCAATCATCTTGGTTGAAGCTCCTCTCCGGGGAGCTGGGTCGTTACGAGAGGGGCTAGGTGCCCAAGGTGTGTTACCCGGGAATTCAAACGATGGAAATGCAGATGAACGAAAAAAAGGTCAGCACCGTAATCACCATCGACGATCACCCTCTGTTCCGCAAGGGGGTCGCCGATCTCATCGCCTTGAGTGAGTCCTTGACGCTGGTCGGGGAGGCAGCGTCGGGAGAGGATGGGCTGGCCCTGGCGCACCGGCTGAATCCCGACCTGATTCTGCTGGATGTCAATATGAAGGGGATGGATGGAATCGAGACACTCAAGGCCATCAAGAACACCGATATCGACTCCCGTGTCATCATCCTCACCGTCTCCGACAACGAAGAGCATGTGGTCGCGGCGCTGCGGGCAGGGGCCGACGGTTATCTGCTGAAGGACATGGAACCGGAGGAGATCCTGGAGCGATTGCAGGTGGCGGCAAATGGTCGCCTGGTGATCAGCGACAAACTGACCGAATTGCTTGCCCACGCATTGCGGGAAGATGCCGCGCCAAGGGATCCAGACAAGGCAGGGCTCACCGAGAGAGAGGAGCAGATCCTCAATCTGATTGCCAAGGGGCTCAGCAATAAATTGATCGCCCGTGAACTCGAGATTACCGAGGGTACGGTGAAGGTGCATGTCAAACACCTGTTGAAGAAGCTGAACCTACATTCCAGGCTGGAGGCTGCAGTGTGGGTGGTGGACAGGAAGAAGCTCCGCAGATAGCAGAGTGTGCCCGGAAAACCTTGCGCCGGCCTCATTTGCACCAAGGTGGTGCGATCAGGTACGGCGCGGTGCCGTGTATTGGTGCGATAGTCCGATAATTTCCCGTTCTCAAGCACCATGCTCCCCCCAGTTTTTGATATTTGACGTTGATGGGTGGTTGTTTCAGGCGCGCCCCCGCGTGTTGGCGCGTTAATTGCTAGGCACAAGCGCCGGGTGATACAATCCCCTCCCCATTGAGATTCTGAACCTTTGACGAAGCGGGTTTTGTTTACATGAGAAAAGACAGGCTGGTACTGGTAGGCAATGGTATGGCCGGCGTGCGAACGCTGGAGGAGCTGCTGAAACTGGCGCCCGACAAATACGAGATCACGGTTTTCGGTGATGAGCCTTACGGCAACTATAACCGTATTCTTCTCTCCCCGGTACTCAGCGGGGAGAAGACCATCGACGAGATTGTTCTCAACGATCTCGACTGGTACGAACAAAATGGTATCACCCTCCACAAGGGTAGCAAGGTTGTAACGATTGATCGGGTCAAACGACGTGTCATCGCAGAAGACGGCACCGCTGCGGAATATGATCGCCTGTTGCTGGCAACCGGCTCCCGCCCGTTCATCATTCCGGTTCCGGGACACGAACTGGATGGAGTGATTGGGTTCCGCGATATCGAGGACGTGGAGACGATGTTGGCCGCCGCGCGGCAATACAAGCGAGCGGTGGTCATTGGGGGTGGACTACTGGGGCTCGAGGCGGCCAATGGTCTGTTGCAGCAGGGGATGGATGTCACTGTGGTGCATCTGCTCGATACCCTCATGGAACGGCAGTTGGACAAGACCGCGGCCGGAATGCTGCAGCGCACACTGGAGCAGCGAGGGCTCAAGTTCCTGATGGAAACAGAGACGGAAGCGATCCTGGGTGACGAACATGTGGAAGGAGTCCGTTTCAAGGATGGAAACGAAATCGAAGCCGATCTGGTAGTGATGGCGGTTGGTATCCGGCCCAACATCGAGCTTGCACGGCAGTCCGGCCTCTATTGTGAGCGGGGCATCGTGGTAAACGATACGCTGCAGACCTACGATCCGCGAATCTATGCGGTGGGAGAGTGTGTACAGCACCGGGGGATCACCTATGGTCTGGTCGCACCCTTGTTCGAGCAGGCCCGGGTCTGCGCCAACCACCTCGCAGAGTATGGCATCGGGCATTATGAGGGCTCGGTGACCTCGACCAAGCTGAAGGTGAGTGGTATCGATCTCTTCTCTGCCGGTGATTTCATCGGCGATGAGAACACCGAGGAGATCGTGGTGCAGGACGCAGCGGCCGGTATCTACAAAAAGATCGTGCTGAAGGACGACCGTATCGAGGGAGTGGTCCTTTACGGCGACACCGCAGATGGCGCCTGGTATTTCCAACTGCTGCGAGACGGGACCGATGTCAGTGAGATGCGCGAGCAGCTGCTGTTTGGCCAGGGACATCTGGGAAATGCCGGCCACGGTGGCGAGAACACCTCGGTGGATCTTCCCGACGATGCCGAAGTGTGCGGCTGCAACGGGGTCACCAAAGGGGAGATTGTCAAGGCAATCCTGGAGAAAGGGCTGTTTACCTTGGATGAGGTTCGCGCCCACACCAAGGCTTCCGCTTCCTGCGGTTCCTGCACCGGGCTGGTGGAGCAGATCCTGGCCGATACGGCGGGTGAAGACTGCTCCGTAGCGCCCCATGCCAAGCCGCTTTGCAAGTGTACGGATTACAGCCATGACGATGTCCGCAACACCATCCGGCAGGCCCATCTGACCTCCATCCGCGCGGTGATGGAGACCTTGGACTGGCGGAGCCCGGATGGCTGTGCCACCTGTCGGCC
>WFNS01000119.1 GCA_015488495.1 Gammaproteobacteria bacterium | reverse complement strand
GCTGGCGTTGTTCGACGTCGCCGATCCGGAGTCTCCGCGGGAGCTGGACAGCGTGGAGATCGGGGGGCGCGGGACCGATTCCGATGCCCTGCGCAACCATCATGCGGTGACCTGGCTGCCCGCGGATCCCGCAAGCGGACGCCCCGCCCGCCTGGCGCTGCCCATCGCCCTGCACGAATCCCCACTGGAGGCCGCTCCGCGAGCGCCCTGGGAGTTCCAGCCATGGAAACTGACCGGACTCTACCTGTTCGACGTCCACGACGGCAGCGGTCCGGAGAAACGGATGCCGGGTATCGTTCAGCGGGGCCGCATCGTGGTGGAGTCGGCGGACGATGGCGGCGTTCGTCGATACCATCCCCTCGGGGATCGGGCGCTGCTGCGGGGAGGGGAGGTCCATTACCTGCATGGAGAGTGGATTTGGTCCGCTCCATGGGAGGACCCGGGCTCCGCGATCGGTCCCCAATAGGGGGGATCGTGGAGCCCGTTTGCGCCCCGCCCTGAAACTGCGTAAAATTCCACCCCTTGCTGGTTCGATGGCCGGGCGGATGGCGATCCGGTCACCGTGCCGGTGATCTTTGATATGGTCGGTGAGTCGGTGGAGCGACTCGCCGAGACTGGTTGACCTCCTTGCCTTACCGTAGAGACGGAAGGCTGTTCAATCCACAAGGGGTATCTATGCGTCACTATGAAATCGTGTTTCTGGTCCACCCTGACCAGAGTGAGCAGGTTCCGGCGATGATCGAGCGTTATCGCGCCCTCATCGAAGGCGACGGTGGAGTGATTCACCGCCTGGAAAACTGGGGCCGTCGGCAGCTCGCCTATCCCATCAACAAGATCCACAAGGCACACTACGTGCTGATGAACATCGAATGTACGGCAAAGGCGCTGGAGGAGCTGGAGAGCGCGTTCCGCTTCAATGATGCCGTGATTCGCAATCTGATCCTGTCCCGCAGGGAGGCGATCACCGAGCCTTCCCCCATGGCCCAGGCCAAGGAGAAGGAGGAGCGGGCGAGCAAGCCTGCCGAGCCTCCCAAGCCCGCGGCACAAGAGGAGAGCACCCAGGCGGAAGCCGGCGGTGAGGCCTGATTGCTGGAGAACCGTCTGGTATTGACGGGGGTGGTGCGGGAAAAGCCGCAAATCCGTTTTACCCCGGCCGGCATTCCCATCGCTTCATTCCATCTGCAACACCACTCCATTCAGCAGGAGGCGGGCCACCCCCGCAAGGCGTTGTGTACACTGCCGGTCCTCTTCGCGGGCGAGTCCGTTCAGGAGAGGATGCAGCAGCTGGAAGCGGGAAGCCGGGTGCGCGTCACCGGATTCATCAGCAGGGCGAACCATCGTCATGGTGAATATCGGCTGGTGCTGCACGGTCAGCAGATCGAAACAATCGCAATCGAATGAGGAGTTTGTCATGAGTCGTTATTTTCGTCGCAAGAGGTTCTGCCGTTTCACGGCGGAAGGTGTCAAGGAGATCGATTACAAGGATCTGGCCACGCTGAAGAACTACATCAGTGAAACCGGCAAGATCGTTCCCAGCCGGATCACCGGGACCAAGGCGCGCTATCAGCGCCAGTTGGCCACGGCCATCAAGCGGGCACGCTATCTGGCGCTGCTGCCATACTGCGATCGCCACTGAGGAAGCGTTCCGAAGGGGGTTGTGGATCACTGCGGCGGTGAACGGATGAACTTCCTGGCCACCTACGTCATGCGCAGCCGGAGCTCTGCGATTCTGGTCGCAGCGGTGACCGCGGTGCTCTCCCTGCTGATTCCGCCGGTGAGCTATCTCAGCGGGGCGGTGGCGGGTCTCGTGACCCTGCGCCACGGGGCGCGCGAAGGGTTGATCCTGATCGCCATCGCCGGTTTGCTGGTGGCGATTCCCGGCCTTGTGACCGGAAACTCCGGGGTGGCAATCATCTTCGGCGCGGTGGTCTGGATGCCGGTGTGGGTCTTGGCCGTGGTGCTGAGACAGACCGTCTCCCTGCCGGTCACCATCCTGGTCGCAGCCCTGTTTGGTGTGCTTTGCGTCGTGATGATTCACGCGTTGCTCGCCGATCCGGCGGCCTGGTGGCGGGACAAGCTGACGGCGCTGCAGCCGATCCTGGAGCAGGGGGGATGGGCTGCATCCGACGTGGAGTCGCTGCTGGGGATGCTGGCCAACGCCATGACGGCGATGCTGGCCGCAGCGGTGATGATCACGCCGTTGATCAGTCTCTTCATTGCGCGCTGGTGGCAGGCTCTGCTCTACAATCCGGGAGGGTGGCAGAAGGAGTTTCACCAGCTGCGATTGCCGGCCGCTCTTGCCGGGGTGGCCGCGTTGATCGTGTTGATCGCCTGGTTCGCAGGAGGGGGTCTGCAGCACATCGCGGCGGATCTGTTGATGGTGGTCCTGTTGCTCTATCTGTTGCAGGGACTGAGCGTAATCCACAATCTGGTGCATGGCAAGGGCATGAGCGTGGCATGGCTGGTGGGGCTCTATGTCCTGTTGCTGGTGCTTCCGCAGGTGGCGATGTTGGTGGCAGGACTGGGTTTCACCGATACCTGGGTGGACTACCGTTCCCGGTTCGCCGCCAAAGAGGGCCAGGGGTGATGTCTGGCGGCGGGTCCGGTGAGGCCGGCAAATGGTTATCAATAATTCTTTGAGGTAATTGAGATGGAAGTGATTCTTCTGGAGCGGATTGGAAAACTGGGAGACCTGGGTGAGCGGGTCGATGTCAAGGCGGGTTACGGCCGCAATTATCTGATTCCCCAGGGCAAGGCGATTCCGGCGACGCCGGAGAACGTGGCCCGTTTCGAGGAGCAGCGGGCCGAGCTGGAGAGGAAGGCCGCGGAGACCCTGGCAGCGGCGGAGGCCCGCGCCGCCAGGCTGGCCGATCTGTCGGTCACCATCACCCATCAGGCGGGAGAGGGCGGCAAGCTGTTCGGCTCGGTCAGTACCAGTGACATCGCCGATGCGGTTACCCGTGCCGGCGTGGAGATCAGCCGCAAAGAGGTGCGCCTGCCGGAAGGTCCCTTGCGCATGACCGGCGAGTACGAGATCGATATCCAGCTCCATTCGCTGGTCACCCAGCCGATCAAGGTTATAATCGAAGCAGAATAGCTCTCTGCGAGACGCGGTGTGAGGAGAGCTGGCAGGAGGTGACATGCCGGATCTCGCCTATCCCATGAACGAGATGGAGGCGGCGGCCGAAGCGCTCAAGGTGCCGCCCCACTCCATCGAGGCCGAACAGTCCGTGTTGGGCGGCCTGATGCTGGACAGCAATGCCTGGGATCAGGTGGCCGACCTGCTTCACGAAGAGGACTTCTACCGTCGCGATCACCGCCTCATCTTCAGCGCCATGCAGGAGCTGGCGGAGCGCAACACCCCGTTCGATGCCATCACCCTTTCCGAGCGTCTGGAGCAGATCGGTCAGCTGGAGGCGGCGGGAGGGCTGGCCTATCTGGGTACGCTGGCAAAGAACACCCCCACGGCGGCAAACATCAAGGCCTATGCCGCCATCGTGCGGGAGCGGTCCATTCTCCGCCAGCTCATCCGGGTCGCCAACGAGATCGGCGAGAGCGCCTTCAATCCCGACGGGCGTGACAGTGCCGAATTGCTGGACCATGCCGAAAAGCTGGTGTTCGAGATTGCGGAGAAGGGTGCGCGCGGGCGGCGTGGCTTCGTCAGCATGCAGGATCTGCTCGGGAGTACCATCGAGAAGATCGAGAATCTCTTCGAGCGGGGAGATCCCATCACCGGCATCCCCACCGGCTTTACCGACT
Source organism: Gammaproteobacteria bacterium (assembly GCA_015488495.1). Taxonomy (GTDB): domain Bacteria; phylum Pseudomonadota; class Gammaproteobacteria; order Thiohalospirales; family Thiohalospiraceae; genus DRMK01. Next base: position 7,458 of record WFNS01000119.1, on the reverse strand, counting down.
TCGACAAGGCCACCTGCGGACTGCAGAATTCCGATCTGATCGTGGTGGCGGGACGCCCGTCCATGGGCAAGACCACCTTCGCCATGAACATCGCAGAGAATGTGGCCATCAAGAGCAAGATACCGGTAGCGGTGTTCAGCATGGAGATGCCGGGGGAGCAACTGGCGATGCGCATGATGTCGGCGGTCGGCAGAATCGACCAGCGCAAGCTGCGTACCGGCAGTCTGGACGACGACGACTGGCCGCGCATGACCTCGGCCACCGGTTTCTTGCAGGAAGCGCCCATCTTCATCGATGACACTCCGGCACTGACACCCAACGAGGTGCGCACCCGGGCCCGGCGGCTCAAGCGGGAGCATGGCCTGGGGTTGATCGTCATCGACTACCTGCAGCTCATGCAGGGTTCCGGCAACAGCCGTGAGAACCGGGCCACCGAGATCTCCGAGATCTCCCGCAACCTCAAGGCGATGGCGAAGGAGCTGGATGTGCCGGTGATCGCCCTCTCCCAGCTCAACCGCTCCCTGGAGCAGCGGCCCAACAAGCGGCCGGTGATGTCCGACCTGCGGGAATCCGGCGCCATCGAGCAGGACGCCGACCTGATCGTCTTCATCTACCGGGACGAGGTGTACAACGAAGACAGTCCGGACAAGGGGACCGCGGAGATCATCATCGGCAAGCAGCGTAACGGCCCCATCGGAACCATCCGTCTCACCTTCCACGGCAAATACACCCGGTTCGACAACTTCATTCACGACGGCGTCTACGAGCCGTCATGAGCCGGCCGCTGGTCGCCGAGATCGATGCCGCTGCCCTGCGTCACAACCTGGAGAAGGCGAGGGAGGCGGCCCCTGGACGGCCGCTGGTCGCCATCGTCAAGGCGGACGGTTACGGGCATGGTCTGATTCGGGTGGCGCGCGCGCTCGCCAGTGCAGAGGCCTTTGGTGTGGCATGCATCGAAGAGGCGCTGCAGCTGCGCGAGGCGGGTTACCAACACCCCATTCTGCTGCTGGAAGGGTTTTTCGATGGCACCGAACTGGAGCTCGTCGCCACACAGCGGCTGATCGCCGTCATCCACCATGAGTGGCAGTTGAAAGCGCTGGAGCGGGCGAGTTTGTCCACCTCCGTCCGGGTCTGGCTCAAGGTGGACACCGGCATGCACCGGCTCGGCCTGCCGCCCCACGAGGTGGACGCCGCCCGCCGCCGCCTGGCGGCTTGCGGCAACGTGAGAGGTGAGGTGGTGTTGATGACCCATCTGGCCAACGCCGACGATCGGGAGGATCCCACGACGGGGCGGCAACTGGCGTCGTTCGCAGCCGCAGCCGGTGACGATGCCGAGTGCAGCATCGCCAATTCCGCGGGGATACTGGGCTGGCCGGAGAGTCGTCGCGGCTGGCTGCGGCCCGGAATCATGCTCTACGGCGCCTCTCCCTTCCGGAGCGGGGTCGGGGCCGAATGGCAACTGCGTCCGGTGATGACCCTCCGTTCCCGGTTGATCGCCGTCAACCGCTACCCCCGGGGTGCCCCCATCGGCTATGGCGGTGACTGGCGGTGCCCGGAGGAGATGCCGGTAGGGGTGGTGGCGGTCGGCTATGGAGACGGTTATCCGCGCCACGCCCCTGGCGGGACGCCGGTGCTGGTGAACGGTAAACGGGTACCGCTCATCGGCCGGGTGTCGATGGATATGATCACCGTGGACCTGCGTACCCAGCCGGACGCGGCCGTAGGCGATCCGGTGGTGCTGTGGGGCCAGGGGTTGCCGGTGGAGTGCGTCGCCGAAAGAGCGGGTACCATCGCCTATGAACTGCTCTGCGGGGTGGCCCGCGGGCGCGTGCGTTACGAGACTGTCCAGGAGAGAGAAGATGGCCAAGTTCTATGAGACCCTGACCCCGGATCTGCAACGTTTCATCGCCGAACAGAAGATCTTCTTCGTCGCGACGGCACCCCGCGAGGGGCGGATCAATCTCTCTCCCAAGGGGATGGATACCTTCCGTTGCCTGGACGAGCGTAACGTCGGCTATCTAGATGTCACCGGCAGTGGCAACGAGACCGCTGCCCACCTGGAGGAGAACGGGCGGATCACCTTCATGTTCTGCAGCTTCGGCGAGAAGCCGCTCATCCTGAAGCTCTACGGTCGGGGCCGGGTGATCCGGCCACGGGAGCCGGCCTGGCAGGAGTGGCACGGTCACTTTCCTGTCATGCCCGGTGAACGGCAGATCATCCTGATGGAGCTGCAGTCGGCGCAGACCTCCTGTGGTTACGGTGTTCCGGTGGTGGAGGGCTCCCTGCGAGAACGGGAAACCCTGCGCCGCTGGGCCGAAAAGAAGGGGGAGGAGGGGATACGGCAATACTGGGAACGTAACAACCTGACCAGTATCGACGGATTGCCGACCCATCTACTCGACGATGAATGACGGTGGCCAGGCAGAAATCACTCTACAGTTGCAGTGAGTGTGGTGCCCAGGCACCGAAGTGGGCGGGGCAGTGCGCCGAGTGCGGGGCCTGGAACACCCTCGTCGAGGTGCCGGCAGTGCCAGCGGGACAGGGTCGTGGAGGGCGCTTTGCCGGTTATGCCGGGGCGGCCCGGGCCGCGGTCGCTTCGCTGGATCAGGTGGAGAGCGGAGGGGAGGTGCCGCGTATCTCCTGCGGCCTCTCCGAGCTGGATCACGTGCTGGGTGGGGGGCTGGTGCCCGGTTCCGTGGTGATCATCGGCGGCGATCCCGGTATCGGCAAATCGACCCTGTTGCTGCAGACGCTGGCCACGCTGGGCCGGCAAATCCCCACCCTCTACGTCACCGGGGAGGAGTCGCCGGAGCAGATCAGTCTGCGCAGTCAGCGGCTGGAGCTTCCCCGCAAGGGGATCCGGCTGCTGACCGAGACGCGGGTGGAGCAGATCATCGAACTGGCGGCGCGGGAGCGACCGCAGGTGATGGTGATCGACTCCATCCAGACCATCTATACCGAGCTGCTCCAGTCCGCTCCCGGATCGGTCGCGCAGCTGCGGGAGAGCGCTGCCCAACTGGTGCGTTTCGCCAAGCAGAGCGGGATCGCCATGTTCCTGGTGGGGCATGTCACCAAGGAGGGGCAGTTGGCGGGTCCGCGGGTGCTGGAGCACATGGTGGATACGGTGCTCTATTTCGAAGGGGAGAGCAGCAGCAGTTTCCGGGTGATCCGCGCGGTGAAGAATCGCTTCGGGGCGGTCAACGAGCTGGGAGTGTTCGCCATGACCGAGCGGGGGTTGCGGGAGGTGAGCAATCCGTCGGCCATCTTTCTCTCCCGCCATGAAGAGCCGGTGGCCGGCAGCGTGACCATGGTGACCCGCGAAGGGAGCCGGCCGCTGCTGGTGGAGGTGCAGGCCCTGGTGGACGAGAGCCATCTGAGCAATCCACGGCGGGTCACGCTGGGTCTGGAGCACAATCGCCTGGCCATGTCCCTGGCGGTGCTCCATCGCCACGCCGGCGTGGCCACCTATGATCAGGATGTGTTCGTCAATGTGGTGGGCGGGGTGCGGGTGACCGAGACGGCGGCCGATCTGCCGGTCCTGCTGGCGGTACTCTCCAGCCTGCGCAACCGGCCACTGCCCCGGGATCTGATCGTGTTCGGTGAGATCGGCCTGGCGGGAGAGATAAGGCCGGTGCCCAGCGGTCTGGATCGCCTGCGGGAAGCGGCCCGTCACGGTTTCTCGCGGGCAGTGATACCGAAGGCCAATGCGCCGAAGAGGCCCATCGAGGGGCTGGAGGTGATGGCGGTGGGACGCCTCAGCGAGGCGGTCGATCTCTCTCTTTCCTGAGCGGTCGTCGGCAGGGAGCGGTCCACAAAAGGTCCCCCTGCCGACCGGGATCGCTATCTCGCTCCCTGGGGAGGTTTGCGGGGAGGAAGCAGCTCCTCCTTTGCCAGGTGGGCGTGCAGCTCCTGGGCCGCCAGCTTGCTGAGGTCCTCTGCGCGCTCGATCAGCCGGGTGGTTGCCGGCAGCTTTCCTTCGATGGCCTCCCGCAACATTCCCAGCATCCGGCTTTCGGCTGCCACCACTACCCGATCCGCCTTTTCCGCCGTGGCCCGTTTGACGATCTCCGCACCTGTCTCATGGGCGAAGCGGCGCTCAATCTCGTCCTTGTGGCGTTCACGATGATCGTCATAGCCGTGTGCGGGTCCGTCACCGGGTGCCTTGCCGCGGCCGGATTTTGGATCGCTCCAGAGCTCCCTCCCTTTCTCGTCGATCTCCGTATTGATGAAATCCTCCAGCTCGACCAGGTTGGGGCTCGATTCGATTTCCGGGAACTCCGCGGGAACCAGTTTGAAAAAACGCGCCCTTGCGCCATCTGCCACCACGACGAGATAGTTCAGCATCCTTTTCCTCCTTCGATGAAGTCAGTGCAGGTTTGTTTTCCTAACTTGAAATATGAGCGCGGAAGGGATGGAAAACAAGGGGACAGGGCGAAAGAAGGGTTCCCCGGGGAAGGAAACGCAGGGGTGCGATGGCACCTCCCCTGTGCCGAAATGGAGTATCAGTGCCGCCGGGCGGCTTCCGAGTCGATGAGTTGCCGAAGGGCGGCGTGGGCCTCCGTATCCTGATTGCGGAACATGACGCCGACCCCGCTGTCATTGCCATGAACCACCAGAGAGGGCAGGCGGTATCGCTTGACGCCGGTGCTGCCCGGCTTGTCGAAGGTCACTTCGATCAACGAGTTTCGCTTCAAGGACTTGGATCCGGTGCGGAGAAACATTCCCCCGGTGCTGATGTCCTTGGTCTGACACGTTCCAACCCATGCGCCACGATGGTAGATGCCGACGGTCAGTTCATAGTCGTAGCGCCTGCTTCTGCGATGCTCCATATACCCCCTCCTGTTACGGGCAGTCGTTGAACGGCAGGACACCTCCTTCATGATGCTTTGTGGCGGGCAAGGAGGGTGCCCTTTTCTCCGATGGCCGAGAGCAGCTCGTTGTAAGCCTTGGCAAAGGCAGCCACACCCTCTTCTTCGAGACGCCTGGTGATGGCCTCCAGATCGATACCGAACTCATTCACCTGGCTGAGGATATCCTCCGCATAGTCGATACCCTGCAGCAGGGTGGATTCCGCCTTTCCGTGGTCCTTGAAGGCCTCGTAGGTGGCCGGTGGTACGGTGTTGACGGTCTCCGGGCCGATCAGCGACTGGACGTAGAGTATGTCGCTGTAGTCGGGGTTCTTGGTGCCGGTGCTGGCCCACAGCAGGCGTTGTTTCTGGGCGCCCGCCCGCTGCAGCTCTCCAAAGCGGCTGTCGGAAAACAGTTTCTGGTAGCGGCGGTAGGCGACCTTCGCATTGGCGACGGCGACCTGACCACGCAGTGATTCGAGTTTGGTGCGTTCCCAACTGCTGGCGCTGCCGGTGCGATCTGCCAGCGCCTTGTCCACGGCGGCATCCACGCGGCTGACGAAGAAACTGGCCACGGAGGCGATCCTGCGCACTTCGGCGCCGTTTTCGTACCGCCTTCTGATTCCACGGATGAAGGCTTCGGCCACCTCGACATAGCGCTCCACGGAGAAGAGCAGGGTGGCATTGACGTGGATCCCCGAGGCGATGAGCTCTTCGATGGCGGGGAGTCCGGCCTTGGTTGCCGGGATCTTGATCATCACGTTGGGGCGGCCGATGCGTGCGAACAGCTCCTTCCCTTCGGCGATGCTGCCGTCGGTGTCGTAGGCCAGCAGTGGAGAGACCTCGATGCTCACCAGTCCGTCCTGGCCGTCGGTGCGATCGTAAACCGGACGCAGGATGTCCGCTGCTTCCCGGATGTCGTCGATGGCCAGGGAGGTGAAATACTCTTCATAGGAGCGGCCGGGATACTCTCTCCAGAGGAGGGCGAGCGAGTCGTCGTAATCGTCGCTTTCCGCCACCGCCTTCTGGAAGATGGCGGGGTTGGTGGTGACACCACGCAGATCGTCCTCCTCGATCAGGCGGCTCAGTCCGCCGGAGCTCAGCATGCTTCGCTGAATGTTGTCGTACCAGATGCTTTGGCCAAGGGATGGCAGGGCTTTGATGGGGTTGTTTTTCATGCTTTTTCGCGCTCCGATTTTGTGATGCCAGTAGCCACAGGCTTCTGTCTTTGGATATCGGCAGCAGAAAATGGTTCTTTAATATTTTTTTGACGAATGGGGGAGAAAAAGGTATGGGGGCGCAGGCGACGACCGGCGCCGAGGGGAGAGAGGTCTCTCCCCCTTCAGCGAGACATGAGTGCGCGGAGCAGGGGCAGTTACTTTGTGCCTACCCGGGTGGGCAGGGTAGGTGTCAGATCCAGCTGGGGATCCAGTTGCTGGCAGAGATCGCCCACCTTCCACATCCAGTCGTCCACCTGATCCGCCAGTTGGTCGAATCGGCCCTGGTCGAAAGGACCGGCCTTCAATGTCTGCAGCTCGGCGATTAGCCGCCCCAGCTCCTCCGCCAGCGCCTGGGTCTGGGCAGAGCCCTCTTTCAGCCGGGCGACGATCTTTTCCAGTTCGTCGGATTGGGGTTGGTCGATGAGGAACAGCAGCGAATTGCCCACCAGGCGAAGTATCTGTTCGGCGCATTCCGTCGCCTCTTCGTACTTTCGTTGCATGACGAAAGCGATGCGGTAGTTGCGCTCGTGGGCGGCTTCCGCAAAATTGGCGGCGACCACGCCCTGATCGGCGCCGGCACACTCGCCGCCTCCGAACTGCTCCACCTTGAACTGCTCGCTCTCCCCGTGATCCCTGGCCAGGAAGTCCAGGTCGTCGGGGGTGATCTCTTTCAGGTCACTGAGCAGGTCGGCGAAAAACTCGGGGCCGTTGCGCCGGCTCCAGGTGAAGAAACTCTCGCCATCCAGGCGCTCCCGCTGAAAGGTCTGCTGCATCCGCCGGACCGCGGTTCCGATCAGCATGGCCGGGATGGTTGGCCCCTTGATGCCCAGTGCGCCGCCGTCACGGCCATCCCCTCCGAAATAGATCTGGTAGTGGGGAACCAGGCGACCGAGGATCCGCTTGCCCTCCCCATAGATGCCGATATCCCCCGTCTCCGGCTGCGCACAGCCGTTGTGGCAGCCACTGACCCGCAGCCGCAGATCGGCGGCGCCTCCGTTCAGCTTGGGGGCCGCCCCCTTGGAGGCGGTGATACCCAGACGGCAGGTAGAGGTGCCGGGGCATGAGACGACGTTGTCTCCGGGCTTCGGTTCGCCGAGTTCGAGGGTGGCCAGCCGCTCTCTCATCTCGTCGAGTGTATCGGCGGTCAGGTGGGGGATCAGCAGGTTCTGCTCCTGGGAACAACGGAGTTCCCGGATGCCGAGTTCACCGGCATGTCTGGCGATACCCCGGAGCTGATCGATGCCCAGCTCTCCCAGCGGGACGCTGAGGGGCAGGATGAACCGCCCCCCCTGTTTCTGCTCGGTGACGCCCCTCAGGTTGATCGGCGGTACCGGCTTGCTCTCGTCCGGCGTGGACCAGTCGCCGTGCGGTGCGGCTTCGCCCTCGAATGC
>WFNS01000118.1 GCA_015488495.1 Gammaproteobacteria bacterium | reverse complement strand
CCGGGACCTGCTGCCGGACGATATCGCCGTGGAGTTCGCCCGGCTGCAGGACAACGTCCCGCCCTTCCCCAGCGAACAGGCGCGGAAGATCATCGAAAAGGCATACGGCGATCCCGTTTCCAAGGTATTTCGGCGTTTCGAGGAAACCCCCCTCGCCTCGGCCTCCATAGCCCAGGTCCATGCTGCCACCCTCCACGACGGCAACGAAGTGGTGGTCAAGGTAGTCCGCCCCGACATCGAACAGGTCATCCGCCGGGACCTGGAGCTGATGTATGTCCTGGCCGCCATGGTGCAGCGCTACTGGTCGGAGGGGAAACGGCTGCGACCGGTGGAGGTGGTGCAGGAGTACGAAAAAACCATCTTCGATGAGCTGGACATGTTGCGGGAAGGATCCAACGCTTCCCTGCTGCGGCGCAATTTCGAAAACTCGCCGCTGATCTACATCCCCGAGGTTCACTGGCCATACGTCCGGCGCAACGTCCTGGTGATGGAACGTATCTCCGGGATCCCCATTTCCGATATCGAGGCCATCAAGGCGGCCGGCATCGAACTGCAGGGGCTTGCGGAAAGGGGGGTGGAGATCTTCTTCACCCAGGCGTTCCAGCACAACTTCTTTCACGCCGACATGCATCCCGGCAACATCTTCGTGGCCGATGACGGCCGATACATCGCCGTGGATTTCGGCATCATGGGCAGTCTGAATCCGGAAGACCAGCGCTATCTGGCGGAGAACTTCCTTGCCTTCTTTCAACGGGACTACCACCGGGTGGCGGAGCTGCATGTGGAGTCGGGCTGGGTCCCCCCCGACACCCGGGTGGATGAATTCGAGTCGGCCATCCGTGCCGTATGCGAGCCCATCTTCCAGCGGCCGCTGAAGGAGATCTCGTTCGGTCACCTGCTGCTGCGCCTGTTCCAGACCGCCCGTCGCTTCAACATGGAGATCCAGCCACAACTGGTGCTGTTGCAGAAGACCCTGCTCAACATCGAGGGACTGGGCCGTCAGCTCTACCCGGATCTGGACCTCTGGAAGACCGCCAAACCCTTCCTGGAGCGCTGGATGAGCGACCAGGTGGGCGCCCGTGCCTTCGTACGCAATCTCAAACGACAGGCGCCGCAGACCCTGGAGCGGATGCCGGAGATCCCCCTACTGACCCATTCGGTGCTGAAACAGCTCCAGCAGGGAACCCTGAAAGTGAAGAGCGAATCCAAGGAGCTGATTCGACTGCGCCGCGAGATCCGGCTGGCCAACCGCCGCACCGTGGCTGCCATCGCCGGCAGTGCGCTGATCGTCAGCGCCGTTCTGTGGCTTGGGATCGGCGGTCACGAGGTGCAATCCCTGGGGGATCTGCCGCTGGGGACCTGGCTGCTGGGAACCGTCGGTGGCCTGTTGTTGCTGCTCTCCTGGCCGGCAAATGAAAGCGACTGATGGCTCGAAGGAAACCCCAGGGAGAGAGAGCAAACGAGAAGGAGGATCGACCCACCATGATCTTGATGAGGAGATTTCTGGCCACCATTCTCATCGGGGTACTGCTCACCGCCTGCGCCACCGTGCCCGACACCGGCCGCAAGCAGTTGCTGCTGATCGATCCCTCACAGGAGATGCAGCTGGGGCTCGAGGCGTTCGAGAAGATCAAGCAAGAGACCCCCATCAGCAAGGATCCCGAGATCAACGCCCTGGTGCAGCGTGTGGGCAAGCGAATCGCGGCCGTCGCCCCGCTGCCCAACGCCCAGTGGGAGTTCGTGGTGTTCGATGCCCCCAAGATCGCCAACGCCTTCTGTCTGCCCGGTGGGAAGGTGGGGATCTACACCGGCATCCTCCCCATCACCCGCGACGAGGCCGGGCTGGCCACCGTGATCGGTCACGAGGTGGCCCATGCGGTGGCCCGCCACGGTGCCGAAAGGATGTCACAAGGATTGCTGGCCCAGATCGGCGGTGAGGTCATCAACGTGGCCACCGCGAGCAAGTCCCCCCAGACCCGCCAGCTGATCCAGATGGCCTATGGGCTGGGCGCCCAGTTGGGCGTGATGCTCCCCTACTCCCGCACCCACGAACTGGAGGCCGACCGTCTCGGTCAACTCTACATGGCGCGGGCCGGCTACGATCCGCGAAAATCGATCGAGTTCTGGAAGCGGTTTGCCGCCTGGGCGGCAAAGCAGGGGAAACGACCGCCGGAGTTTCTCAGCACCCACCCGCTGGGCAAGACCCGCATCCGGCAGCTGGAAAAATATCTCCCCGAAGCGGAAGCGGAATACCGTCGCGCCATCCAGCAGCGCAAACCGTAGACGAAATCCCGCAACAACGGTATCCTATGCGCTCTTCGCGCCCGTAGCTCAGCTGGATAGAGCGCTGCCCTCCGGAGGCAGAGGTCAGAGGTTCGAATCCTCTCGGGCGCGCCATTATCGACTCGTTTGCTCTTCGATTCCCGCCCCTTTCGGCATGTTTGCCGGCATCGGTCAAAACGCCTCCGGTTTCTTTGCCGTGGGATGGTCGAAATGCTGGCGTAAGCCGTCCTTTGTTGCTACCCTTTCGCGGTTATGAACGACACCGACACAACCCTCCCCGAGAAGCGCAGGATCCTGGTCACCAGCGCCCTTCCCTATGCCAATGGCCCGATTCATCTGGGTCATTTGGTGGAGTATATCCAGACCGATATCTGGGTCCGCTTCCAGAAACTGCGCGGCAACCAGTGCATCTATGTCTGCGCCGATGACGCCCATGGCACCCCCATCATGCTCAAGGCACGGCAGGAGGGGATCACGCCGGAGCAGCTCATCGAGCAGATTGGCCGGGAACATCGTGCGGACTTCGCCGATTTCCTGATCGGTTTCGACAACTACTACACCACCCATTCGGAAGAGAACCGCTATTTCGCGGAACTCATCTACCAGCGCCTGAAAGAGGGGGGCCACATCGTACGCCGCACCATCACCCAGGCCTACGATCCCGAGGCGGGGATGTTCCTTCCGGACCGTTTCATCAAGGGGGAGTGTCCCCGCTGCGGTGCCCCCGATCAGTACGGGGATTCCTGCGAGGTGTGCGGCGCCACCTATGCACCCACCGAACTGAAAAATGCCGTCTCCACCATTTCCGGCGCCAAGCCGGTGGAAAGGGAGACCGAGCACTACTTCTTCAAGCTGAGTGATTTCGGTGGCATGCTCAGGGAGTGGGTAAACCAGAAGGAACGTCTGCAGCCCGAGATCCGCAACAAGCTGAAAGAGTGGTTCGAGGCGGGACTGCAGGACTGGGACATCTCCCGGGATGCACCCTACTGGGGATTCGAGATCCCGGACGCTCCGGGAAAATATTTCTATGTCTGGCTGGACGCCCCCGTGGGCTACATGGCCAGCTTCAAGAACTACTGCGATCGCCACGACTGCTCTTTCGACCGGTTCTGGAGCCGGGAGGCGGAATCCGACACCGAGCTGTACCATTTCATCGGCAAGGACATCGCCTACTTCCACACTCTGTTCTGGCCAGCGATGCTGGAAGGCGCCGGCTTTCGCAAACCCACAGCGGTCTGGTGTCACGGCTTTCTGACCATCGACGGGCAGAAGATGTCCAAATCACGCAACACCTTCATCCGCGCCCGCAGCTACCTGAAACATCTCGATCCGGAGTATCTCCGTTACTATTTCGCCGCCAAGCTGGGATCGGGTGTGGACGACATCGACCTTAACCTGCAGGACTTCATGGCCCGGGTGAACAGCGACCTGGTGGGCAAACTGGTCAACATCGCCTCCCGCTGTGCAGGTTTCATCGGCAAGCATTTCGACCACCGGCTCGCCGAACGGCTGCCCGATCCCGAACTCTACACGGCCTTCGTCCGTTCCGGCGAGGAGATCGCCTCCCTCTATGAGAAGCGGGAGTATGGACACGCCATGCGGGAGATCATGGCGCTGGCCGACGTCGCCAACCAGTACATCGACGAACAGAAGCCCTGGGTCCTGATCAAAGAGAGCGGGCGGGAAAAAGAGGTGCAGGCGATCTGCACCCAGGGGATCAACCTGTTTCGTATCCTCATCACCTATCTCAAGCCGGTCGTTCCCCGCCTGGCGGAGAGGGCCGAGCAGTTCCTGGCCGGAGGACAAACCGACTGGACGGCCGTCGAAAAGCCGCTGCTGTCCCACCGGGTCGCCCCCTTCAAACCGCTGCTGACCCGGGTGGAGGAGCGTGCCATCGACGCCCTGCTGCAAGAGGCGAGGGAGGAATCCACCGCAGCGACCCCACCCGCTCCGCAGGCGGAACCCATCGCCGAGACCATATCCATCGGCGATTTCGCCAGGCTGGATCTGCGTATCGCCCGCATCGTCGAGGCGGAGACGGTGGAGGGGGCAGACAAGCTGCTGCGCCTGACACTGGACCTCGGGGGGGAGACCCGCAACGTGTTTGCCGGCATCAAATCGGCCTACGCGCCGGAGCAACTGAGAGGCAGGTTGACGGTGATGGTGGCCAACCTGGCGCCCCGCAAGATGCGTTTCGGGATCTCGGAAGGGATGGTACTGGCCGCCGGCCCGGGCGGAAAGGATCTGTTCCTGCTCTCCCCGGATGAGGGAGCCCAACCGGGAATGCGGGTCAAGTAGTGGTGGTGATTGGAGCACCACCTCCCATTTGCCGATAGATGCAGTGAAAAATCGGCGGTTTTCGGCCCTTTTTACCACCTTTGAGGTAATATCCGACCAAAATTATCTGGTATCATTCAAGGCATGACAGAGTATGCGTTAATCCTGGTCAGTACCATCCTGGTCAACAACTTCGTTCTGGTAAAGTTTCTCGGCCTCTGTCCGTTCCTGGGGGTATCGAAAAAGCTGGAGACCGCCATCGGTATGGGACTGGCAACCACCTTCGTGCTGACCCTCTCCTCCATCTGCAGCTACCTGGTGAACGAATACCTGCTCTCTCCCCTGGGAATAGAATACCTGCGGACCATCGCCTTCATCCTGGTTATCGCCGTGGTGGTGCAGTTCACCGAGATGGTGGTGCACAAGACCAGCCCGCTGCTCTACCGGGTACTGGGCATCTTCCTCCCCCTGATCACCACCAACTGTGCGGTGCTCGGGGTGGCGCTGCTCAACGTGCAGACCGATCACAACTTCATCGAATCCGCACTCTATGGATTCGGTGCCGCTGTCGGTTTCTCCCTGGTACTGGTGATGTTCGCCGCGATGCGGGAACGCATCGAGGTGGCCGATGTCCCGGTGGCATTCCGGGGGCCGGCCATCGCCCTGGTCACCGCCGGATTGATGTCTCTGGCCTTCATCGGCTTCACCGGCCTGGTGAAAGGGTAGCCCATGCTGAGTGCTGTGCTGGCCCTCACCCTGCTGGCCCTGGTCTTCGGGCTGCTGCTGGGCTACTCCTCCATCCGTTTCAAGGTAGAAGGCGATCCCATCGTGGACCAGATCGATGCCATCCTGCCACAGACCCAGTGCGGTCAGTGCGGCTATCCCGGCTGCCGCCCCTACGCCGAAGCCATCGCCGCCGGCGAAGCGGACATCAACCAGTGTCCCCCGGGGGGCGAACAGGTGATCCAGGCCCTGGCCGACCTCCTGGGCCGCGAACCCAAGCCCCTCGATCGGGAGCGGGGCGAGGAGAAACCCCCCATGGTGGCCTTCATCGATGAGTCGGAGTGCATCGGTTGCACCCTCTGTATCAAGGCCTGCCCGGTGGATGCCATCCTGGGAGCACCCAAGATGATGCACACCGTGATCGCCGAGGAGTGCACCGGTTGTGAACTGTGTGTGGAGCCGTGCCCGGTGGACGTGATCAGCATGGTACCGGTGAAGGAGGACATCACCCATTGGAAGTGGCCTCCACCGAAGGAGGCAAACGGAGACGCGGCATGAAACTGTGGAGCTTTCATGGTGGCATCCATCCACCCGGACACAAGCGGGAGTCCACCACTCGCCCCGTGGAGTCCGCCCCGTTGCCGAAGGAGCTGGTGCTGCCGATGCTTCAGCACCTCGGCGCGCCCGCCGACCCGGTGGTGAAAGTGGGTGACCGGGTGCTCAAGGGAGAGACCATCGCCCGCCCGGGCAACTTCATCAGCGCACCCATCCATGCCAGCAGCTCGGGCACCGTGGTAGCCATCGAAGAACGGCCGGTCCCCCACCCTTCCGGGCTCTCTGCCCCCTGCATCGTCATCGAGACCGACGGCAAGGAGGAGTGGCACCCGTCACGGGAACCCGCCGACCACCGGGATCTGGAACCGGCCGAGATCCGCGACAGGGTTCGTCAGGCCGGGATCGTCGGCCTGGGGGGCGCCGGCTTTCCCTCCTTCGTCAAACTCAACCCGGGGAAGACGGTCAAGACCCTGATCCTCAACGGGGCCGAATGCGAACCATACATCACCTGCGACGACGCACTGATGAGAGAGCGGCCCGAGCAGGTCATCAAGGGGGCAATGGTCATCCGCCGGGCGGTACAGGCGCAGCACTGTATCATCGCCGTGGAAGACAACAAGCCGGCGGCGATCGACACCCTGACACAAACCCTCCGCAGCGAAGGGGTGACCGACATGGAGGTGGTCGCGGTTCCCGCCCGCTACCCGGCCGGCGGGGAGAAACAGCTCATCAAGGTACTTACGGGAAAGGAGGTCCCCAGCGGCGGTCTGCCCATCCAGCTCGGAATCGTGTGCCACAACGTGGCCACCGCGGCAGCAGTGTTTCGTGCCGTGGAGCTGGGGGAGCCGCTCATCTCCCGGATCGTCACCGTCTCCGGCAGCGCGGTGGGAGGGCCGCGCAATCTCGAGGCGCTTCTCGGTACCCCGGTTCCGGATCTGTTGCGCCACTGCGATACCGATTTCGAAGGGCTCGGGGAGCTCATCATGGGAGGGCCGATGATGGGAGTCGCCCTGGCCCACCACCAGGTACCCCTGATCAAGACAGGCAACTGCCTGTTGGCCGTGAGTCGGAGCGAAATAGAGCAACGTCCCGTGGTGAGGCCCTGCATCCGATGCGGAAACTGTGCCGAGGCCTGTCCGGTCAACCTGCTGCCCCAGCAGCTGTACTGGCACGCACAGTCGAAAAATCTCGACAAGATTCAGGAGTTCGACCTATTCGACTGCATCGAATGCGGGTGTTGCGCCTACGTCTGCCCCAGTAATCTCCCGCTGGTGCACTATTACCGGTTCGCCAAGAGCGAGATCCGGGCGCAGCAGGAGAAAAAACGGAAAGCGGACATCGCCCGGGAACGGCACCAGAAACGGTTGGAGCGGCTGGAGCGGGAAAAGGCGGAAAGAGCCGCCCGCCGGGCCCGCAAGCAACCCGTCACCGACGAGAGCAAGAAGGCAGCGATCCAGGCTGCGCTGGAGCGTACCAAAGCCGCCAAAAAGGAGTCTTCTCCCGATGAAGTTTAGGAAGGCCATCAGCTCTCCATACATTCACCATCCCCCCTACTCCACCGCGGGGATGATGTTTTCCGTCATCCTGGCCCTGTTGCCTGCCCTGGCCATCTACGCCCTGCTGTTCGGGTGGGGGGTGGTGGTCAATGCTGCACTGGCCGTAGGGGTGGCGCTCGTCTGCGAAGCGGGCATGCTGGCGGTTCGCAGACGCCCGCTGTTTCCCACCCTCGGGGACGGCAGTGCCATACTGACTGCGCTGCTGCTGGTATTTGCGTTGCCCCCCCTGGCCCCCTGGTGGCTCACCACCGTCGGTGTCGCATTTGCCATCATCGTTGCCAAACAGCTCTACGGCGGGTTGGGATTCAACCCCTTCAATCCGGCCATGGTGGGCTATGTGGTACTGCTGGTCTCGTTTCCAAAGGAGCTGACCCTCTGGTCCATGCCGTTGTCCCTGGCCGGTTCGTCGCTCGACTTCTCCACTACCCTGAGCTACATCTTTTCCGGTTCGCTGCCGGATGGCATCACCATCGATGCGCTGACCGCCGCAACGCCGCTGGATACCATGAAGACCCAGCTCGGACTCGGTCGCACGCCCGGGGCCATCGCAGCCAGTGAGCCGGTATTCGGTTTTCTTGGAGGCAAAGGATGGATCTGGGTCAATCTCACGCTGCTGGCCGGTGGATTGTGGCTCATTCGCAGGCGTGTGATAAGCTGGCACATACCCGTCGCCCTGCTGGGTTCCCTCGCCGCCATCTCCTCGATCTTCTATCTGCTGGATTCGGCACACAACGCCTCGCCGCTGTTTCATCTGTTCAGCGGTGCAGCCATTCTGGGGGCGTTCTTCATCGCCACCGATCCGGTCACTGCGGCCACCTCCAATCCGGGCCGGTTGTGGTATGGTGCCGGTATCGGGGTACTCATCTACGTCATCCGCAGCTGGGGCGGCTTTCCGGATGGTGTGGCCTTCGCCGTACTGTTGATGAACATGGCGGCTCCCACCATCGATCACTACACCAAACCAAGGGTATTCGGCCACGGAGACCGGGATGCTTAGGAAGGTCCTGACCAGCGCCTTGTTGCTCGCCCTGTTCGGGGTGGTGGGAGCCACCCTGGTGGCCATCACCTACAGCGCCACGGCGGAGCGCATCGAGGCCAATCACCGGGAGGCACTGCTCAAGAGACTCAACGCCCTCGTACCGCCCACCAGTTACGACAACGATATGGTCAGCGACACCATCCGTATCGATGATCCGGAGCTGAATCCCAAAAGACACCCGGCAACCGTCTATCGAGCCCGGCGAATGGGCAGGCCTGAGGCCGCGGTGTTCTCCGTGGTGGCCCCGGACGGGTACAACGGCGCCATCCAGCTGCTGGTGGCCATCCGCCATGATGGCACACTGATCGGGGTGCGGGTGGTGTCCCACCATGAGACACCGGGACTCGGAGACAACATCGAGGAGCGAAAGTCGGAGTGGATTCACGGCTTCGACGGCCGCAGCCTGACCAACCCGCCGGAGGAGAGATGGAAGGTGAAGAAGGACGGCGGTGTATTCGATCAGTTCACCGGAGCCACCATCACCCCCAGGGCGGTGGTCAAGGCGGTTTACAAGACCCTCAAGTATTTCGACCGGCATCGCCGGGAGATCTTCGCCAGGCAGGCGAAACAAATGGAGATCGAGCATGGCCAATCCGCAGTACACCGAGATCACCCGTAACGGCTTCTGGTCCAACAATGTCGCCCTGGTGCAGATCCTTGGCCTCTGCCCGTTGCTTGCGGTCACCAATACCACCGTCAATGGCCTGGGGCTCGGGCTGGCCACCACGCTGGTACTGGTAGCCTCCAACCTCATTGTTTCCCTCATCCGCAACATCGTCAGACCGGAGATCCGTCTGCCGGCCTTCGTGATGATCATCGCCTCGCTGGTGACCGCCATCGAACTGGCCATGAATGCCTGGTTCCACGATCTCTACAACATCCTCGGCATATTCATCCCTCTCATCGTCACCAACTGCGCCATTCTCGGACGGGCGGAGAGCTTTGCCGTGAAGAATACCCCGTTGCCTGCCGTGGTGGATGGTCTGGCCATGGGTCTCGGCTTCTGCTCCGTACTGGTGGTACTCGGGGGCTTGCGGGAGGCGATCGGCTCCGGGACGCTGTTTGCCAACGCCTCACTGATGTTCGGTGAATGGGCCAATGTCCTGACCGTCACCCTGGTAGAGGATTATCGGGGGTTCCTGCTCGCCATCCTGCCGCCGGGAGCATTCATCGGACTGGGGGTACTGATCGCCATCAAGAATGTGCTGGACAGCCGCAGTGCACAACGCAGGGAGCGTGCGACCGGCAGCGGGACGGCACCCGCTCCCACAACAGCTCAATGAATGCGCGCCGGCGAAGGGAGATCTTCGAAAGACTGCGGGCAGCGAATCCCGCTCCCACGACCGAGCTGCATTACCGCACCCCTTTCGAGCTGCTGATCGCGGTCATGCTCTCGGCGCAGGCTACCGACAAGAGTGTCAACAAGGCCACCAGGGAGCTGTTTCGCAAGGCGAATACCCCGCAGGCAATGCTGGAGCTTGGAGAGGAGGGCCTGAAACGGTACATCAAGACCATCGGTCTGTACAACAACAAGGCCAGGAACATCATCGCTACCTGCCGCATCCTGGTGGACAGATACAATGGAGAGGTACCTTCCGATCGCAAGGCGCTGGAGTCGCTCCCGGGCGTGGGACGCAAAACCGCCAACGTGGTGCTCAACACCGCCTTCGGACATCCCACCATCGCGGTGGACACCCATATCTTCCGGGTCGCCAACCGCACGGGTCTGGCCAAGGGGAAGACGCCTCTGGAGGTGGAACGAAAGCTGGAAAAGGTCGTACCGGCGGAATTCAAACAGGATGCGCACCACTGGCTCATCCTGCACGGCCGTTACATCTGCACCGCCCGGAAACCCCGGTGCGGCGCCTGCATCATCGAGGATCTCTGCGAGTACCCGAACAAGAATCTGGAATAGGATGATCTTCAGTCAGGACAGAGGCCAGTTGCGCCGTTTCTATTGCCGGGCGTGGAAGCGGTACAAAGGGAGGGAAGAGTTGCAACCTTTGGAGCAGCTAGTCGCCGAGGTAGTGGCGATTCATCCCGAATATCACCGGCTGCTGGAGCAAGAGGAAACGGCGGCGGAAAAGGAATTTCTTCCTGAACTTGGGGAGAGCAACCCGTTTCTTCATCTCTCTCTCCATCTGGCAATCCGGGAGCAGGCCGGCTGTGACCGTCCCAAAGGGATCACCGATCTCTATCGCCGGATCGTCTCCCGCACCGGAGACATTCACGAAGCCGAGCACCAGATGATGGAATGCCTGGCCGAGATGCTATGGAATGCGCAACGCAATGGCATTCCACCGGATGAGGATGCCTACCTGGCATGCTTGAATAAATACTTATAAATCAACGAGATAGAATCCAGCATCCCGGTAACTCAGCATGGTATGAAACAAGCTGGTAACCGTTCAGCCCACCCCTGAAATTGGCCAGTTCAAGGCGAAAGACGTGGGTTTACAAGGGACCATTTTTCAACACGGAAATGGCGGATTTCAGGGGGTGAGCTGAATGGTTTACACATCCAGATTGGTAACCAGCAGCGCGTTACTCTCGATGAATTCGCGCCGCGGCTCCACCTGATCCCCCATCAGGGTGGTGAATATCTCGTCCGCGGCGATGGCGTCCTCGATCTTCACCTGAAGCATCCGCCGCGTGGCTGGATTCATGGTGGTCTCCCAGAGCTGCTCCGGGTTCATCTCTCCCAGTCCCTTGTAGCGCTGGATATCCTGACCACGTCGAGCCTGCTGCATCAGCCACTCCATCACCTGCTTGAAACTGGATACCGGTTGT
>WFNS01000117.1 GCA_015488495.1 Gammaproteobacteria bacterium | reverse complement strand
GTGCACCAGAGTGCGTGTCTCGTCCGTGGAGCCGTCATCGACGACGAGCCACTCGAAATCCCGAAAGGACTGTCTTTGCAGGCTCTCATACGCTCTTGGCAGGGTGTGGGCCCGGTTGAAAGTAGGGGTCGCCACGGTAAACAGGCAGAAGGGGCGCGCTGTCTCGGTCCGATGATCGGTGGGGATATTGGCCACAGTGTCTGGTGATGATCGAATGAGGGCCCCGGACGGTAGGGACGGATGGGTC
Organism: Gammaproteobacteria bacterium; assembly: GCA_015488495.1. Lineage (GTDB taxonomy): Bacteria > Pseudomonadota > Gammaproteobacteria > Thiohalospirales > Thiohalospiraceae > DRMK01. Next base: position 3,922 of record WFNS01000117.1, on the reverse strand, counting down.
TGACGAGCATTGTTCATTCCCCATCCATTGTAACATCATGACACGGAACGCGCCTTTTCCGCCGGTGGAGAAGTCAGCCCGAAGAGTTCGAGATACTGCTGCGCGATGGTGGTATCGCGGAAACGCTCCACAGCCTGCTTCAGTGCAGTTTGTGGCAGAGGATCGCGTAAGGTTTCGAGTACTGCGGTGGCGAGGGCGCAGGCATCCTGTATCGGGACCAGCGGACCGTAACGGCCATCGTCGAGAATCTCGCGCGGGCCGTGCGGGCAGTCGGTGGAGACCACGGGTGTGCCAGTGGCCATCGCCTCTACCAACACATTCCCGAATCCTTCCCATGAGGAGGAGAGGACGAACAGCGAGGCGTGTTTCATGTATTTGTAGGGGTTCTTCTGGTATCCCAGCAGGAGTATGTCATCGTGATATGGCGATGCTTGGATACGGGATTGCAGGGCGCTGCGCTGGGTGCCGTCGCCCAGCAACATCAGACGGGCGGGGATGTGCCGGCGGACGAGCTCGAAGGCTTCGATCAGTAAAGGGAGATTCTTTGCCTTTTCAAGCCGCGATACGGCAAGTATGATAGGCCGCTTGTCATCACGAAACCAGGGGTGATCGATCGGCTCTTCGGCCAGCTTTTCGAGGTTTCGGGTAACGACCGGATTGTAGATGGTGGACAGCGATTCGGCCGGAAGTGCAGTAAGGGCGGAAAAGTCTGCTGCGACACCGGCGGACACGGGAATGATGCCATCGCAACGCGGATACAGGGCCTTTATTTTTGCGAGCCGTCTGCGGCGCTTGCGCGCGGACAGATTCTGAAAGGTTTTGCTGTAGGTATTGTGGACGTTCACATAGACGCGTACAGATGATCGGAACAGGCTGCGGGCGTGCAATGCCAGCCCCGTATGGCGTACGTTTGGTGTCAGAAGGACGTCCGGTCTCTCTCTCCGCAGATACGAGCCCAGCCTTGGAATGCCGGACAGTGCGTGGGATGTGGGTAGCGGAACTACCTCGACGGCGGGGTGGAGCTGCTCGAGGTAGGGCCCTCTGGGTTTGTCGATCAGCAGCTGGATCCGGTAACCGAGACCTTGGAAAGCATCCGCCAGATTCAAGATGTTGCGCCCGATACCGCCGTCCAGAGCAGGTGTAGTGAGGGCAATCAGAGGGACTCTTGTTACTGTGTGCTGATTGTGGATTTGCATATTTTGGGACATGACCGATTTGGTGCGGCCTCTTCCGGCGCTCTGAAAATCGCTGGTCTATGAAGTCATTGGAAACAGTGGGCCTGTTCGGTCTCTATCTCTTCTCCTATACCGCCGTCCTGGGAATTGCCGGTGCCAATATCGGGTTGCTGCTGATGCTGATCGCGATGCTGCCGCAGCTGCCGGATGTGTGGCAGGTCTATCGCTCCAGCCGGGTGGTTCGGCTCATCCTTCTTGGGCTTTTTTACGTAGTGGCGAGCGGTATGATAGCAGGTTTCCGGCTCCCGGAGACCTGGGACCACCAGTGGGATCAGGTGGTACATTGGGGGGATCTGGGGCTGGTTCTGCTGGTTGCCTGGTGGCTGAAAGGAGAACCGAAACGCCTCTACATTTCGTTTGCGCTGTTCGCCTTGGGCGCGTTGACCCGGGTTTTCCTGTTTTTCCCCTGGGAAGAGTTTTCCTCCGTCATTGGAGGTGGCTATCGCCCTTGGGGCTTTGGTTTGTGGCACATCTCTTTCAGTTCCTATCTGGTCGTGGTGCTGTTGGGATTGGCCCTCTTTTCCAGACGCCTGCTTGCTTCGATTTCGCATCGCTGGGGAAGGTTTCTGGCTATCGCCGGCTTGATCCTTGTTTCCGTGATAAGTATCGAAGTCATTATGGTCGGAAAGGCCAGAGGAACCTGGTTGGCGGCGTTGTTGGTGGTGCCTGTGGTTCTCGTGTTCTACTGTCTGACGTTATGGCGGAGTTCGGCCAGTTTTTCAGTACATAGGGCCGCAGGGTTTGCGGGTATCGGGTTGGTGTTGGCGAGCATCGTAGTGTTTTCCCAGTTGGATGGAGTGGCAAATCGGCTGGCGCAGGAGCGGGAGACCTATCGTGCCCTGCTCGAGGAAGAGGTTGCCAACGTGCCTACCAGTTCCATCGGAATCAGGATACATCTGTGGCACCATGGGATCGACAAGTGGCTGGAACGCCCGCTGTTCGGCTGGGGAACCGGGTCAGAGAAGTACCTGATGGAACAGAAATGGATGTCAGGGGTTTTCGGCCAGAGCCACTATATACCTCCCCATTTTCACAATATCTACCTTGAGATTCTGGTGCGTTTTGGTTTGGTGGGGTTTTTCATTCTTGCCTCCATCGTCTGGTTCGTCTATCGCGAGGTGTGGAAAGGGTATCGCGAAGGTCGCATTCCTGCGGACTGGTTCTATTTTCTTGTCGGTACCCTGCTGTTTTCTATGATCTGGAGCTGTTTCGATATCCGTATCGTGAAGTGGGACTATCGGGATTTCGTTCTGCTGTTCTTCGCCGCAGCCATGGTGATGACCAGGCCATTCGCCGATCCCGCTTTCTACGCAAGGCTGCGGTTCGAGACGGGGAGAGAACGTCTGGTTTCCAGGTCATGAAATCGATCCTCATCGTCCGCCTTTCCGCCATTGGCGACGTGGTCATGGCCTCTCCCCTGATCAAGGCGGTGAGACGCCGTCATCCCCGGGCCCATCTCGCGTGGCTGGTCCAGCCGGAGGTGGCGGAGCTGCTCAGCGCCAACCCTGATTTGGACGAGGTGATCGTCTGGCCGCGGAGCCGTTGGTATCGCTTTTGGAAAGAGCGCCGTTGGCTTCGTCTGCTCAAGGAGATAAGGGATTTCCGACGGATGCTTCGGGAAAGGGAGTTCGATATGGCCGTGGATGTGCAGGGATTGTTGAAGAGCGGCGTGCTGGGATGGCTCTCCGGAGCTTCGGAGCGCATCGGGCTTGGTTCGAAAGAGGGTAGTAGCCTCTTGATGACTCGGGTGCTTCCCAAGCCGGTGTCGGATCGTCGTATTGGATCCGAGTATCTACATCTTGCGCGTGAACTGGGGTGGGAGAGCGAGCCCTTTCAGATGGAGATCGCACGTACCGACGAGGATGAGAGCTTTGCCCGGGAATTTATTGAACGGGAGGGGTTGGATGATGGTTATGTAGTGTTCGCGCCTTTCACTACCCGGCCACAAAAGCATTGGGTTGAAGAGCGTTGGGCCGAACTGGCCAAGTTGCTCTATCGACAATGGGACATGCCAACGGTGATATTGGGTGGACCGGGAGACCGGGAGTTGTTCCGGCATTTGACCGAGCGCTTTGCAACTCCGGTGTACGGGATGGTAGGGGAGAGTACGCTGCGTCAGTCAGCGGCTGTTATCGGCAATGCGAAGCTTCTGGTAGGAGTCGATACAGGTATGACTCATATGGGGATCGCTGTCGATACTCCCACGGTTGCGTTGTTTGGCGCTACCTGCCCATATCTGGATCCGGGAATCGCTGCAGCTCAGGTGATCTACAAGCACTATGATTGTTCCCCCTGCCGGCGCAGGCCGACCTGTGCCGGGAAATTTCCATGCATGACGGCGATTACCGCGCAAGAGGTAGCGGTGATGGCGGAAGAGGTCCTGTCATCATGAAGATCCTGCATGTGGAGACCGGCAAGCAGCTCTATGGAGGAGCGCTTCAGGTTCGCTATCTGCTGCGCGGTTTGCATGCGAGGGGAGAGCAGAATGTTTTGGTGTGTAGCGAGCAGAGCGCCATCGGTGTGGATGCCGAAGTTCAGGAGGTAACGGAGCACATACATGTTGTGCCCATGTCAGGTGATCTGGATGCGGCTTTCGTATGGCGATTGCGGCGCATCATCCGCGAAGAGGCACCTGACCTGATCCATCTTCATAGCCGCCGAGGCGCCGATCTCTGGGGGGGGATCGC
>WFNS01000116.1 GCA_015488495.1 Gammaproteobacteria bacterium | reverse complement strand
TGGTGAGACTGAGCAGAACGACCGGAACGATACCCACCAGGACGATGGTCAGCGCCGCGCTGGAAGCATCTGCGAGCCGCTCGTCGGAAGCGAGTTCGTAGGCACGAACCGCCAGCGTGTTGAAATTGAATGGCCGCAGCACCAGCGTGGCGGGCAGCTCCTTGAGCACATCCACGAAGACGATCAACAGCGCGGTCAGCAGGCTGCCGCGCATCAGCGGCAGGTGAACCCGGCGCAACGTAGCGAGGCGGGACGCTCCCATGGACCAGGCGGCCTCATCCATGGCAGGCCGGATCCGTCCCAGTCCCGCCTCGACGGTCTGCAAGGAGATGGTGAGAAAGCGCACCAGATAGGCGAACAACAGGATGAACAGCGTACCGCTCAGCAACAACCCGGTGGCGAACCCGAACCGCTCGCGCATCCAGCCATCGATGGCATTGTCCAGCCAGCCGAACGGAATCAACACGCCAATGGCGATCACCATGCCGGGGATGGCGTATCCCATGCCGGCCACCTGAACCAGCGCCCGCAGCCAACGGGTCGGATGCAGCCGCCTCCCATATCCAAGGATCAGCGCCACCAGCAGCGCAATCACCGCGGCCCCGCCGGCCAACAGAAAGCTGTTGCGCGCCAGGGCAAAGAACCCGGCATCCAGGGCCTGCTCCCCCGTCTGCACCATCCAGACGGCGAGCTGACCAAAGGGAAGCAGGAATCCGAACGCCACCGGCAGCAAGCAGGCCACTGCGGCCAGCCCTCCGGCAAAGGGCCGCAGCCGCTGCTGGGGCAGGGCACGATGCCGGTTGGTGGCATGGTGGAAACGCATCCGGCGACGCGAAGCACGCTCGAGCCCCAGCAGAACCAGCACGAACAGCATCAGCAGCGCCGCCAGCTGTGCCGCCGCCACCTCGTCGTAAAGTCCGTACCAGGTGCGGAAGATACCGGTGGTGAAGGTACTGACGCCGAAATAGTCCACCGTACCGAAGTCGGCCAGGGTCTCCATCAGGGCCAGCGACAAACCCACCACAATGGCCGGGCGGGCCAGTGGCAGCGCCACGAGGAAGAAGCTGCGCCAGGGACCACAACCGAGGGAGCGGCTCGCCTCCAGGGCACACACCGACTGCTCGAGAAAGGATGCCCGGGCCAGCAGATAGACATACGGATAGAGCACCAGCGACAGCATCACCACCGCTCCGCCGAGGGAACGGACCTCGGGAAACCAATACTCACCGTAGGCAAGCCCGAAGGTGCTCCGGATCCAGCCCTGTACCGGGCCGGCCGGTTCCAGCATGCCGGTATAGGTGTAGGCGAGAATGTAGGCCGGAAACGACAGCGGCAACAACAGCGCCCAGACGAACAGGCGACGGCCGGGAAAGCGGTACATGCTGGTCAGCCAGGCGGTGGTGATCCCGATACTGCCGGCCCCCACCGCCACGCCGGCGGTCAGCAACAGCGAGTTGCAGACATAGTCGTCCAGAACGGTCTCTGCCAGGTGCTGCCAGCTTTCCGTACCGGGATGGAACAGGTAGCCAAGCACCGTGAGGATGGGCGTCATCACCACCAGGGCGGTAACGGCAGCCACCCCGGTCCACAGCGACGGCTGGCGCAAATGGCCGCACACCCCACCGGAGAAGGGAAGATGCCTCCGGAAGCAAAGCGTACTCACTGCCCCCCGCTCCCGGCCATGGACGGTTCTCTCGTCAACGCCAGCCAACCCGGTCGAAGATCTTCACCGCAGTTATGTTGTGAACCCCCAGCGCTCCCATGTCGAGTGTGTCCTCCTTGAAGGGATACCCCCAGGCCTTGACGGTGGGGCTCACCTCGATCCCGGACTTCACCGGATACTCGTGATTGGTCGCCGCGTACCAGCGCTGCGCCTCGTCAGCCACCAGGAACTCCAGCAGCCGGATGGCATTCTCGCGGTTCCTGGCGTGGCGGATGACACCCGCACCGCTGATATTGATGTGGGTCCCTCGATCCGCCTGGTTGGGAAACAGAGGCACCACCTTGTCCGCTGCGTCACGTTCAGCCGGATCGCTGGAGTTCTGCATCTTGCCCAGGTAGTAGCTGTTGACCACGGCAACATCACACTCCCCGATGGCGACCGCCTTGATCTGGGCCCGGTCATTGCCCCGCGGCGGACGGGCGAAGTTGGCCACCACCCCGGCGGCCCACCGCTCGGCCGTCTGCTCGCCGAAATGAGCCACTATCGAAGCAAGCAGCGACTGATTGTAGATGTTGCCGGAAGAGCGGATGCAGATCCTGCCCTTCCAACGGGGATCGGTCAGATCCTCATAGCGGGAGAGCGCCCCCGGCTTCACCCGCTGTTTACTGTAGACGATGATACGGGCACGTTTGGAGAGGCCGAACCAGTGGTTGTCCTTGTCCCGCAGATGGGCCGGAACGACCCGGGTCAGCAACTCACTTTCCACCGGCTGGAACAGTCCGGCCTGCCTGGCCAGATGGAGACGCCCTGCATCGCTGGTGAGAAACAGATCGGCGGGCGTGTTGCGCCCCTCCACCTCCAGTCGCTTCTGCAGCGCGGCTGCCTTGCCGGTGACCAGATTGACTCGAATCCCGGTCTCGGCGGTGAAACGCTCCAGCAACGGCTTGATCAGGCTCTCTTTCCGGGCGGAATAGAGATTCACCTGTTCAGCGGCGATCGCAAAGCCGCTCGACAAGATCGAAATGATGGAGAAAACGGAAACTATCAGAAACTTGTTCATCTCTTGCTCCAAAGAATAGCCATTTTTATGATAATGGTAATTATTCTTGTTTGCAATCAAAAGCAATTCGTTCGACAGCGTTCTGTTTCAGAATATAATAGGAAAATTGCCATCTTCACGGATGAATCCATGCTGACAACCATCAAGCAGTTTTTCGAAAATCATATCGC
>WFNS01000115.1 GCA_015488495.1 Gammaproteobacteria bacterium | reverse complement strand
CCAGTTGCGCCTTGAAACCGGTGCCCTGCCAGTTGGCGCGGTAATGCTCGCTGATGTCGAAGGCGCGCATGTAGATGACCTGGTCGGCCTTGTTGAGCATCTCGGCGCGGGCGTATTTCTTCTTCAGGTCCGCCTGCTGTTCCTTGGATAGGCCCCGAGTGTGCCGCTCGAACCACAGATCGATGGCCGCCCGGTTCTGCTCCATCTCCACATGCCGTCCCTCGTACAGGAGAGGCACCACGGCATGGTCCTCCACCGCCTGCTTGATGGAATAGTAGGGCTCGATCAGCCCGCCGAACTTTTCAAAGTTGTTCTTCTCCTTCTTCATCAGCGGCGTGCCGGTGAAGCCCAGATAGCAGGCATTAGGGAACATCTGCCGCATACGCGCCGCCAGGGTGCCGAAATGGGTGCGGTGGCTCTCGTCCACCAGCATGAAGATGTCCGGCGACTCCTCGCGGAACTTACGGGCCTTGAGCGCCTTGTCGAACTTGTGCACCAGGGTGGTGACGATGCCGGCCTTGTGCTCACTGACCAGCTCTAGCAGGTGGCGCCCCGAGGTCGCGCGGTTGGGGTCCAGGCCGCAGGCGGCAAAAGTGTTTCCCAGTTGCCGGTCCAGGTCCTCGCGGTCGGTTACCAGCACGATGCGTGGATTGGGGATATCGGGGTCCAGCGCCAGATTGCGGGCAAGCATCACCATGGTCAGCGACTTGCCCGAACCCTGGGTGTGCCAGATGATGCCACCGCGCCGCTTCCCGAAGGCGTCGCGCTGTTTCACCCGCTCGAGGGTGGACTTGATGACGAAATACTGCTGGTAGCGGGCGATCTTCTTCAGCCCGCCCTCGAACAGGCTGAACATGTAGGCCAGCTCCAACAAGCGCTCGGGGCGGCACAGGCTGTAAATCGTCCGGTCCTGCTCGGTCACCAGGCGCGGACCCTCGGCCTCGAGGGCATCGAAATACTTCCGGGCTGGGGTGAAGTCGCCTGAGAACAACCGATCCTTCACCTCCTTGGGTAAAGGCCGGTTGACCGCCTCGGCCACCGCCTCTTCCCGGTCCGCCAGCTCGCGCCACACACTCCAAAAGCGGGCCGGGGTGCCGGCTGTGGCGTAGCGGGCCGCGTTCTTGTTCACCGCCAGCACCTGCTGCACATAGGTGAACAGCCGGGGCACATAGTCCTCGCCCTGGTTGCGCAGGCACTGGGAGATGGCCTGTTCCACCTCCACATTCGGCGATTTGCACTCGATGACGGAAAAGGGGATGCCGTTGACGAACAGCACGATGTCCGGCCGTACGGTCTCCGTGCTGCGGTTGCGCTCGACGCTGAACTCGGCGGTCACATGGAAGCGGTTGTTCTGCCAGTTGCGCCAGTCGATGTAGTTTAGGTTGAAGCTGCGTGTGTCCCCTTCGACGGACTGCTCCAGCGCCGTGCCAAGGGTGAGTAGATCATAGACGGCCTCATTGGTCTTTTGCAGACCGTCGTACTTGACGTTCTTCAGCTTCTGGATGGCCGACTGAATGTTCTCCTCGCTGAACAGGTACTCCTGGCCCTTGTACTGGATGCGGTTGATGGCCTTGAGCTGCTGGCGCAGGATCTCCTCCAGAAGCAGGCTGCCGAGCCGCCCGCCGCGGGCCTTCAGTGCCTCATCCGGCGGCAGGTACTCGAAGCCCAGATTGATCAGCAGTTGTAGGGCCGGGATCTGGGAGAGGTATTCCTCGTTGAAGCGTAAGCCGGTTTTTCCAGTATTTTCAATAAGTTCCATGACAATCACCTACCCTGAGAGGGGGTAAATTAAACTTGACAAAATTCCGGCCGCTAATAGAATATGCACCGAGTTCACTGCCCATCGGCTTTGAACCAATCGAGGCTTCGGTCTGCTGAGCCAGCGTAGCGAATCAGCGGCCATACCTATCTCTCAGCACCCTCAGACACAGCTCCCGATCCCACAGCGGTGACTGGCGGATCTTGCTGATGCTGTTATCGGCCTGATAGCAGGTAATGAATCTCCCTTTCAGCACATCGTTCCGGCCGAGCGAAAGTTCCACCACCACGACGAAATCCTCGTAGACCACGCTCACCCGACGTTCAGGCACGTAGCGGTGCCCCTTGTTGTCCCAGCCTTGGTACAGAACGGCCTCGGGATGGGCCAGCGTCGCGCCGATCCAGTCGAGCCGTTGAGCGCGTACGGGCGAAAATCGGGTTTTCCCGCGTCCTTCGTAAAAGGCGTGCTCGAAACGCTGTGGCTGGAAAAAGACCCGAATTCTATCATGGGTTTCAATCACACCCCGGCAGTACACCCGGCGGTAATGGTCCCGGTATTCCGCCTCGGTTT
>WFNS01000114.1 GCA_015488495.1 Gammaproteobacteria bacterium | reverse complement strand
TGTGTGGAAAGGCGTGAATTGAAGGAGATCCGGGCACATCAAGACAATCGATGGCAAAGCCTCAATCCGCGGGTGTCTGGATGGTCAAAGCAAGGGGCTGCGGTGGTGCCATAGCACTCCTATGGCAAGCCTGCGTAACACCGAGCCAGGACACATAGGGCACCTTATATTGAGGTTTTGCCATTGATTCTCTTGGTAACATTTAGAGCACTGACCTGAGGTGGAATGATGTTTCTACGGTCGGGATACATAACTCTTCCCTTCTTGGTGCACTTGTTATGTATCCTGTTTCCTCTGTCAGCCCTTGCCGAGTATGGCGATATCATTCTAAATAGGAAGGCGGAACCCATGAGGAAGGCTCAGGTGGGAGATGTGGTCTTTCCTCATTGGTTTCACAGGATTCGCTATCGATGTGATGTATGCCACGAAGAAGTCTTCATTTTGAGATCCGGTGGAAATGATATCAATATGGCGCGCATATCGGAGCAGGGAGAGCAGTGCGGAGTGTGCCACAATGGGCTGATTGCTTGGGAGCCGTTGGAGTGTGATCGCTGCCACTCGTTGGAGCCAGGTTGGAGTGCAGGACCAATACAATATGCCCATCGGGGAGAGGGGCAGGCAGAAAAAACCCTGAAGGAGAGGGCGCTTGATATTCGTATTGGAAGTAAAGCGAAGCCCTACTCAAATATAATCAAGCTGGCATCGGGGTGGCATCCAGCTGCTCTTTCGGAAAGTGGTCTTCCCCTTGACAGATACGGCCTGGTGGATTGGGCTGCAGCAATAAAAGAAGGTAAGGTCAATCCAATTTGGGATCTGAACCGGAGTGGAAAGAAGCGGGAGACGAGAGATACCAAGATTTTATTTGTAACAAAATCTGAATTTGTCGCGGATGTTCTTTTCCCTCATGATATTCATGTTTATTGGCTGCAGTGCCGGATATGCCATGACACTGTCGGCGGGCCTATTTTCGAAAAAGAGGCGGGAAAGACCCCGGTTGACATGCTTGGCATCAGGCAGGGAAAATGGTGCGGCCGCTGCCATGACAAGGTGGCGTTTCCAATCAGTGATTGTAATCGATGTCACAATCAACCAAAAGGAACGCCCATAGGTAAAGATGTGATCAGGCGAGAGGGTGGACCAGCCTATTATCCGGTGGAGAAAAGTGTTGAAAAATAGATATTGGTTGTTTGCTGTGCTTTTGGCGTGCAGCGGGATAAATGCCCAGCCCGCCGCCCAGGTCACCGCTCCTGCTGAAATTATATTTAAATCCAAGCTAGAGAGCATGAAAAAGGCAGGTGTGGGAAGTGTTGTGTATCCTCACAAACTTCACGAAATGCTCTATCAATGTGGAGACTGCCACCCGAAGATATTCAAGGAAAAAATCGGTGCTAACGACATCAATATGCAAAAGAATATCGATGGGGAGTTTTGTGGCTCGTCTGGCTGTCACAGTGGTGTGGAAGCGTTTCCTCTTCTACTATGCGAAAAGTGCCACTCAGGAAAAACGGAGTAGACGAACAGTTTTTCTATCGTGAGCTACGCCTTCAGTGCATAGTAGGTCGGATCAGGGCATCCACTTGTTCATTTGGAGGCTGGCTGTGGCATCTCTTGCAGTCCGCGAACTTGAATGAGACCTTGCCGTGACAATGTCCGCAGTAGCGTCCTTTGGACATATCTCTCATTTTCATATCATTTCCGCCCAGCTTGTCTCTGAAGAAAGCGGGGTGACAGCTGGAGCAATCTATCCAGTCCGAATGGACCTTGTGGTCGAATAGAACATTGTTGACAAAATTGCTCTTGGATATGAATAGGATCTTATTGTCCCTGGTTCGTTCCTTGTAATCGTTTTGCAGACTTGCGATTGGTACGAATACGTTATCCCGCTTCATCTTCAGCCAATCGATCAGCCCAAATCGATCTACGGGTAGCCTTCCATTGATCAGGTTTTCTGGATGCCACTGGGCACCTACCCGTTCGGCAACCTGCTTGATTTCGGCGTGATCGATTAGATCGGGGTTATGTAACTTTTCTGCCTCAGGTTTTCCCGCTATATGGCACTTGCCACAATGTTCATCATTATTTGCTGAAAATGCGATTTTACCATTGTGACAGATGCCGCATTGCTCGCCCGCAACGATTTTTTTCTGGGAAATCCGGTTGATCCAGCGTTGCATACGAAAGATAGAGTTGTGACATACTTTGCATTCGAATAGAAGTCTGTGCTTCCAATGTGGGTACAGGACGGGAGCGAGTCCCGCTTCTTCAAGCGCTTTTCCATGCTGCTTCATGACAAAGTTACCAAGAAAGCGCTCTTCCTCTTTCCATTTCATCAATTCGGCATTTCTTTTCTTTTCTTGCTCCATCTCTTCCTTGATTACCGGGTCGACTTCTGCCAAGGGGGCAGAGTCCCCATGAAGATGGCGCTGCATATATGCCATTGCGCTTGCGATATTCAGCAGAAACATCCGTTCTTCGAAGCTTTTGCTTCCTTTTTTTGTCTCTTCTATTAGCTGATTGACTGCCTTCGGTACCAGATCTCCATGCTTTTTTACCAACTCTGTCTGAGCGAGGAACTTCTGCTGGTAATAGTTCTGGGTAAATTCGTTGATAAATTCGGTAATAGACAATTCGGCAGCACATGCTCCGGGCGAAATGAAGAATAGAGGTACGGCCAGGATGGAAAGGATGAGCTGTGGTAGAGCGGATATCCTGTATCTGTTCATGGTCATGGCACGTGAGCAGGAGTATACAGCCTTCGATATTTAATAGTGGTGTATAAATTGACAGATGTAAAGCGCGACCGAAGAAGAGGGGTGAAAAGCCGTAGAATTTGAAAGGATTTCCCCACCGACGGCCGAGTCTAATCCCGTATAATCTGTGTTGTTAAGGGGCATTTCGGGCAGGTTGGTCCCTTGTTGCTGGGTTTCGCAGAATTTTGACTCCCCCATTGGAATATGGTATCTGTTGAAAATACTGGGTTTCCAGGCGTAACAAAGTCATTATAAATAAAGTGGTTTTACAGGAGAACGGGGTAGAATGAGGGTGAATATGACAACCATCAAATTGGCGGGTCGAGGGGTGTTTTCCCTGATGATTGCTGGGCTATTGTCGGTGAGTGTTCTCTCGTTGGCAGAGGCACGGGAGTACGGCGATATATACATGGATTCCACAAGGGACAGCATGGCGAAAGCTGACGTTGGCGCGGTGATTTTCCCCCACTGGTTTCATCGAATCCGGTACAAATGCAAGGTGTGCCATGAGAAGATATTCGTCATGCGTAAAGGGGCCAATCATATAACCATGGCGGATATCATGGATGGCAAAGCCTGCGGAACCTGCCACAATGGCCAGATTGCCTGGGAACCTCTGGAGTGCAAGAAATGCCATTCGGCAGAGTTGACTCCGGCGGCAAGTAGTACAGCAGACGCCGGTAAGCAGTCCGGTAAACAGTAAGGGGGTGACAGAAATGATGATGCCAGGCAAGATACCGGGTGCGGTAGCAGTGGCCATGCTGTCGCTTGTTTTGATTTCTGCATGTACCACCGGCGGCGAGCAGGTGAAAAAGGCCGCGGAAGAAGCCACTGCTGCCAAGAGCAAAGAGGTCGCAAAACCTGCCGTCGAGGCTCCTGCAACAAAGAAGGAAGTCGTCGGGTCTGCTGAAAAGAAAAAGCCAGCTCCATCTGTATCTCCTTCTGTCAGCAAGGTGAAAAGCTCCATCTATCTGGGAAGTGATGGCAAGCCGGCTGGCATGGGCAACCCAGAAAACCCCGTGAGTGAAGCCTACAAGATCGGGATGAGCAAACGCCCCGCCGCGCTTGCTGGAGCTGGTCTTCCCAAAGATAAATTCGGTCTCGTCGACTGGGTTGCAGTGGTGAAAGAGGGGGAGATCAACCCTGTTGGCAGTCTGGATCCGAAAAAGCCAGATGTCCCGCCGTTTGACATGGATGTGGTTATCGTAGCCAAAGGGGATTTCGTGAATAACGTTATGTTCCCTCATGATATTCACACCTATTGGCTTGGTTGTGAAAATTGCCATCCAGCGATTTTCGTGATGGGGAAAGGAAAGAATAAGATGAGCATGGCTGAAATTGCGGAAGGAAAATGGTGTGGCAGATGCCACGGGAAAGTGGCTTTCCCATTGACCGATTGTGCGCGCTGTCACACCCAAAAGAAAGCCCAGAAAGGAGCGCAGAAAAAAGCAGTAAACAAGGGCTGAAATGGGTGAGAACGTGAGGATGGTGCACGATGGCAGATCCATTGTTTTGGCTTGGTATGCACTGCAGGCAGCCCTGTTGGTTCTGTTGTTCGGCCATGTAACAGCCGGAGTGGCGGAAGAAAATCTCTGTCAAAGAGTGATTGGTTCACAATGCGATGCTTCGCAGGAGGCGATGCTCGACGCGTTGCTGAAGGACATGAATGTCTATGGCTATGCGGAGCGCAAGTTGGAGAACGACGGCAAGGTCCCTGCATTCGAGCTCCTTCCCAAGGATCAGTATGGGTTGGTGAACTGGACGAAGGCTCAGGCCGACGGGCTGATTTCCCCGCGATGTACCATCGACGGCTCTCCGGCCCCGGATGAGGAGCACAAGGAGAAGTTCTTCGAAAACATCATCTTGTTGCAAACTCAGGCGCATTTCATGCCCGACGTGCTGTTTCCGCACGGGGTTCACAGCAACCTGATCAGTTGCGACAGCTGCCATCCAGAACCGTTCAAGAAGAAGAACGGCTCCAACCCGATTCGGATGAGCGAGATCTTCGAAGGCAAGTGGTGTGGGAAGTGCCACGGGAAGGTGGCCTTCCCGGTCCACAAGTTCAACAACTGCAGACGCTGCCATGTAATGCGGAAGACGACCTTCGGCAAGCCGTACTACAAGTGAGGATTTGGCGCCCCAGACACGATTCGAACGTGTGACCTTCCCCTTAGGAGGGGGATGCTCTATCCAGCTGAGCTACTGGGGCGTGCCACGCATTTTATGGGCTTGACCTCGGGAGGGCAAGTCGGTGGGCTCGGGGAGCTGACGGGCGAGCAGGGTCACCGGATGCAGCACCTCCACGGGCCGCTTTTCCTCCTGGAGCGCCGCTCTGAAATGGAGGGCGCAACCGATATTTGCCGTAATCAGCAGGGGTGCCTGTAACGCTTCGAGAGCATCCAGTTTGGGGGTGAGAAGGGCTCTGGCGGTATCGGGGTGGCGCAACAGATAGTCTCCCGCCGCTCCGCAACAGAGCGCATTGTCCGGTAGGGGGGTGAGCTCTAGGTCGGGGATTCTGCGCAACAGTGAGAAGGTGTATTCGGGGTGGTGTCCCGGTTGCTGCAGGCTGCACGGGATGTGAACGGCGGCGGTACTTTTCAGCGGCAACGGGTCGAGTGCCGCGGGCCAGGTGGATGTTTCGATGAACTGGCTGATCTCGAACACCTTTTTGGCGAACCGCTTGGCCCGTTGGCGTTCCGTGCGTGTGAGCCCGGGGAGCCTGGGGTATTCCATTAGATGGATGCCACAGCCGCTGGTTACATGGATGACGGCGTCCACCTCTTCGTTCTCGAAGGCCGCCAGGTTGGCGATGGCAAGCCGACGGGCGTCTTCCGGGGCGCCCGCATGCAGGTGCAATGCCCCGCAGCATGTCTGGGTGTCTGGCAGCGTCACCGAATAGCCCAACAGGGACAGGATCCTTATGGCCGCTTGCAGGGTGGCGCCATCCAGGGCCCTGCCGGTACAGCCGGTAAAGAGGGCGACCCGCCCCCGTTGATTGCCGGTGGCCGGATAGTGCCGATGCCACCGGGGGTTCCGCGGCAGCGGCGGCAGCAGCCGCTCCAGTAGTCCCACCCCCATTTTTTCCGGAGCCCGTAATGCCCGGGCCATCCTTTGTATCCCGCTGCCTTGATAGAAGCGCAGCAGTGGGCGCCAGCGTTGCAGGCGCGTGACATCGTTCAGCAGCCTGTCAGGTCCGGAAGATGGATCCTCCGCTCTTCCTTCTTGCGCCAGCAGGGCGCGCGCGGTATCGATCAGTTCGCCATAGGGGACTTCGGCGGGGCAGGCCCTTTCGCAGGCGCGACAAACCAGGCAGTGGTCAAGGTGCTCCATCAGCCGTGGAGTCGGCGGCAGCTCGCCACTCGCCAGTGCGCGTATCAGGGCGATGCGCCCACGAGGTGACTCGCTTTCCCGGTTGCAGAGTCGATAGGTGGGACAATGGGGCAGGCAGAGCCCGCACATCACGCAGCGGTCGGCTGCGCTGGAGAGGAAACGAGCGTCAGTGGTTTTTTCGGCCATGGCGGGGGATGGTACAAAAGAACGGTGGAGTTGTCTTTCGAGGCGGGTTAATATTCTTGCCGCACCAATGGTTGGGAGAACCGAATCCAGTGGAACAGAGCTATTATCGTTATCACCTCTTTTTCTGTGTCAACAAGCGTGCCGATGGCGGTAAGTGCTGTGGTGACGGTCCAGCGGTGGAATATCGAGATTACGCCAAGCAGCGGGTGAAGGAGCTTGGTGAGGCAATCGATGGCAACGTGCGGGTCAATACGGCGGGCTGTATGAACCGCTGCGGGGAAGGGCCGGTTCTGGTGATCTATCCCGAGGCGGTCTGGTACCGGTACGGTTCCCGCGCAGACATCGATGAGATCATCTCCAGTCATCTCTGTAACGGGCAGGTGGTGGAGCGGCTGCGAATCGGATGAGCCGGGAGTTCGATACTTCCCGGATCCAGGAGCATCACCTCTACGATGGCCTGGAGGAGGCTCCTTGCCTCGGTGAGGAGTTGCTTCTCCAGGGGCCGGCAGGGAACATCGAGGTGTCTACCTCTTACCCCCCGTTTCCAGCGAAGAATTTTGCCGTGGTGGTCATCTGTCATCCCCATCCTCTCTATGGCGGGAGCATGGCCAACAAGGTGGTGCATACCCTGTCCGCTGTCTTCAATGGCATGGGGATGCCCACCCTGCGCTTCAATTTCCGGGGTGTGGGCAGGAGCGAGGGCGAGTACGACCACGGAATCGGTGAGATGGAGGATCTGTATGCCGTGAGCCGCTGGTTTCGGGCTCGTCACCCGGAGGCTCCGTTGTGGTTGGCCGGATTCTCCTTCGGCGCCTATGTGGTGTTGCGCGCTGAGGCCCGGTTGAGAGCTCAGCGGCTATTGCTGGTTGCACCACCCGTGACGCTGTTCGATTTCGATTCGTTGCCGCCGGTGAAGGTCCCTTGGATGGTGATCCAAGGGGCACGCGACGAGATCGTGGATCCACAGGCCGTCCAGGAGTGGGTGCAGCGGCAGTCTCCGCGGCCGCTGTTCCGGCTGATGAGTGGTGCGGATCACTTCTTCCATGGTCGGATGAATCGGCTACGTCGGGCCGTGGAGCAGGGGTGGGTGCGATTGGGTTGAGGTAAACCCTTGGGGCGGAATGTTCCGGCTGTAGGACCGATAGGTCCTGTGGTCAATGGGCAACATAATTGCTTGTTTTTCAATAATTATATTTGAATGGCTTGAATTTCTTTGTTAGCCTGTCAGTCATCTGAGGATTTGTTTTCTCAGATTTCAATCTGTCCCGCTGAGTTTTTCCGGCTATCCAAGTCTTTGTCTTCAAGCAATCCAAGGCTGTTTGTGGAAAGCTCGTTGTCGAGGCGGGGCAACTGAACTCCCCTTGGGTGGTATTTGCGCGGCTCCTTTGTCGCGCTTTTTTATTATGCCCTCTTTACTGTCAAGCAGCATCCTGCTCGTGTCATGCCCCGGATCGGGGTGCCACATGCGGGCATGCTGATGCCGACGTCGCGGTTGCTTTTGCCTCGACGTTAGTGAATTTCGCAGCAAATATCCATCTTTTTTCCTGTCGCAGACGCCTGTCCCGGAGGGGAGCTCCAATTTATTTGGCAAAACAGCGAGATAATGTTGAGCGGCAAGACCAAACCTTGACCTTGCGGGCACTTTGTATGAAACTACCCCGCTTGACTATATGGGTATTCTGATTCTATCGGCGATAAGGTGTGCCTGGCTCCGGAGCAGAGGGTTCTTGGCGAGCGGGAGCCAGAGTGATGGGGCATCCAAGATTTCGATAACGATATAACCCAGGTAACAATCGGGAGACGATGACTATGAGTGCAGACGCTGTTGATACCAGCAAGCGCCGCTTCCTGACCGCTGCCACTACGGTGGTGGGTGCAGTAGGGACGGCGTATCTGTTGGTTCCTTTTATATCTGCCTGGAATCCCAGTGCCAAGGCCAGGGCTGCCGGAGCACCGGTGGAGGCGGATATCAGTAAGCTGGAGCCGGGGCAGATGATGACCGTCGAGTGGCGGGGCAAACCCATCTGGATTGTGCACCGTACCGAGCAAAACCTGAAAGACCTGCCGACCCTCAACGATCAGTTGCTGGATCCGAACTCCGAAATGCCGCAACAGCCTGAGTACTGCAAGAACGAATACCGTTCGCGCAAGCCAGAATACCTGGTCGCAGTGGGTATCTGTACGCACCTTGGCTGTTCTCCCACCTATCGCCCGGAGATCGCTCCGGCAGACCTGGGTCCGGAGTGGAAGGGAGGCTATTTCTGCCCTTGCCACGGTTCTCGTTTCGATCTGGCGGCGCGCGTTTATCAAGGGGTTCCTGCGCCGAAGAATCTCGAGATCCCGCCTTACTATTATCTCTCTGAGACCCGCATACTGGTTGGTGAAGATGGGGAGGCTGCCTAAATGAGCTTACTGTCCTGGATCGATGAACGTTATCCGTTGACCAAGGTGTGGAATGAGCACCTTGCTCAATACTATGCGCCGAAAAATTTCAATTTCTGGTATTTCTTCGGTTCCCTGGCCATGTTGGTGCTGGTCAATCAGATTCTGACCGGGGTCTGGCTGGCGATGAGCTACAAGCCGGATGCCAATCTCGCCTTCGGTTCCGTCGAATATATCATGCGTGATGTCAACTGGGGGTGGCTGATCCGCTACATGCACTCTACCGGGGCGTCCGCTTTCTTCATCGTGATCTATCTGCACATGTTCCGTGGTCTCATCTATGGTTCATATCGCCAACCCCGGGAGCTGCTGTGGATCATCGGGGTGATTATCTACATCCTGATGATGGCGACGGCCTTCATGGGGTATCTGTTGCCCTGGGGCCAGATGTCCTTCTGGGGAGCGCAGGTGATCGTCAACCTCTTTACCGCCATCCCCGTCATAGGTGAAGACCTGGGCGTTTGGATCCGCGGAGACTACGTCATATCCGACGCCACACTGAACCGCTTCTTCGCCCTGCACTTCCTCCTGCCGTTCATTCTTGCTGCAGTGGTGTTCATCCACATCGTGGCGCTGCACAAGGTAGGCTCCAACAATCCCGATGGTATCGAGATCAAGAAAGGCCCGAAGGGAAATCGCTGGAGCAAGGATGCGCCCGCCGATGGTATTCCGTTTCACCCCTATTATTCGGTGAAGGATATCGTGGGTGTGGCCGGCTTCCTGTTTTTGTTTGCGCTGGTGATCTTCTACGCACCGGAGATGGGAGGCTTCTTCCTGGAATACCCGAACTTCGAGCCGGCCAACCCGATGAAGACCCCTGAGCATATCGCACCGGTTTGGTACTTCACGCCGTTCTACGCCATTTTGCGTGCCGTGCCCTCCGTTGCCGGTTCCGCTTTCCCGGGAGTGGTGGCCATGGGCGCCTCGATTGCGATCTTCTTCTTCCTGCCCTGGCTGGATCGCAGCCCGGTGAAGTCGATTCGTTACAAGGGTCCCATCTTCAAGGCCTGGATAGCCATCTTCGTGGTCTGCTTCGTGGTACTGGGATATCTTGGTGTCCAGCCCGCAACGCCTGGCAAGACGCTGCTGGCCCAGATCTGCACGGTACTCTATTTTGCATTCTTCCTGCTGATGCCGATCTACAGCAAGATGGACAAGACGAAGCCTGTTCCAGAGAGGGTGACGCAATGAGAAAGCTGATTTCACTGTTTTTGCTGGCTATAGTGCCCGTTCTCGGATGGGCAGGGGGTGGAAACATCCACTTGGACCACGCCGACATCGACCCGACTGATCAGGCCTCTCTGCAGCGCGGTGCGAAGTTTTTCGTCAACTACTGCATGGGCTGTCACTCGGCCAAGTACCAGCGTTACAATCGGATGGCGCAGGATATCGGTCTGACGGAGGAGCAAGTCAAGGCCAATCTCATGTTCACCACCGAAAAGATCGGCGATACGATGGAGATTGCCATGAGTTCGGCGGATGCCAACAAGTTCTTTGGTACTACACCGCCGGACCTCAGCCTGATTGCCCGCTCCCGAGGCGTGGATTGGCTCTACACCTACCTGCGCAGCTTCTACATAGATGAGGCACGGCCCACCGGTGTGAACAACGTCGTGTTCAAAGATGTGGGAATGCCGCACGTGATGTGGGACCTGCAGGGATGGCAGAAAGCCATTTTCAAGGAGAATGAGCATGGAGGAGAGCCGGTATTCGAACGTTTCGAACTCGTGAAGCCGGGCTCCATGACCCCGGAGCAGTTCGACGGGGCGATCCGTGATCTGGTCAATTTCCTTGATTACGTAGGTGAACCCTACAAGCTGGAGCGGCAGCGTCTGGGGGTCAAGGTGTTGTTGTTTTTGGCCATTTTCTTCGTGCTGGCATATCTGCTGAAGAAAGAGTACTGGAAGGATGTCCACTGAGCTGGATATTCGAGGGTACCATGAGTAGAGGGGGGCAAGCCCCCCTTTGCTTTTTCCGCGGTATAATTTCAGAGATCGAAAGAAAGGGCAGCCGGCCTTTTGCGGGGAAAGGGATAGAGGGAACTCCTCGAAGCGATGTTCAAATTGCAACAGGACGGCGGACTACAGTGGTGCATACGCGAGGAGAATCGTTGAGATGGCGGTGATTGCCAATCGGCGTACGACAATGACCCTTTTTTCCGGCGGTACGGATATCGATAGCCATCGGGTGCGTATCGTATTGTCGGAGAAGGCGATCAACGTAGATATCATCGATGTGAATCCGGATGACCTCCCGGAGGACCTCATTGACCTGAATCCATACAATACCGTTCCCACGTTGGTCGATCGAGAGCTTGTTCTGTTCGAGCCGGCGGTCATCGTAGAGTATCTGGATGAACGCTTTCCCCATCCGCCACTGATGGCGGTCGATCCAGTATCGCGAGCCCAAAGCCGCTTGATGTTCCACCGTATCCGGAGCGACTGGGACAAGTTGGTGGAGAGACTTTCCGGGGAGGGTGACAAGTCGTCCCTGACGAAGGCGCGCAAGGAGTTGCGGGATGGGTTGACGGCCATTGCGCCGTTGTTCGAGAGGCAGCCCTATTTCCTGAGCGACGAGTATTCTCTTGTGGACTGCGCCATCGCCCCCTTGTTGTGGCGGCTGCCGGCGCTCGGAATCAATCTCCCGCCACAGGCCAAACCGTTGCTGCAATATGCCAACCGGCTGTTCGAGAGGGAGAGTTTCCAGAAAAGCCTGACGGCAGCCGAACGGGAGATGAAAAAATAGCGATTGGTCACGGGTGAGTAGCGGTTATCAGCGCGTCTGGAGAGACGGATGACATCGAGTAGACCTTACCTGATTCGGGCGATGTACGACTGGATCGTGGACAACGACATGACGCCCCATTTGCTGGTCGATGCAGAGATGCCGGAGGTCATCGTTCCGCGGCAATATGTTGACAACGGCAAGATTGTCTTGAATGTTGCCCCCGCCGCTGTCGATTCTCTTCGCCTGGAGAACGATTATATCGGGTTCAGGGCGCGTTTTGCGGGCACGCCGATGGAGGTGATGTTGCCCGTTTCGGCGGTGATGGCCATCTACGCGCGGGAAAACGGTCAGGGCATGATGTTCAGTGAAGGTGACGAAAGGGGCGGAGGCGACGAGAGAGCGTCGGATTCCCCATCTCCCGACAAGCCCACCTCTTCCCGCTCCCACCTGAAGGTGATCAAGTAGTTCCTTGTCACAAGGAATTCAGGGGAACAGTTTTCCGGGGTTGAGGATTCCCTTCGGATCGAACTGCCGCTTGAGCCCCCTCATCAGTTCGAGCTCGGCGGGGCCGATCTCTCTGCTGATATAGGCCACCTTGTCGAACCCGACGCCGTGTTCACCGCTGAGAGTTCCGCCCAGCTCCAGGACCAGACCGAACAGCTCGTCGAGACAGCGCTCCGCCCGGGCCAGTTGTACTTTTTGGTCCGGATCGATCAGCAGGTTGACGTGAATGTTTCCGTTGCCCGCGTGGCCGAAATTGATGATGGTTATCTCGTGCTTCCTGGCCAACCCATCCAGGCGGTCGATGAATTCCGCCATGTGCGATACCGGAACCACCACATCTTCGTTGATCTTTTTCGGGGCCACCTTACGCAGCGCGGGGGAGAGCGCCTTGCGCATCGCCCAGAGGGCCGCAATCTCTTCGCGGGTATGGGCCTGTTCGATCGACAGGAGTCCGGGACCTTCCGCCGCCTCATGAAGTAACCTGGTTGCGCTGTCGATGCCCGCCTCGATGCCATCCACCTCGATCATCAGCAACGCACCTGCGCCGGCGGGAATCGGTACCTGGCTGTAGTTTCGGATCATCTCGATGGCGTTGGCGTCGATGAACTCCAGGGCCGCGGGAATGACCGGCTGCGCCATGAGGCGGCTAACGGCGGTGGCTGCGGAGCGGATGTCCCGATAGATGGCGCGCAGGGTGCGTTTGGCCTGTGGCAGCGGTGTCAGCTTCAAGGTGGCCTCGGTGATGATGGCCAGGGTTCCCTCGGAGCCGATGAGCAGGCGGGTCAGATCATAGCCCACTACCCCCTTGCTGGTGCGCACCCCCACCCTGATCTCCTCTCCTGCGCCGGTGACTGCCCTCAGGCCGAGGGTGTTTTCGCGAGGGGTTCCGTATTTGACCGCCCGCGGGCCGGCGGAGTTGTAGGCCAGATTGCCGCCAATGGTGCAGAAAGCGGCGCTGGTGGGATCCGGTGGCCAGAAAAAGCCGTCTTTGCCAGCCCACTCCTGAACCGTGGCATTGATCACCCCCGGTTCCGTCACCAGATAGCGGTCCTGTGGCACATACTCCACGATACGGTTCAGCCTTTCCGTGGAGAGTACCAATCCGCCATGGACGGGGATTGCGCCTCCCGGGGTGCCGGTCGCCCGACCCCGTGGCGTGACTGGAACCGAGAACCGGTTGCAGAGACGAACGATCTCCACCACCTCCTGGTGGGTGGAAGGGAGCGCCACCGCATCGGGGGATACCTGCCGGCGGCTGTTGTCGTAGCCGTAGCAGAAGGTGTCGGCAGGGTCGGTGAACAACGTGTCACCGGCTTCCAGCAGGTCGCGCAGCTGCCGAAGGAATGCCTCGGGCAAAGCTCGCCGGTCAGCTCCGGAAGGCATCTTTAGATCCAGTGAATCCGTTGCGGAGATTCCATGAAAACGACGTCGAAACGCATCGGTCGGCGCGCTTGCCTGGAGTGCGTCTGCAGGTAATGGGCCGCCGCCTGGATGATGCGCCGCTGCTTTCGCAGATCCACCGTTTCCGCCCCATTGCCGAACCGGCTGGAAGCACGAAAGCGGACCTCGACGAAGACCAGCGAGTCGCCATCCTCCATGATCAGGTCGATTTCGCCGACGCGGCAGCGGTAGTTTCTGTCGAACAGCGTCAGGCCATGCTCCTGGAGATACTGGCAGGCGCGCTGTTCCGCATCGCTTCCCCGCTGACTGGTGGTGGATCTCATTCGGGAGCGGTCGAAGTGGCCGGGAGGAGACGGGGCGCCCCCCGTTCGAAGATGGCCCAGGAGAGGCGGCGGTGGAGGCGCCCCTGCTCGTCCATCATCAGTGTTCCTGTCTCCCCGTCGAAACGCTGGTAGGGCTGGCTCTGCAGAGAGGCCAGGGCGAAGATCACGTTGTAGGCATCCACCCCCAGTGCATAGAGGCGATTCAGTTGGGAGTCGGGAACGATGTCGAAATTCTTCTTGATCGCCTGGCGCAGCTTGCGGTTTCCACTGTCGGTATCCAGGATCCACGGCATATCACAGAAGATCAGTCCGTTGAGGTCGCTATCCATGGCCGGGTTGGGCTTGCCGGTAAAGGCCAGCGACGTGGCATAGACCGGCAGCTCCCCGGCGTCGTGGAAGCGGAGCTGGGGACGCAGTTGACGCAACTGGAGCGGGTATCCGGGCATGAACAGGGCATCGATCCCGACAGGGCGCCTGGTTTCCGGTTCCTTGTCCGTAGCCGGCTTGGCTGGCTGGGTAGGCCGCTCTTCGGGTGGCGCATTCTCCTCCGCGGTTTTCAACAGGCGGGCAATGGGTGTGGAGAAGTCCGGTCCCTCTATATTGTAAGGTTGGCTGGCCACGATGCGGGCGCCGCTCTTTTCCCACTCAGTGATGAAGGCAGTGGCGACCCGCTGACCCCAGGCGTTGTCAGGATAGAGTACTCCCACGCGATTGTGCCCATCGGACCAGATCCGTTGCGCCACCTGCCTGGCTTCATCCTCGGGAGAGAGCCCCAGTTGAAACAGGGTATCGGAGGTGTACCCGCTGCCGGGTTCCAGGTAGTTGAGCGCCAGTGTGGGGAGGCTCAGGGTACCCGATTCCGCCAAGAGGGTGAGTTTGCCCTTGTCCAGCGGGCCGACTATCAGATCCGATCCCTCCTCCGCCGCCAGCCGGTACACCTCGCGTATATCTGATCCCGCTGTAGAGTCGTAGATTCGGATTCGTCGCTCCTCGGGATTTTCCTTCTCTCTCTCATAGTAGGCCGAGATGAATCCGTTCTGGATAGCCTCTCCGGCGGGCTTCAGATTGCCGCTCAGGGGGAGCAGCAAGGCGATGTTTTGCGGATTCAACGAGAGGCTGCGTTCGCTCTGTTCATACAGGGCGGTCAGAATGGCGCCTCCGGCCGGGTGATTGGGGAACGCTGCCTGCCATCGATCCAGCCGTTCACGCAACTTCTGCGAACCCCCGTGGGGAGCCTTGGCGATGCGCATCAACTCGATCCAGCCGCTCAGCTCATGGGGTGGTGGTAGCGTTTTCACCCGAGTGAGCGATTGTTTGTCCACCTGGGAGAGGGCCTGCCAGATGGCTTGGTGGTTTTTTTCGATGGCGTTGCGGTCGGTCAGCAACTTCTCCAACGCGACGCGCTCGCGGGCGCTGTGCAGATGTTTCCCCTCCATGCTATAGGCGGTTGCCCGCAGCCGGTAGAAGTCGGCCTTCCTCGCCGTGGTGGCACTGGCGGGGAGCGGTGTGCCCAGAAGCTGCAAGGCCTCTGCCGGCTTGTGTTCCAGAATGGCGATGTAGGCGGCTAGAAGACGCTTGCGGATACGCTGTGATTCGTCCAGCGCCTCTTCGGGAATGGCATCCAGGATCTGCCGGGCGTGGCGGGTAAAGCTTGCCAAGGCCAGAATATTGGCTGCCCGCAGCTGGTAGTCTTGGCGCAGGGGAGAGGGAGAGTCGGTGGCGAGCCGGGTGTATTCCCGAGCCATGTCCAGATAGCGCTGGCGCTCTGTCGTGGTCTTGGCTGGCGTGACCGGGTCCCTGAAGTCGGGTTGGGGAGGGGGAGTGGTGGCGCAGGAACCCAGGCCCAGCAGGAACAGGATGACAACGAGGATGGTGGTGGTTTTTGACATGGCTCGACCGTGTGTAACCGTTCAGCTAGTTTCCGAAACCCGCCGTTTCTGCCTCGCCCTGATCCGTTTCAGGAGCGATCCAGGCGGCTGCTTCCAGCTCTTGCAATCCGCTGAGAGGTTTACAATCGTGTTATGTTAACAAGCAGCACCTCTGAAAAAGGCGTTTCCATACATACCGAGGCATCGGGGCCACGTTCGGGTCGATGCGGATGGGTGCACCAGAGGGTAGCGCCCTCGGATCTTGCACCGTTTGAAGATGTTGGAGCATTGTAACAAGAATGGCGGCTGATACCATCACTACCCCTGGAGTGCTCTACGTGGTCGCGACGCCGATCGGCAACCTGGCGGACATCACCTTCCGGGCAGTCGACACGCTGAAGCATGTGCGGCTCATAGCGGCGGAGGACACCCGGCACAGCGCCCGGCTACTGCACCGTTACGGCATCACCACGCCGCTCGTTTCGCTCCACGAACACAACGAGCACGAACGAGTGGACAGGCTGCTCGAACGGCTTTTGCAAGGGGAATCGGTGGCGCTCATCTCCGATGCGGGTACCCCGCTGATCAGCGATCCCGGCTATCGGCTCGTAGCCGAGGTGCGCCGACGCGGGATCCCGGTGGTGCCAATCCCCGGACCCAGTGCCATCATAGCGGCTCTTTCGGTCTCCGGCCTGCCCACCGACCGCTTCTGTTTCGAGGGGTTTCTCCCTGCCAAGCCCGGCGCACGCCGGGCGCGCCTGCAGGCGCTGCGTGACGAACCCCGGACGCTGATATTCTACGAATCACCTCACCGCATCTGCGATACGCTACGGCAGATGTGCGAGATCTTCGGATCGGAGCGGGAGGCGGTACTGGCCCGGGAGTTGACCAAACGTTTCGAGACCCTCCGCGGGGGAGCCATCGGAGAGATCTCCGCCTGGGTTGCCGGGGATCGGGATCAGCAGAAGGGGGAACTGGTGCTGCTGGTCAAAGGTGCAGGGAAGCGTTTGCCAAACCAGGGGCTGGATCTGGAGAGCGCCAGAATTGCCGACATCCTGGGGGCAGCGCTTCCGCCGCGACAGGCTGCCGAGCTGGCGGCGAAGATAACCGGGGAGAAGAAGAACCGGCTATATCGCTACATCGTCGATCTGGACGATGGGTGAAGAGTATATGTGGTCTCCCACACGATCCGGGGAAGAGCCTGTGGGGGGATTCTCCGTGTGGAACGGGTGGGGGGTTGAATATGGCATACATCGGTGCCGGATTGATAACGGACGCATCCTTCCCTGATCGGAACCCTTGACACCTGTTATAGACTATAATCATACACGGAGAGTCGGCCGAGACAGTCGCTGTGCCCGTCAGGGCAGGGAGGAAAGTCCGGGCTCCACAGGGCAAGGCGCCAGGTAACGCCTGGGGGGCGCAAGCCCACGGAAAGTGCCACAGAAAAGATACCGCCTAAGCACCGATGGTGCCGGTAAGGGTGAAATGGTGCGGTAAGAGCGCACCGCGCCGGTGGTAACACCGGTGGCAGGGTAAACCCCGCCTGGAGCAAGACCAAATAGGGGAACGAGCTTCGGCGATGCGTGGCCCGCGCAGTTCCCGGGTAGGTTGCTCGAGGTGCACGGTGACGTGCATCCCAGATGAATGGCTGTCCACGACAGAACCCGGCTTATTGGCCGGCTCTCCCCCAGTTTTTTCTTCGCTATGGCGTCCGGTTATCCGATACGGAGGTTCCGGGCGGTTCTTAAGATATTTGTATATCTTTTTCTACTAACCTTCTGTTTTTGAATCCCCCTGTTCTGGCAACTTCCATCGTCCCGGATCCGTCGATCTGTCTGCTCGGCTAAGTTGTTGTGCGGAAAGCAAGAATTTTTGCTTTTTGGTGTGCAATTCCTCTTGACCTGGAGGGGCAGTGTTCCTTATAGTGTGAAAAAGTGGTAACAAAGTGGATCAAAGTGGGTGAGAATGGATCCAGGTAGGCGGAAACGGGGAGCGGAATTTGCTGCGGGGACTGAATGCACTCACGCTGGACGGGAAAGGCCGCATGGCCATTCCGACCAGGTATCGTGAGCAGCTGCGGGAAAACGGTGATGGCCAGCTGGTGATCACGGGGGATCCCGTGGATCGCTGCCTGCTGCTCTATCCCTATCCCGAGTGGGAAGTGATAGAGCGCAAACTGGTACGCCTGCCCGCCCTCAACAAGCAGACCCGCAAGCTGCAGCGTCTGTTGCTGGGGCATGCCACCGAGGTGGAGATGGACGGGAACGGCAGGATCCTGCTCCCCCCACTGCTGCGGGAGTATGGCCGGCTGGAGAAGCGGGTGATGCTGGTCGGCCAGGGGAACAAGTTTGAATTGTGGGATGAGCGATGCTGGAGCGAATCCCGCGAGCTGTGGCTGGCAGAAAGTGAAGAGGTGCTGCCTGCCGAGCTCGAAACGCTGTCTCTTTGAGCACCCCGTACACCGGGTGCCGGATTACATGCAAAAGCGATATGAACATCGTCCAGTGATGCTGGATGCTGCCCTCGAAGGGCTGAATATCAGGGGGGATGGCTACTACATCGATGCCACATTCGGCCGGGGCGGACATGCCGCTGCCATCCTTGAGCGGTTGGGCCCGGAAGGGCGCTTGCTGGCAATCGACAAGGATCCCGAGGCGGTTCGGGTTGCGCGGCAGCGGTTTGCGGGGGAACAGCGATTTTTCGTGGAACAGGGCTCTTTCGTGAAGCTCGAAACGTTGGCGAAACAGAACGGATGGCGCGGCGAGGTGGACGGGATCCTTCTCGACCTCGGGGTCTCTTCCCCCCA